>JAEZCY010000006.1 GCA_023429845.1 Acidobacteriota bacterium
TTCGATGCCAACGGCAACCTGTGGGAACAGGAGATGGGGCCCAAGGGCGGCGACGAAGTGAACCTGATCCTGCCCGGTCGGAACTACGGCTACCCGATCGTGTCCGACGGCGATCACTACGACGACAGGCCGATTCCCGACCACGCCACGCGCCCCGAGTTCGAGAAGCCGAAGGTGTCGTGGAACCCGGTCATCTCGCCGGGCGGCCTGATGGTCTACTCGGGCAAGCTGTGGCCGCAGTGGAAGGGCGATCTGTTCATCGGCGGCCTGTCGAGTCAGGCGCTGGTGCGTGTGGACGTGGACGGCACGAATGCACGCAAGGGCGATCAGTGGCCGATGGGCGAGCGCGTCAGGGAGCCCGAGGAGGGCCCCGACGGCGCGATCTGGCTGCTCGAGGACGGACGTCGCGACGGCAAAGGGCGATTGCTGAAGCTGACACCCATAGCCGGCGGTTCGCGATGACGGAATAGGGAAGGCAGCAGCCTGCCGCGAGGACGCCGGCTCTTCGACGTCCTCGCGATCGGCACGGCTAGGGCACCAGCACCGCGCGCCCCTTGATCTGTCCAGCCCTCAGCTTGTCGTAGACACCCACTGCCTCGGCGAGGGGGAACTCCGTGGTGTCGGCGTGAATCCGGCCCGCGCGCGCCATGGCGATGACCTCCATCAGCTCGACGCGTGACCCCCAGTAGGGAATGCTCATCGTCGTGCCATAGGGCGTGCTGCCGTGACGGAAGTCATGGCGCCCGCCGCCCAGGCCCACGATGGTCCACACGCTGTTCCGGCCGAGCAGCCTGGCGCCGAGGTCCACCGTCGGCTGCACGCCGATGCAATCGAGCACGAGACCGGCGCCGCGAGGCCCCGTGATCTGCAGGATGCGCTCGGCCGCGTCCGACGCGTCGCGGTTGTTGACGATGTGGTCGGCGCCGAGCGCGCTGGCGTGCTGAAGCTTCGTGTCGTCCACGTCCGCGGCAATGATGCGGACGGGCGCGAGCACCCGGAGCAGCTGGATGGCCATGTGGCCGAGGCCGCCGACCCCGACGACCACCACCGTGCTGTCTGGATTGAGGAGCGGCAACGCCCGCTTGATGGCGTGGTACGGCGTGAGCGCGGCATCACTCAATGGCGCGGCCTTGGCCGGAGCGAGGTCGCCGAGCGGCACCAGCAGACGCGTCGACGGGACGAGCATGTACTCGGCCATGCCGCCGTCGAGGCCCAGGCCGCCACCGAAGCCCTTCACCTGCGCCCAGTTCTCGCAGTAGTTCTCCATGGACAGCTGGCATGCGTGACAGTGGCCGCAGCCCCAGGGACCGTAGATGGCGACGGGGTCGCCTTCCTTGAAGCCGGACACGCCCCCGCCCAGTTCGGCGACCCAGCCGGCGTTCTCGTGCCCCAGTGTGAAGGGCGGCGCGAACCCCAGGTCTTCCTCCATCACGTGCAGGTCCGAGTGGCAGACACCAGCTCCACCAATCCTGACGAGCACCTGTCCTGGTCCCGGGGACGGCTTGGGGACGTCCTCGATCCGTGCCGGATGACCGACGCCAACGAATCTGACCGCTTGCATACTCTCCTCCTTGATGTCGCGCGGAAGGGGCAGCTGCGCCATGCCGGTTCGCACGGGACAGGTTCAGCTTACCTCGTCGTCGGTGTCGCCGACCGCGACCTTCGGGTACGGGCGCGCGGCTCCGTCGGCGCCGATCCGGTAGATGGCGCGGCCGCTCTCTGACTCCTTCGCGGGCACACGGCTGACCGGCCCGCACTCGTGCAAGCTGTTGAAACGACGTTGGCGCGAGGAGATCAGAGAACCGGAGGCGAGCGGGCAGGAAGGCGATGGTCGAGCGCTGCGCCGAGGAGACGCTCGATGAGGGCAATCCCGAGCTCGACGACATGACGCGGCGGTTCACGTGGTCGCTCGTCTTCACCGCGCCGCTCCTGCTCGTGATGGTGGGCGACCTCATCCCGGGTCAGCCGCTGATGGACCTTGTGTCTCCATCGTGGCTGAACTGGGGGCAGCTGCTGCTGGCCACGCCCGTCGTGCTGTGGGGCGGGTGGCCGTTCTTCGTGCGCGGATGGGCGTCGGTCGTCAACCGGCACCTCAACATGTTCACGCTCATCGCGCTGGGTGTCGGCGCCGCCTGTGCGTACAGCGTGGTGGCAACGGTCGCGCCCCAGGTGTTTCCGCCGTCGTTCCACTCGCATGGGGGAACGGTGGCCGTCTACTTCGAGGCCGCTGCCGTCATCGTCGTGCTCGTGCTGCTCGGGCAGGTCCTCGAGCTCCGGGCCCGCAGCCAGACCAGCACAGCGATCAGGAACCTCCTCGGCCTGACGCCGAAGGTCGCGCGGCGCGTCGACGCGGACGGAAGCGAGACGGAGGTGCCCCTCGAACACGTACATGTCGGCGACCGTTTACGCGTACGGCCCGGCGAGCGCGTCCCAACCGATGGGGCGATCCTCGAGGGCTCGACGACGATCGACGAGTCGATGGTGTCGGGTGAGCCGATCCCGGTGGAGAAGGGACCGGGCGGGGCCGTGACCGGTGGCACCGTCAACGGCACCGGCACGTTCGTGATGGACGCGCAGCGCGTCGGCGCGGACACGTTGCTGGCGCAGATCGTGCGCATGGTGACCGCGGCGCAGCGATCGCGGGCGCCGATTCAGCGGCTCGCCGACACGGTCTCGGGATACTTCGTCCCGGCAGTGGTGCTGGTCGCCATCGCCACCTTCGTCGCGTGGGGCGTCTACGGGCCCGAGCCGCGCATGGCGCACGCGCTCGTCAACGCCGTGGCGGTCCTGATCATCGCGTGTCCGTGTGCGCTGGGGCTCGCGACCCCGATGTCGATCATGGTCGGCACGGGCAAGGGCGCGGAACTCGGCGTGCTCCTGCGCAATGCCCAAGCGCTGGAGCTGCTCGAACGTGTAGACACCGTTGTCGTGGACAAGACGGGCACGCTCACGGAGGGCAGGCCCGCGCTGACCTCCGTGGTGACACGCGGGGGGCTGCCCGAAGACGAACTCCTCCGCCTCGTTGCCAGCGTCGAGCACGTGAGCGAGCACCCGCTCGCCGGTGCGATCGTCACCGGCGCGCGCGACCGTGGCGTGCTGCTGAGCGAGGTGAGCGCCTTCGAGTCGGTCACGGGCAAGGGCGTACGCGGGGTGGTGGACGGTCGTCGCGTCGCTGTCGGGAACTTGAAGATGCTGGCCGACGAGGGTGGCGTGCCCGATGACCTCATCGCCCTCGCCGACGAGAAGCGGCGGCACGCTGAGACGGTGATGTTCGCGGCGGTCGACGGCCCGCCCGCGGGGCTTGTCGGTGTTGCCGGTCGGGTGAAGTCCACGACGCCGGAAGCGATCCGCGCCCTGCACGACGAGGGGTTGCAGGTCGTCATGCTCACCGGCGACAGCCGCGTGACCGCGCAGGCCGTTGCGACGAAGGTCGGCATCGACCACGTGGAAGCCGAGGTGCTGCCCGAGGGCAAGGCCGACGCCATTGCCCGCCTGCAGGCGCAGGGCCGGCGCGTGGCCATGGCGGGCGACGGCATCAACGATGCTCCGGCGCTCGCGCGCGCCGACGTCGGCATCGCGATGGGCACCGGGACGGACGTGGCGATGGAAAGCGCCGCGGTGACGCTGGTGCGGGGTGACCTGCGCGGCATCGTGCGAGCGCGACGCCTCAGCCGCGCCACCATGGCGAACATCCGCCAGAACCTGTTCTTCGCGTTCATCTACAACGCGCTCGGCGTGCCGGTGGCGGCAGGCGTGCTGTATCCCGCCTTCGGGTTGTTGCTCAGCCCGATCCTCGCGAGTGCGGCGATGACGTTCAGTTCCGTGTCCGTCATCCTCAACGCGCTCCGGTTGCGTCGATTGCAGATCTGACCTCACGCCGACGATGCGGCTATCCTTGCTCCGGGCCGACCGACGGATCGAGCCGACCGGTACCGGCACTCACCGAACATGCGCAACGAGCACACGCACGCCAACAGGTCTCACCGCTCCCCGTGCTGATGCGGCACGGGCTGTTCTCCACACGCCACGCGCGTCCATCCCGCAGCCGCCGCCTCCTGCACACCGTCGTGTGCATGCTGGCACTCTGCGGTTTCACGAGCCTTCGGCCGGATGCGGCGCGCGCGCAGGACGATAGCCGCCCCGACCTGCCGACACCGGACGTGCTGAACCTGCACGTCGTCCCGGGCGGGGAGACGATCCAGATCGATGGCCGGTTGGACGAGCCCGTATGGCAGACCGCGGCGCCGGCGACGCGGTTCTGGCAGTACGCGCCGCTGGATCGTGCGCCCGCGACCGAGAGGACCGAGGTCCGCGTGGTGCAGGACGAGCGCGCCCTCTACTTCGGGATCATCTGCCACGACACGAATCCGAAGGGCATCATCGCCCTCGACATGCGACGCGATGCGCCGCTGTCGAACGACGACTACGTCGGGATCTATCTCGACACGTACCACGATCACCGGAACTTCTACTACTTCTCGACCAACTCCCTCGGCACGCGGCGCGACGGCATCGTCACCGACGCGCGGTCGTACAACACCGCGTGGAACGGCATCTGGGAAGTGAAGACTCAGGTGACCGAGAGCGGGTGGACGGCCGAATTCCGGATCCCCTTCGCGACCCTGCGGTTCGGCGGCGCACAGCCGATGACCTGGGGACTCCAGCTCAGTCGGGCGGTTCGGCGCAAGCAGGAATCAGACTACTGGGCGCCGATTCCCAGGTGGCTGGGCGGCCGTGCGACATGGCGCGCGGAGCGCTTCGGACAACTGGTCGGCATACGGACGGGCGGCTCCTACGCGCGATGGGAGGCGCAGCCGTACCTGCTCGGGGGCGGCACGCGAGGCTATCGCCCGAGTTCGTCGGATCCGCGATCCGACGCCGGAGGGGACGTCCTCTACGACTTCACCCCGAACCTGCGCGGCACCGTGTCGGTGCGCACGGACTTCGCGCAGGTCGAAGCGGATCAGGAAGTGATCAACTTCACGCGCTTCCCGATCTTCTTTCCCGAGCGGCGCGACTTCTTCCTCGAGGACGCCGGGCTGTTCAACGTCGGCCTCGAGCAGGAGATGATGCTCTTCTACAGCCGCCGGATCGGATTGTCGGAAGGGCAGGAAGTGCCGATCCTGGCAGCAGGCAAGCTGTCGGGCCGGGTCGGACCCTACTCGCTCGGCGTGATGAACGTCCAGACCGAGCGCACGCCCCTCGCGGTGTCAGGCGCAGCCGCGGTGGAGCCCGCGACGAACTACAGCGTGGTGAGGGTCAAGCGCGACCTGTTCACGAACAGCAGCATCGGCGCCCTGGTCACCAACCGCCAGAGCGGCGGCGGCGACTTCGAGCGCTCTGCAGGCCTGGACGGCAACTTCTGGTTCAGCCCGGCGCTCAAGGGCGAAATGCTGCTGGCGCGCACCTTCAATCGGTCGGGCGCGGGCAACGATGGACTCGGGATCGGCCGCCTGATGTTCACGAAGCAGAACGTGGTGGCCGACGTCCGCTACTACGCGGTCGGCCCGGACTTCGAGCCCGCCATGGGCTTCGTCACCCAGCGCGATCTGCGCCGGTCGTCAGCGGAGGTCGGCTATACGCAGTGGATCAACCGCGCGGGCGTGCGGAGCCTCCTCTACTCGGGCGCGTTCGTCTATGACGCCTTCTACGACCATGACTTCTACGGACGACGAGGGACGGCCGCGGCGGAGGTGACGCTCGAGTCCAACGACCGGATCGGCTATGCCTACGGACCGGCCAGGGAACGCATTGCCGTGCCTTTCCAGGTCGGCCCGATCACGATTCAGCCTGGCGACTACACGAATCGCTCGCACGAACTCACCTTGGTCAGCAATGCCAGCCGGCCCGTCTCCGGTGCGGTGGAATACAGCCTCGTGGACTACTGGGGCGGTGATCGGCGGCAACTCCTGCTCTCGACGAACCTTCACCCGACGGCAAACCTGTCGGTGGACCTGATCTACACGCACAACACCGTCGATCATCCGCACGGCGCCTTCGACACCACCACGATCAGCAATCGCGTGCTGTACGCCTTCACCACCGACCTGTTCGCGAAGTCGTACGTGCAGTGGAACGATTTGGATCGTCGGCTGTCGGCCAACCTCCTCGTCGGCTGGGAGTACCGGCCCGGCAGTGAGATCTATCTCGTCTACAACGAGATCCGCGATCGCTTCGCGTCGCCCCATCTGACGCCCCGCAACAGGATCCTGCTGCTGAAGTGGACCTACACCTTCCGGTTCTGACCTGAGCGCTTCGGTTGCCTCCGTCGCGTCTGGGCACGAGACGTGCTTGGTGGACCGGCAGGAGGCAGGACGACGGCCGAGTGATGACGCGGAGTCGTGGCCGTCGCCTCCAGCCGCACGTTCAGCTCCGGAACGGGGGCACATGCAGAACCGCCTGTCAGCAGGACGCGCTCCAGTCGTCCTGGTCGTGGACGACGATCGCGACATGAGGATCTTTGCGGCGACGGTCCTGTCCAGCCACGGCTACGTGGTGCGGCAGGCGGCCGATGGCGTCGGTGCCATCGAGCAACTGCGCGACGCCCTTCCGGATCTCATCCTGCTGGACCTCGACATGCCGGTCATGGATGGACGGGCGTTCTGCGCAGCCTTGGGGCAGCTCGGCGACGAGCGCCTTGCGTCGGTGCCGGTGCTCGTCGTGTCGGGTGCAACGGACCCGGAGCTGGAGGCAGTCGGCCTGGGTGCCGCAGGTGCCCTGCAGAAGCCCGTTGACGTGCGCCGCCTCCTCGCGGCCGTGTCGCGGGTGCTCGCGGCATAGCGATGCGTGTGCCTCGTCGGCGTACGCAGCCGTCGCCCCTGGGCGACGGGAAGGGTTCGTCCGTCGGGTCCTGAGGAACTCCCGGACGATGCCAGGACGGTCCATGGGCGGTCGCGCTCAGGAGCCGCCGGGCCGGCGGGCGGTGGCAATCACCTGCAGCAGATCGTCGGGCGCGACCGGCTTCACGAGATGCGCGTCGAAGCCCGCCGATTGCGTGCGCCGCCGGTCCTCGTCCTGGCCCCACCCGGTGATGGCGGCGATGAACAGGTCGCGGCCACCGGGGGCGTGCCGCAGCCTCGCGCACGTGTCGAGGCCGCTCAGGTCCGGCATGCCGAGGTCGAGGAGGACGACCTCCGGATGGAAGTCGGCCGTCGCCGCGATGGCGTCGTGACCGCTGAACACGGTCCGTACGCGGCACCCGGCGTTGGCCAGGAGTGTTGCGGTGGTCTCCGCTGCGTCGGCATTGTCGTCTGCCACCAGGACGCGTCGCTGCACACGAACCGGCGTCGATGGCGTCGCCACGGGCTCACCGTCCGGCTCGGTGATCGCCGCCGCAGGCAGTGTCACCGTGAACGTTGCGCCAACGCCCTCTCCGGAGCTCGTTGCGGTGATCGTGCCTCCATGGAGTTCCACGAACCTGCGCGCCAGCGTCAGGCCGATGCCGAGCCCTCCCGTGGCACTCGTCTCACCAGGGACCTGAGTGAACAATTCGAAGATGCCGTCGATGTGCTCGGGCGCGATGCCCGGACCGTTGTCGGTGACGCTCACGGCGACCCCACCCGGGCGCTCCTGCACCTCGAGTCGAATCCGCCCACCGGGCGCGGTGAACTTCGCGGCGTTGTGGAGGAGATTGGCAAAGGCCTGGGACAATCGCGCGAGATCGCCCTCCACCCACACCTCGCGACGCAGGCGCCGCTGGTCCACGTCGTGCCGACGCTCGTGGAGCCACGGCCGCGCCGTCTCGAACGCCACGTCGAGCACGTGGTCGAGCCGCACGCGGTCCTTCTCGAGATGCATGACGCCTCGCGAGAGGCGCGACACGTCGAGCAGAGCGTCGATGAGGCGGCTCATGATGCCGACCTGACGTTCGATGATTTCACGGGATCGCGCCGCCAGCGGCGCCGGCACTTGCGGCTCGCGCAGGACGCGGACGGCGGTCCGGATGGGCGCCAGCGGGTTCCTCAGCTCGTGCGCGAGGATGGCCAGGAACTCGTCCTTCTGCCGCTCGTGATCTCGGCGCTCGGCCTCGGGGCCTCGTGTCGCCATGACGTCGTGGATCACGCCAACGAGGCCGATGACCGCGCCTGACGCGTCCTGTTGCACGGTGACCGACGAATGGACGTGTGCGGTGGACCCGTCGCGGCGGCGGTGCACGTGCTCGCCCTGCCAGACGCCGTGCTCGGCGAGTGCCGTCCGCGCACCCGCCTCGTCGGCAGGGTCCAGCCACTGCACGGTGAACAGCTCAGCGACCGGCCGCCCGATTGCCTCGCCGGCGCGCGTGTCGTACCGCTGCTCGGCGGCGGCGTTGAGGTACGTGATGGAGCCCGTCGAATCGACGGCGATCACGGCGTCGTTGACGTACGGGAGCGCGAGGGCCGGCAGTTGGTGGTCGAGACCTTCGCGCGGCGCGTCCGCGCTGCCGTGCGTCCGCGCCTCGTCCACCGGCGTTCCGGGTGCGCCGCCAGAGTGCAGATGAGTCTCGTCATCGCCGAGAGGCCCTTTGTTCGTGCCGGTGCCGTCCATGACCATTTCCTGCCGAACGAATAGCAAGCGGCGTTCCTGACTGCCGCGCGCGCGTTCAAGCCCGGGCAGCGACCTCTCGTGCGTCGCGTATGCTGTACCAGCCAGCCCGACAGAAGAGAGAGGCGCTCGCCGTGGACGATGCCGAGGCGCTCGACACCACGGCCCTCGCGGCGATCATCCAGGTGCAGAGACCGACAGCGTTCGGGGACCCGGCCATTCAGGCGCTGGTCTCGCAACCGTCACGCCCGTGAGGGCGATCAGACGTGGGGTGTCCGCTCCGTCGAGCGGTTGAGACTGAGCACTCCCTGCACCGATTCGAGCAACGTCTCGGCACGGGCCGGCTTGGCAAGGAAGCCGGAGAACCCGGCCCGGCGCGCCGCGGCTTCGGAGGAGGAATCAGCGAAGGCCGACATCGCCAGCGCGATGACCTCTCCGCCGCGACCGGGCACCTGCCGGACCCGACGGATGAACGAGTACCCGTCTTCTTCCGGCATCGCCAGATCGGTGATGAGGAGGTCCGGCGCTTCGCGCACGAGCACGTCCCACCCTTCGCGCACCGACGCCGCCGTGCTGACGATGGCGCCGCTCCTCTCGAGCGCGGCCGCAACCACCTCGCGGCTCGAGGCGTCGTCATCCACGACAAGAATCCGGCATCCGGCGAGCGAGACCGCCGTCACGTGCGCGGCGGCTGCGGTTCCCACCGCAACCGACCTCGTGGACATGTCGCGTGGCAGACGCACGCTGAACACAGAGCCGAGCCCCAGCCCCTCGCTCGACACGTCCACGGTGCCGCCGTGCAGTTCGACGAGGCGTTTGACGATCGACAGGCCGAGTCCGAGGCCTCCGTACGCGCGCGTGGTCGTCTGGTCCGCCTGTCGGAAGCGATCGAAGACGTGCGGCAGAAACTCTGGCGCGATGCCGACGCCGGTGTCGCGACAGGCGATGCGGATGTGCGTCCCGTCGAGCCTGACGTCCACGTCGATGGTGCCGCCGGCAGGCGTGAACTTGATCGCGTTGTTCAGCAGATTCCAGACCACCTGCTGCAGGCGCCCTGCGTCTCCACGGGTGATGCACCCCGGCGCCTCGTGGATCGTCAGCGTGATCTTCTTCGAGGCGGCTTCCGGCCGCACGGCCTCGGCGGCGTGCACCACCAGGTCGCACACGTCCACCTGCGTCATCAGCAGCTCGAGCTTGCCGGTGACGATCCGCGAGACGTCGAGCACCTCCGCGATGAGCCTCGCCTGTGACTGGGCGTTACGATCCAGCGTTTCGAAGACGCGCGGCAAGCGCTCGGCGTCCACCTGCCCACGCGTGAGCATCGACGTCCAGGCGAGAATCGCGTTGAGGGGCGTGCGGAGTTCGTGCGACAGGGTGGCGAGGAACTCGTCCTTCAGCCGGTTCGCGGTTTCGGCCTCGGCGCGAGCCCTGTGGAGCGCGTCGAGCAGATCGCGCACGTCATATTGACGCTCACGACTGCGAAGCGCGGCGCGGATCGCGCTCAGCACCGCAGTCAGACGGACGGGGCGCTCCGAGATCGTGACGTTCCGCAGGCGTTCGACGCTCTCCAGCCGGTGCTCCGCGACACCGGACTGCGCGCTGCCGACAAAAAGCAGGATCGGGACGTCCGACCAGGACGGTTGGGCGTCCAGCACGGATGCCAGGTGTGGAAACGCGGCATCGTCCAGCGCCTCCTCGGTCATCAGCACCGCGCCGGCGCCCTCGTCCTGCAGCGTCGCGCCCAGCTCGTCGACCGAGGCTCGGATCAGGTGCGGGATCGCCGCGTCGCGCAGGAACTCTCCGGTGAGTTCCGCATCGCGGCCGATCGGCGCGCAGACCAGGACGCGGAGGTCCCGGTCATCCAGCCGCTGGACGGTCTTCATCGCGGAGCAACGGCGGTATGGGGCCCGTGTAGGTCGGAATGCCGCTCAGGATGCCCTGGAACTGGTTCAACGGCGGCCCGACCTGCACGCGATCGGGGCCCAGCATCAGTTCGCGAATCGTCGATTCGTGCTGCCCCGTGCGCTTCTTGATTACCGCGATGGACTTCCTGATCACGCCGTGCGCCTCGAAGAACCGCAGCGAGAAGATGGCATCGGCAAGGTAGCTCAGATCGATGGGCGCGGCCATGTGCGTGCCGACCATGCCGTGCTGCGCGACGACGATGAAGGTGGCTACCCCCCGCTCGTTCAGGAAGGACAGCAGCTCGTGCATCCGCACGATGGGCGCGTGCGTCGTCGGGATGGCGTTCATGTAGCCGTTCAGCGTGTCGATGCCGACCAGGCGGACGCCGTGCTCCTCGACCATGCGTTGAACGAGGTGCGAGAACTCGCCCGGCGATGTCGCACCGGGTTCGACCTGCTGCACGATCAAGTCACCGGACGCGATGCGTTCGGATGCCGGGATGCCCAGCGCATCGCATCTGGCCACGAAGGTGTTGAGCCGCTCGTCGAACAGGAACACGGCGGCCTTGCCGTGCGGGGCTGCCGTGCCGCACAGGAACTGTGCCGCGACGGTTGACTTGCCGACGCCGGCCGGGCCGATGAAGACGCTGCTGGTTCCCCACGTCAGGCCGCCGCCGACGAGCGCGTCCAGTTCGGGAAGGCCGCTCTGGAGTGCCTCCGTCGTCGGCACGCGGCGCGTCGGCGCCGGTTGGAGCTGCGGGAACACCACGAGGCCGCCCCTGGCGATCACGAAGTCGTGAAAGCCCTCCGTGGCAGCCATGCCCCGCATCTTGACGATGCGCATCTGGCGCCGGGCGCGGCCGTAGTCGAAGGGCAGGTGCTCGAGGAGCAGCACGCCGTGGGCGATGCTGCGGAGCTGCAGGTCGTCTCCGCCCACCGCGTGGTCGTCCAGCACCAGCACCGTGGCGCGGCGGCTCGCGAAGAACGCCTTCAGCCCGAGGACCTGTCGCCGGTAGCGCAAAGGGTCGCGTGCCAGGAGGCGTAGTTCCGACAGCGAGTCGATCACCACCGACTCGGCGTTCACGGCGTCGGCACGCTTGAGGATCGATGTCGTGAGGTCGTTCAGCTCGACTTCGGCCGGGTGAAAGAGCGTGTACTCCTCGGCCGTGTCCCGTGACGGCAGCTGGAAGGTCTCGATGCCGTCGAGGGACCAGCCGTGAGACGCGGCCACTGCGAGGAGTTCCTCGGTCGTCTCCGACAGCGTGATGTACAGGGTGCGTTCACCCCGACGCTGGGCTTCGAGCAGGAACTGCAGGGCCACGGTGGTCTTGCCAGTGCCGGGAACACCCTCGATCAGGTGCATGCGCTGCCTGGGGAGCCCGCCACGCAGCAGCTGGTCCAGCCCGGCGATGCCCGTTGGCGCGAGGCCGGGCGAAGAGGTCGATGACATAGCAGAACAGCATCATACCTTCGAGCGACGGCTACGTTCGCGTTCCCGGCGCCCTACCCGCGGCGGTGCTGGGCGTCGCGTCAGCGCAGTGGCGGCAGTGAGACGGTCGCGAGCACGGCGCCCTGCAGGTCGTGCACGCGCACGGTGAGCTGGCGCGCGTCGGCCGTGCCCACCATCCACGTCGCGGCGTCCGGTCTGGGCCCGCCTCCGACGAGCTGACCGTACGGAAACTCAGGCGACGGCGGTAGCCACGCGTGCCGATGCGTATGGCCCGAGACGATGACCTGCGTGCGCCAGGCGACGAGCGATTGATGCCACGCATCGCGGCTGCGGCCGCTGTGCCTGTCGAAGCCGGTTGCCGCGTAGTCCTGCGGGCTCTCGTCGAGCCAGCGCAGCGGGATGTGACAGAAGACGACGCGATAGGGGGCGTCGCGCATCGCCGGCTCGCGTATCACGTCGGAGAGCCAGGCGGCCTGCTCTCGACGCAGGGCGTCGAAGGCGACGCGGCCGGCGAAGCTCGGATGCGCGTCGGGCTTGTCCTCGCCGGTATGCAGACAGATGGCCGCCAGTGGACCCGACCGGAAGGCATAGAACGGTCGGTCCGACGGCGTCGCCACGACGTCGGGCATCTCGAAGGCGCGTGGGCCGCGCACGTCGTGATTGCCGAAGGTGAGCATCAGCGGCCGGCCCTCGGTGATGTCGCACTGTCCCGGATGCAGCAGCGTGGGCACCAGCAGGTCCGGCGACGTCCAGTCGTTGCACGTGTCGCCATTCCACACCAGGAAGTCGGCGGCGGGCGTGGCCGCGTGCAGTTGCCTGATCGTGTCGTCGTGGATGTGCGTGTCGTTCCACACGGCGAACGTCGTCGCATCGGCCGCCGGATCCAGCGGGCGGAACGTCTTCCAGCCGCTGGCGACCTCCTGGCCATCGCCCGCGGCTCTGGTCACCGCACGCAGGCGGTACGTCGTGCCCGGGGAGAGTCCGTCCACGCGCACGCGCAGCAGGCGCTCGCCCTGCGGCACGAAGCCGTACGGCCCGCTCGATGCCGTGCCGCGCCGCCCATCCGACGCTTCCCACTCGACGTGCCCGGTGCACAAGCGCGTGACGCCCCAGATGGCATCGACCCCGTCGCTCCGCGGCGCCATCAGACTGAGCGGCGTGCGGACCGGCGACTCCGCCGTCGTCGACGCATGTGAGACCTGTGAAGCGTCGGCGACGCGGCCGCTCAGCAGGCCCGACGCGAGGGTGCCGAAGAAGTGTCGGCGTTTCATGAGGCTCCGGGTTGTGGGTTCATGGGCGCGGTGCGTGCGGCACCGACCGGGATGACGGGCCTGGCCCCCCGCGCGCGTGCCGGCGTGATCATCGCGGCTTTCCAGCGAAGGCGTCGGCGATTCGCGATGCCAGCGAGGTCGTGTCGGCATGCGCGATGTTCGACGTCACGGCGACGACGATACCGCTGTCGTCACGCCTTGCCAACGACATCACCATGCCGCCGGCCAATTCGCCGCTGATGCTGCCGGTGTTGGTGGCCAGCGCGACGCGCACGAGATCGGACGGCGTGGAGTAGAACGCCATCCCGTTGGCGCAACAGGCCAGGTCGCGCATGTACATCAGCCGTCGGCCGCGCCGCGGATCGTCGTCGGATCGAGGGACATAGAACGTCGCGCGGTCGCCAGGCAACGGGTACTCCATGGGCATGAGGCCGAGCGGCTGCCAGAGGACGTGGCGGAGCATTGTCAGGGGCGGGAAGTCCTCTTCGGGCTCACCGACATGCTCCGGACTCCACCCGGCCGCCGTGTCGACGCCGGTGTCGTTCAGCGCAAGCGGGGCAGCCGCGGCAGACACGGCTGACGCCGCCGTGCCGATGTTGAAACGCGTGTCTGGCGTGACGGGCGTCCGGGTCGCTACATCGCGCCACCCGAATCCTGCGGCCCAGACGACGGCGCCGTCGGCGCCCACCGCGACGGACACGCCGGGCAGGTTCTGCTCCTGCAGGGCCGCCCGCACGAGGGCCGCAGCGCGTTCGGACGCAGCCGCGTACGGCGGCGACGGCACCGAATCGACCGATGGCACTTCCTGCGACTGAGGGAAGAGGGGCGCCGCCAGCACGACCCCGTGAGTCAGGATTGCCGCAAACGCGGCGGCGACGATGCCGACGGCCAGCGCGATGCGGCCGGTCCACGTGGAAAGCCGGTCACGCGCGGCCTTCACGCCGAGCACGACTCCGACGACCATCAGCAGCATGCCGATGACCGCGGCGCCTGGCGCATCGTCGGCGCCGGCCACATACAGTCCCATGGCCGCGATGGCCATGGCGAGGGCGAAGAAGGTGTAGGCCTTTACGGGGTTCATGACGGTAGGTGCCATGCCCGCAGTGTGCCCGGGCCCCGTTCCGGAGTCTTCACGGGCCCGTGAGCGGCCGTTGAGATTCGAGTGAATGCCGGCAAAATCCGACAATTCACCTCGCAGGTGGCCCGGTGCCGCCTGGGCAGCGCGTGGGCGCGCCCCTCAGGATCGCCAGCGGCAGGTGCGGCCAGCCCGGCTGCCCCGCGTCAATTCGAGACGCGGGCCGAGGTTACTCCTCGAGCTGCCACTCCTGAGGGGGCTGCGGGCCCAGGCGAATACCGGCGAGGTCTGCGTCCTCGACGCCGGGCTGCTGGACAACCGTTTCCTTGGGCGCCGTGCGTCGTGCCTGCTTCTCGCGTCGCCGGTCGGCGAGCGCACGCTCCCGCTGCAGTTTCACTGCCGTCATCTTTCCCTTCCGACTCAATGGTGTATTCCTCCGGGTCTGTCAAAAGCGAAGGCCAGCCAGGCCGTCTGATAGGAGCGGCTGACCGTGTAACGGCATCCCTCGGGGTAGGGCAGGCACGACGACGACGTCCTTTCGAACGCGCGCGGCGGGCGCCACCCCGGCGGGGTCAGCCATCGCCCGAGAGCGGGCTCACCCCTCCAGTGTGTCACAGACATGCGGCTCTCTGCTCGAACCGCCCTGCGTAGGCGCCGGCCTGTGCCCCCATGGAGAGCGTCGTTCACCGCGGAAACGCGCGTCGGCCGCGTACGCCGTGCCGCGGGCGACGGGTGGCCGTGCGCGGCAATACCTACCTCTTGCGCGCAAGCAGGCGCACAAGACGCGTCTCGCGCATGCCCCAATCCGCTCGCGCGCGGAGGTCCTCGTACCGGATCACGCGCAGGGTGCTGAAGACCGTCAGGAGTTCATTGTCGCCGAAGGTCACTCCCGGCCCTGGCCCTGGTGGCATGTCCAGCGCCGCGTCCGATTGATACGCCTCGACGAGCACGTGCCCGCCAGAACGCAGACTCTGCAGGATGCTGGGCAGCGAGGTTCGCAGCCCCGGGAAGTACGCCAGCACGATGAGGTCCCACCGGTCGGCGCCCCAGTCGAACTCGACGGCGCGTTGTTGAAGCGCGGTGCCGGGCGTGAGCCCCTGCGCGACCGCCATGAGAAAGGCGTTCGGCTCCGCGTTGAACGCCGGCGAGCCGCGATAGGCGTCGTCCCATGATCGCCCCATGGCGGCTGTTTGCGGCGACGGCGTCTGAGCCGCGCTCGGTGTGCGGCCTGCGACGATGACCAATGCGACCGCGCCTGCGATTGCGAGCACTCTGCGAGCCGACATCACGCCTCCACTACCGGCGACCGGTGAAATACGTAGCCGTCGGGCCTTGCCCGGCGGGGATGGCAGGCGCAGTCTACACGCGCGAGGCCGGGACGATCGCGCCGTCAGCGGTGTCGAATCGGATGGCGCCACCAGCCTGGGGTCGCGCGGTCAGACGGGACTCCGCGTGGGACCCTCCGTCGCTGGCGCCGACAGGCACCCTCGTCCGCCGGCTCTTCGCCGACACCCGATGGCGCGACCGGCAGGCGCATTTGGCTCGGCCGACGATGCCTGCGCGTTCCGCATGATGGGCTGTTCCGGAAGTCCCGGCTGTCGTTCGATGAGCTCGACAGATGCCTGGACCTGATCACCTACAACGGCGCCAGGACGCTCGACGTGGAAGACCGGTGCTGGACGCGAACGCGCCCTTCGAGGCGGTGCGTCAGCGTGCGGACGTGCTGGCATCGATCGGCCATGGCGAGTACCTGTTCAAGCGCCCGGACCCCCGCTACGAGATCGAGCTCGACCTCTTCAGGAACACCTGACAACGCGCCAATCGATAGGGCGATCGGCATCGCGAACAGGGTCAGGGATACATGGGGTGCCAGGGCTGGGGGATGTGGTGTCTAGAATCGCCAGTCGAAGCCGAGGATCGGGAAGATCCCTTGCTGCTCGCCGAACTGCTGCGCGTTGGCACGCCGGTTCCAGGTGTAGCTGGCGAAGTTGCGGCGGTTGGTCACGTTCTGCACGCCGGCGAACACGTTCAGCGGCCGTCCGCGGACGATGAAGGTCCGGTCGGCACGGATGTCGACGCGGCCGTAGTCAGGCGCGCGCTCGGCATTGACGCGCGTCAGGTCGTACACGCCGCGCCGTTGCGCCGTAGACACGACCTGATCGTAGGGCGTGAACGGCCGCCCCGAGAGAAACGAGAGGCGGGCCGAGAGTTCCCAGGCGGGAGAGAGTCGGTAACCGCCAAGCAGGTTGATCACGAACGGGTAATCGAACGAGCCGGGCCGCAGAACCCGGTCGAGACCCGCGTGCCGCGTCCGGGAAAACGAAAGATTGCCCTGCCCGTAGAACCTGTTGGTGAGCCGCTTCTCGACGAAGAGTTCCACACCCTCGGCATACCCTTCACCGGAGCTCGACAGCGGGAACAGGATCTCGCGCACGTCGAAGGTGTCGCCGATGTTCGCGAGCGACACGGTCGGCAGGTCGCTCGCAACAGGGTAGTCGTTGTAGTTCTTTCGATAGGCCTCTGCGGTCACGCGCAGGCCGGCGGCCGGCGACCAGGCGACGCCGGTCACGAAGTGGACGGCACGCCACGGCACCAGCGACGCGTTCTGTGGAAACGCCGACACGAACAGGAACGCCGGCTGCTGATAGTAGGCCCCGGCGCTCGAGTTCCACGACAGCGTGTCCGTCAGGCGTACGTTGACGCCCGCGCGGGGGCTGAACCGCGCCTCCGAGAGGATGTCGTAGTGATCGAGGCGTCCACCCAGCGTGATGCCGACGCGCGGTGCCACCCGTTTCGATGCCTGCAGGTAGGCGCCGGTCTGGTAGGACCGGAAGCGCGTGTCCAGGAAGAACGGGTCGATGCCGGGCACGGGTGAATACGGCGTGTCGTTGCCGTAGGGCGATTCGGCCGCGTAGTCGATGCGGAACGTCTTGAAGCTGCCACCGGCCTGTACCGTGTCGAACAACGGCACGTGCACGGTGAGGTCGTACTTCAGCGTGGTCTCGCCCTCGCGTGAGTCCTCCGAGTAGACAACCGGGCTTCCGGCGATGATGACGTCGGGCGGCACACCCGGCGGCGGCACGCCTTGCGCCACCAGGTCCTTCACCTGCTGTCCGACCTTGGCTTCGGAGTGGGTGATGCCGAGCAGGCCGACGCCGCGCGACCCGAAGGTGCGCTGCCAGTTGAACCCCGTAGCGCTGCGCCATCCGGCGTAGCGGATGTCGAAGTTGGCGAGCCCTTCGTCGAGGTCGCTCGAGTCGGTCAGGCCGAGCCGGGTCTTGTCGACGCCGGCGATGTTGACCAGCCAGATGCGGTCGCTGGGCGTGAGGTCGTACACGGCCTTGGCGTTGAGCGAGTACACCACCGGCACGCCGCCAAACCCCACGTCGTCCGTGAACAGATCCAGGAAGCTTCGCCGCCCCGATACTACCCACGAGCCCTTCCCGCCGTTGATGGGGCCTTCCAGGATGGCGCCGGCACCGGCAAAACCGAGCGTCGCCCAACCGCCGAACTCCTCCCGATTACCCTCGCGCTGTGTCACCTGCAGCACGCTCGACGTGCGGTTGACGAAGGGCGCGGGATACCCGCCGGTGAGGAAGGTCACGTCCTGCAACAGCTGCGTATCGAGCAGGCTCACCGTCCCACCGGCGGATGCGAAGTTGGCAAAGGCGTTGATGTTGGGGATCTCGACGTTGTCCACCACGAACAGGTTCTCGAGCGGACTGCCGCCACGCACGATGATGTCGTTGCGGAAGTCGTTGGTGCCGATCGCCACGCCCGGAAGACTCTGGACGTAGCGCGACACGTCCTGCAGGGCGGCCGCACTCTTGAGAATCTCGCGTGGGGCGACCAGAAACCCCGAGTTCTTCACCGCCTCTGGCGCCTGGAACGCGGTCGCGGTCACCGTCACCGTTTGCTGGAAATCCTCGCCAGTCGGCAGTGCGACGTCCACGGTGCCGTCCAGGCCGGCGCGAACGTCTACCGGGTCGCTCACGAACGGCAAGCCTTGGCGCGGAAGAATCTCCAGCCGATATGACCCTGCCCGCAGTTCGCCGATGCGGAACACGCCGTCGGCGTTGCTTGTCGCGCACGACGCGGTGTCGAGCGCGCACACGCGCACTCCCTCTGCCGGCTGTCCGGCGGCGTCAACCACGACGCCCGCGATCGCCCCCACGCCCGTCGTGTCCTGCGCTGCCGCGGGTGCGCCTGCGAGTGCCATGGCGATGGCGCCGATGACGAAGACCCCGCGAAGGACAGACGACGACAACACGTCAGGCATCGGCATCATGCGTGGCGTCCCGCCAGGCGGACGAGCTGCCGTTCGTAGTCGGTGTAGTCGGAGAAGATCATGCCGCGCGGAGCGATGATCGACGCGTGACGCTCGGCACCACGGCCGCCGACCCACAGTTCGACGTCAGTCGGCAGCTCCCGTACGACCGCGCCGAGTTCCCTCGCTGTCACCTTGGCCACCGACACGTTGGTGAGGCCCAGGACCAGCACGTGCGAGCCCGTCTGTCGCGCGCTGTCGACGATCTCGACCCCCGGCAGATCCGGCCCGAGGTAGGCGACTCCGAGGCCGTTGCTGGCTGCGAGCAGCGCGGCGCCCAGCGTTCCGAGTTCATGACGCTCCCCGGTCGGGGTCGCAAAGACTACCTGCAGCGCCGCGTTGGGACGCGCGTACAGGCGCAGGAAGGAGCCGAGGATGTTCCGCATGGTCGAAGACATCAGATGCTCCTGCGCGATGGTCACCCGTTGGCGATGCCAGTCCTCGCCGACCTGTGCCAGCGTGGGCATCAGGGCGTCGCGGAGCAACTCCAGCGGGGGCAGCACCGCCGCCAGTCGCGACATCTCCCTGTCTACCGCCTGCGCGTCGTAGCGCTGGAGCGCGGCGGTGAGCGCCACCGTGTGGACGGAGGTCCCATGAGCCTGGTCGGGTGACGCCGCTGCATCGGCCGCGACTGGTTCATCGGCCAGCTTCCGCAGTTGCTCGGTCGTGAGCGGCGCGAGCCGGCCGATGCTGTGTCCTCGCCCGAGCACACGGTGCAGCAGGCGCAAGCGATCGACGTCGGCGTCGGTGTAGAGACGACCGCGGTCGTCTCTGACGGGCGTCACCGCCGCATGGCGCCGCTCCCACGCCCGCAACGTGTCGATGCCGAGCCCCGTCATCTGCGCCACCGCGCGGATCGGGTAGCGCGCCTCCGATTCCCGAGGCCGATTCGCCGGGTCGTCTTTCCTCATCGGCCCACGGTCCACACGACCACGGCCGCCGCGGCTGACGCCGGCACTCGCCATGCCACATCGACCAGGACCACTGCGAACGGCCACTGGCGCGACGTGGCGACGTTGGTGAAGTCGACTCCGAGCCCGACGTCGTCGAGCACCATGAAGCCGCCGATGGCAATCGCCGCGAGTGTGAGCGTGGGTCCCATGGATCTCCCGGCAGTCCTCACTGCTACGGCCAAGACTACTGCGCCTCGCGTCTGGCGTCAATGATTCGTCATGGACAAACACTAGACAAGACTCATGCGTACCGCGTTCCTCCGCATGGATGCGGGCGATGGCGGGGATCGGCTGCTCGATACGCTCGCGCTCGTCCACGGGCGCGCCGCAGGCCATGCGCCTCGAGTCGTTCGAGGAACTGCAGGCGCCGACGACATCTGGCGGCGCATCTACAACGACGAGCGGCCGCACGACAGCCTCGGCCGGGTGCCAGCCCTCACGCTTCTGCCGCCTCGACCCGTGGCTGAGTCTCCTTTAGAAGTGTCTGCTCGACGGGGGGCTTACGGAGCGACGTCACCGCTGGCCCGGTTCTGGCAAGCGACTGTCGTATGCGAGGAGCCTCACCTCCTCATTTCCTCTTCGCGACGGGCATCGAGAATTCGTGTCCGACCGTTGACGGGCGCGTGCGCGTCGACGAGATGGGCGCCTGCGGCCACTACGAACACTGGCGTACCGACTTCCACCTGGTTCAGGAACTCGGCGTCAGCTACCTGCGCTATGGTCCGCCGATCTACCGGACGTGGACCGGGCCCGGCGTGTACGACTGGTCCTTTGCCGACGAGACGTATGCCGAACTGCGTCGACTCGACATCGTGCCGATCACCGACCTCTGCCATTTCGGCGTGCCCGACTGGATAGGCAACTTCCAGAACGACGAGTTTCCGCAGTTGTTCGCCGCCTATGCGCGTGCGTTCGCGGAGCGCTTTCCGTGGGTCCAGCTCTACACGCCGGTGAACGAGATGTTCGTCTGTGCGACCTTCTCGGCCGCCTACGGCTGGTGGAACGAGCAGCGCTCGGACGACCGCAGCTTCGTGACCGCACTGAAGCACATCGTCAAGGCGAACGTGTTGGCGATGCAGGCGATTCTCGAGATTCGTCCGGATGCCATCTTCATCCAGAGCGAGTCGTCAGAGTACTTCCATGCCGACACACCGACGGCCATCGGCCCTGCCGAGTTGATGAACGCGCGACGCTTCCTGTCGCTCGATCTCAACTACGGTCGGCGGGTCGATTCCGAGATGTACGAGTACCTGCTCGACAACGGGATGACGCGCAACGAGTACCACTTCTTTCTCGATCATCACCTGAAGCACCACTGCATCATGGGCAACGACTACTACGTCACCAACGAGCATCGGGTCAGCGCCGATGGACGGACCAGGCCGTCCGGCGAGGTGTTCGGCTACGACGAGATCACGCGGCAGTACTACGACCGCTACGCGCTCCCGGTGATGCACACCGAGACCAACTACGCCGAGGGCCCGAAAGGCGACGAGGCGGTGTACTGGCTGTGGAAGGAGTGGTCGACCGTCTTGCGGGTCCGGAATGCCGGCATCCCGATCGTCGGCTTCACCTGGTATTCGCTGACCGATCAAGTGGACTGGGACACCGCCCTGCGCGAGCGCAATGGCCGGGTCAATCCCCTCGGCCTCTACGACCTGCAACGCAACATACGTCCTGTCGGACGCGCCTACCAGACGTTGATTGCGGAATGGCGGGAGGTGCTGCCGACGCAAAGCGTCTGCCTGCGCGTGCCCGTCGTTGCACCACACGCCTTCGCGAGGCAGCCTCAGCCCGGGTCGCCTGCATCGCCCCCGTGGCCCGAGGCCCTCGCCCCGACGACGCCGGCCAATGCCGATAGTCATGGCGCAGCGAGGCCCTGATGTTCACCGCGAAGGTCGCAATCGTGACTGGCGGCGCCAGTGGAATCGGACTCGCCACCGCCATGCGCCTGGGCAGGCTCGGTGCGACGGTCGTGATCGCCGACGTGTCGGCGGCCGCCGCCGAGGCGGCAGCGGCGCAGGTTGCCGCCGGCGGTGCGACCACCTGGGCCAGTGCGTGCGACGTCTCTCTGTCGAAGCGCAGGTCATCGCCACGGTTCAGGGCGCCATCGATCGGTACGGGCGGTGGGACGTCCTGGTCAACAACGCGGGCGTGATGATCTTCAAGCCGCTGGAGGAGCATACCGAGGACGACTGGCGACGCGTGCTGCATGTGGACCTGCTCGGCGCCTTCTTCTTCACCAAGCAGGCCTTCGGCACCATGCAGCCGGGCGGCAGCATCGTCAACGTGTCGAGCATTCACGCAGAGGAAACGACGCCGCTCGTCGCCTCGTACGCGGCCGCGAAGGCGGCACTGCTGTCGTTGACGCGGTCCTCGGCCATCGAGGGGAAGGCGAGAGGCATCCGCGTCAACGCCGTCCTGCCAGGTGCCATCGACACGCCGATGCTCTGGAGCAATCCCAACATCACGTCAGGTCTCGAACAGATCGACCGAGCCGACGTCGGTTCGCCGGACGATGTCGCGGCTGCCATCACCTATCTTGCGTCCGACGACGCGCATTTCGTGCAGGGCGCCACGGTCCGCATCGACGGCGGCCGCCTCGGCCGGCTGTGAGGGGCACTTTCGATTGCACCACCCGAGTCGTCCGGCGTGTCACGTATGGAACCTCCAGACAATGGCGGCCGTAGACTCCGCCGGAGGCTTTCATGATTCGCTCCCTGGCCGCGACCGCGCGGCTGATGGTCGACGCCGCGTCCGAACTCCGGCAACCGCGAGTCTGGCTGCCGGCCGCGTTCCTGCTCCTGCCCTCGCTTCTCCTGCAGCTCGCGTTTCCGCACTTGCTGCGAACGCGGCTCTCGCCGTCGATGTCGACGGTCGTTCTCGGCAGCCTGTTCATCGCGTGGACGACGCAGGTCGCGGCGGCCGCCAGCTGGGGATGGGTGGACGCACTCCGTCGTGGGCGGCAGGTGCGGTGGTCAGCCTTGGCACGGACTGCGTTGCACGTAGGCACAGCGACACTGGTGGGGCTGTTGGCGGGTGTGTGGCCCGGTCTGTGGCTACAAGCGCGGCTCGCGCACCTGCCGATGCAGGGCGACGTGGCCACGCGCCCGCAGCCAGGGACGCCCGGCCCGGGGCCGCTCCTGGGCGTTGCCACCGTTGCATTGGTCATGTCGCTGCTCGGCCAGAGCCTGGCTGCGGGTCTGGCCGAGGTGCTGAACACGATCGTGCCTGCGGCAGTTGTCGATGGGCGCATCGAGTTCAGGCTGAACTACGTGCCTCACCTGCTTACGAGCCTGTTGGCCTACGCTTTCACGGCGTTCGCACTGACGTGGCAGGCCGCGAGCGTAAGTGTGGGGTTCGAGCAGGCATCATCGGATGCAGACGTATCCAATGCACACGTCGTCCGACCACGGCCGGGCCTACCGCACCTGGTGGTCCGCCGACCGCTGCTGGCTCTCTCGCTGGGTCTTGCTGTGCTGGTAACGCTCGGAGCAGGTTTCGTCTCGGCGATGGACAAGGTGCAGCAACACGTGCATTGACTCCAGGAGAACCAGGTCCGGAGGTCACTTCGGCGGCGGTGTGGCGCTCGCTCCACGGTGAGCGTGATATTCCGGCCTGGGTCAGGTCACCTGACAACGTTTGAGGTCAACGTGCGGCACGCGCCGCGTCAGATGACGCACTGAATCCGTCCAGCGCGCCGGTCAAGCCCATCAGCCATCAGTCGGTGACAAGCCTTCGGTCGAGAGGACTGACGAGTCCAGCCGTGAGCCATGCCCCAACGCCCCCAGAGCGTGGCCGCGGGCACGCCGCAACACGCCGCGCGCCGCCTGAACTGCAGCCCACGGTGCACCCCCGCTGATACGATTGGCACACGATGAAGACCAGATAGCCGCTGTGCGCGAAAGGTGCCTTGCACGCGCCGCGCGTGTTCCATCGGTTCGTGAACAGGGGATCCAAGCGGAGTGCGCCAATGTGGAAGATGCTGACCGTGGTAGTGGTCGTTGGTTGGCTGGGCGGTGCGGGTGCGCAATCGCTCCTGGCACAGAGCCCCGAGGTGCGGGACCTGCTCGTGGTGGGAGAGAAGAGCGGTGCGCTGCTGGCCATCATCGACCCCGCTGCCTTGGAGATCGTGGCGCGGGTCCCGGCGAACCCGGATCCGCACGAGGTCGCGACCGACGGCCGGCACGCGTACGTCTCGAACTCCGGAGCGCGGGCAATCACGGTGATCGACCTCGTGACGCGAGAGCAGGTCAAGGAGATCGACCTCGGACCTTTGGGGGCGGTGCACGGTCTCTGGTTCGCGGCCGAGAAGCTGTACTTCGCCAATGAGGGAACGCGCATCATCGGTCGATACGACCCGGCCGCGCGCCGGATCGAGTGGGTTCTCGGGACGGGCAGGCCGCAGTCCCACATGATCGTGACCTCTCGGGACGGGAGTCGGATCTTCACCACTGAAACGGGCCCGGGGACGGCCACCCTCTTCCAGCGGGATGTGCGCGGCGGCGCGGAGGGTGCCGCTGCGACTGGCGCCGACTGGGTGATGCGAGTGATTTCGACAGGTCTGGGTGCCGAAGGGCTGGATCTCTCACCTGACGAGCGGGAGTTGTGGGTGGCCAACGTGCGCGGCCGTACCCTCTCCGTGATCGATGTGGCCTCCGCCAAGGTGGTTCATACGATTCAGTTGCCGACCACGTATGCCAACCGCCTCAAATTCACTCCGGATGGCCGCCACGTGCTGGTGGCGGATCTCCGCGGTCGCGAGGTGATCGTCTACGACGCGGTGGCCCGGCGTGAGGTACGGCGGATCGACGTTGGCGGCGGCAGCGAGGGGATGCAGATGACCCCGGATGGGCGACGCGCATTCGTGGCGGTCAGCGCCATGAACAAAGTGGCGGTGGTGGACCTGGCGAGTTTTTCCGTCATTGCGGAGATCAGCGGACTGAACAACCCGGATGGAATGAGCTGGGTGCGACCGGGTGGGGCCCCGTAGCCGTGCGGTGCGACAACAGTCCGCACGAGGCAGCGCGAGTTGTCGCCCGGTTGTAGGGGCTTCCCCTGTGATTTTGCCCTCGGATAGTGATGACGCGCTGTAAGTCGCTCGCTGGCGGTTCGTTGCGAAATGGCGCGTGGTTCGGTACCCCGCTTGGACCCCGCGCAGGGTGTGGCTTGATCCGATCAGAAGACATCATCTGGGAAACCGTCGTCCGGGACCTCCCTCAGGTGCTCGCGACGCTGCAGGGCGACCAGCAATAACGGCTGACATCCGTGAGCGGACGTCTCGGTGTGCAGCCGCGGCCGCCGCCTCGCTCCCGGGCACGGCTCTGCCTGGCACCGCTGGCAGGGCTGGCTCCTGCGGGAGCTTGGCTCGAGGCCGCCGCCGCGACGTGGGGCTCGAGCTGATCGACCGATACCTCGCCGGTGACTACGTCGCGGCGACGCGCGCGCTCGATGTCTCCCTGCAGCAGGGGCTCGAGCCCGGCGTGTCGGCGAGGGCATCGACACCTCGACTCCGGCCGGGCGGCTGCAGCTCCATATCCTGTCGGCGATGGCGGAGTTCGAGCGGGCGCGGATCTCCGAGCGAGAAGGCTGGCGTAGCCAGGGTGAGGGCGCAGGGGCGATGAATAGGGCGCCCGCGACGCCAACGGCTCACCGCTTCGGCGTTGGAGGAACTGCGCGGGCTCTCGGTCCGACAAGCAGCGGCTCGGCTGGACGTCTCGGCGGCAACCGCTCACAGGCTGCTGTCGTCGTCGATGCCAGCTAGCGCGTGGCCATTGTCGTGCGAGCGGCAACGCCGTACCTTATGGCATCTCGCGCGTTCGTGGGAAAGGGGAGGCGCACGCCATGTTCGGTTCGATCAGCGTCGCGGAACTGGTGATCATCCTCGTCGCGGGCGCAGCGCAACTCGCGATCCTCTTCGGCATCGTCTACTGGGCTGTGCGGCACGATCGATCTTACCTAGCCAGGTAATGCTAGACAATATGGAATGACCGGCCCGCTATCGTAGCGTCGGGGTGCTGTCGCACTCGACGAGGTGGCGGTGACCACCGATTTCGCGGGTTAGCGCCTCACGGCGCCAGAGCCGCATCGATAGGAGCCGGTCATGGGACACGTTACTACGTTCGTCGGCATCGATGCTCACAAGAAGGACCTCTTTGTGGCGATGGTGACCGGCGCCGGCACCACCCCGGTCACCTGGCAGCTGGCGAACGAGCCCGCCGCGGTGCGCCGGCTGGTGCGCAAGCTCGAACGCGAGGCGTCGGGCCCGGTGCGGGTGTTCTATGAGGCCGGCCCGTGCGGCTACGCGCTGCAGCGCCAACTGACGACGAAGCGCATCACCTGCGACGTGATTGCCCCGTCGCTGATGCCGCGCAAACCTGGGGAGCGCGTGAAGACCAATCGCCGCGATGCGCGGAAGCTGGTCGAGTTGGGCCGCGCCGGCCTGCTGACGGTGGTGCAACCGCCGACCCCGGAGGATGAAGCGGTGCGCGATCTGGCCCGTGCCCGAGACGATGCGCGCGAGGACTTGCAGCGGTGCCGGCACCGGCTCGGGAAACTGCTGTTGCGGCGCGGACTGCACTACCCGGGGAAGAACTGGACGCAAGCCCATCGCCGATGGGTGGACAGTCTGACGTGGGCACATCCTGCGGAGCGCGCCGTCGTGGAGGACTACCAACTCGCCATCGATCACACCGAGGCGCGGCTCATTGAATTGGACGCGCGCCTGGCGGAGATCGCCACGCAGGATCCGTATCGGGAGCCGGTGGGCTGGTTGCGCTGCTTCCGAGGCATCGACACGTTGACGGCGATGCTGATCCTGGCGGAACTGCATGACTTCCGCCGCTTTGGCTCGGCCCGCGCGTTGATGGCGTTTCTGGGCTTGGTGCCGGGCGAAGACTCGAGCGGGGAGAAGCATCGTCGTGGGCGCATCACGAAGATGGGCAATGCCCTCGTGCGCCGGATCCTGGTGGAAGCGAGCTGGCATTACCAGCATCGCCCCGGTGTCGGACGCGCACTGGCGGGCCGGCGGGCCGGGCAACCGCCGCGGGTCATCGCGATTGCCGACAAGGCGCAGCAACGGTTGTGTCGTCGCTTCCGGCGCATGCTTGCGGAGCACAAGCCCCCGGCCAAGGTCGTCGTGGCGGTGGCGCGGGAACTGGCGGGCTTCATCTGGGCGGCGCTGCAACCACCGACCGTCGCCCCGCAGTCGTAGCCCTGGCTGCTGCAGGCGCGTCGCGAAGGTGGCGGATGTCCATCGGCACGAATCAGAGGATCGGCGGCCTAGTTATGCGCTACAGACTTCGGTCCCAACGCGCGCCCCTAGATTGCACGTCCTCTCGACGAAGCACTGTCATGCGTGCTCTGCCCCGGGCGACTGGGGTAACCACCGGATATCAGCGTGACTCGTCGTCGAAGCGTCCGATGTCGTCCGCCACCTTGGTGGCGCGAGCACTCCACCGCCCGTGGACTCTGCCGCCGTTGTGGACGCTGAAGAACGCGCCCACAACGGCTTGGAACACGACAGAACCGTGTTCCACAGATCCCACAGGCACTTGACAACCGCTCATTCCATATCAGCTAGCAGCCCGTGGGAGAAGCCGCGTTTTCTAACGACCACATCGATAGCGTCAGATTCGAGCGCGTGCGACGGCGAAGGGAGCCGCGACAATCTGTGCCGGCGGTGCGGCGTGTCACCGACGTCGTGAGCACCCACAGTGTGGACAGCAGCGCGGCGAGTCGGCCTTGGAGGCCTCGCGGCGTCCCAACACCGACGAGGGTCCGCATGAGCAGCCCGAGATTGAAGCCGCCCACATGCACGAGTAGCCGCTTGAGGATGTTCTCGTGACCCCGCAGATGCGTGCGGCGCATGGCTCCGGTCTCGTACGTGTGGGCGAAGGTGCGTTCGAGATACTCGCCGCGTCGGCGCAGGAGGCGGACGCCGCGGGGGCGACGGATGCGTCGACGATTGGCGTACACCGCCGCGCGAGCCTCGGGCTTGTGGCGCCAGCACCGGCGCCCTCGGTCCGGCTCCGAGATGTAGGTGCGGATCCCGATGACGGCGAGGTCGACGAGCCGATCGTTGCTGTGAAATCCCTTGTCCGTGACCAGCTCGCGCAGCACGTCGTCGGCCGGCAGGACGGCTTCCAGATGCTCGGCGGCGGCGATCACGGTGGCCTGCATCGTGGTCGTGTCGCCCTCGTCCGCATCCTGCACCGTCACCGCCACGACCGCGCCCGTGTCGAGGTCGACGGCGTGCTCCGCTTTGTGTGCGAGGTGCGTCCGGCCGTCCTTCATCTTCGTGATCTTGGCGTCGGGATCGTGCGGGTGGGTCCAGTCATCGTTGGAGCCCTTGTACTTGCGCCGCCGATCGATCCGCGCGAGATCCGCGCGCGTCGGCGTGCCAATGCCGGAGGCCTTCGCCAGCGTCGTCAGAAACTCCTGATAGCCGTCGCCGGTATCCCGCCGCACGATGCTCCGCAGCGCCGCATTCGCTTCCAGCGTGGTCCCATCCAGGCCCAGCGTCGTGCCTTTCAGCAACTTCGCGGCGGCCGGGACCTCGAGCACCCAGACGAACACGGCCTGATGC
>JAEZCY010000052.1 GCA_023429845.1 Acidobacteriota bacterium
TGCCCACCGACGACCGCGTCGTCGGCGCGCCCCGTTGCTGCTGCAACGCGACGGCAGGCGGCAGGCCGTCGACCTCGTCGACGTCCGGGACGCCCAGCTGGTGGAAGAGTCGCCGCGCATACGGCGACACCGACTCGAGGTAGCGACGCTGCGCCTCGGCGTAGAGCGTGCCGAAGGCAAGCGACGACTTACCTGATCCAGAGACGCCGGTGAACACCACCAGCGCGTCCCGCGGAATGTCGAGGTCGACGCTGCGGAGGTTGTTGGTGCGTGCGCCGCGGACGCGAACCGCACCCGAGCGGGGGGCAGAAGAGGGACGAGGCGCGAGCGAGCGCATGGATCCACGGTCGCACCCGCGCCGGAACTGCCGCAAGCGCGGCCGTGCCGATGACGTACGGGCTGGGGGCTCACTCACCGCTCAGGGCGGTCATGGGATGCACGCGGGCCGCGCGCCACGCCGGCACGCAGCAGGCGGTGAGCGCCGCAACCGTCAGCACGGCAACCGTCACGGCGAACGTCAACGGATCGCCTGGGGCGGCAGGCTCGAGGTCTCGGTGGTTGCCGGGCCTCTGGCGCTTCGCGAGTTCGCCCCATGGCCAGCGCCGCCACATGTTGCGAGCCAGAAGGAGTGTCGGTCTGGTCGGAACTCTGAAGTCCGGTGTCTATAAAGGTGCAATGCGTCGCGCACTACCCGCGCTCGTGCTCGTCACCGCTGTGGGCGCGGTCGCCTGGGTGATCATTTCTCGACCGTTGGAACTGCCGCAGGTCCAACCGACACTTGAGCCACTGTGTGCCGAAGCGATGCGCCGTCGTCCACCCGATCACTCCTGGCGCCTTCCCAGCAGTGAGAAGCAACTCGGTGCAGGGACGGCCGTGACCATCAACATCGGCGACCTCGCTGCCTACGGCGGGCAGGTGGTGCGCGTTGCAGGCGTCCTGCACGTGGAGTTCGAAGCCATCGGGCTGTATCCGTCTCGCGCTGCGATGGCGGAGCGACGCTGGCTGGGTCCGTGGGTAGACCTTGGCACGTTGTGGCCAGACGAGCCGTACTGGCGAACCAAAGGGCCACTGGTATCCGATCGCTGCGTCGTGGTGGAAGGCACCTATCGCGCCGGAGCGGGCGGGCACTTCGATCGGCACAACGGAACGATTGCGAACGTTCGTCGGTTGGATGTGTGGTCGATCCCTCACAGACCCTTCGCGTCGGCACCATCGCCGGCTCCACCGCACCCTGCAGAGGACCCGTAATCCGTCGAGCCGCCGGGCGCACGTCGTCACGGTTGGCGTCGGGTGGCGGCCTTCCGGAACGCGAAGCGTCCCGCACGCGCACGTACCCCGCTGCATGGTGCGCCTGGTGAAGCGGCAGCAGGGCAGCGCCCGCTACTACGGCTTCGAGGAGTTCGAAGCGCTCATGGCCGCGGCGCGGCAGATCTCGCCGACGGCAGTCCTGGTCGTGCTGCTCCCAGGGACGGTACAGGGAATCGACCGCGTCCGGCAGACTTCGCGCAACTGATTGACGGCATTCGGTTCTGGCAGTAAACCCTTGACGGTGAGCGACTTTGGCGACGTGACCCGAGTCGCCACACGCGTGGGCCGCGGTCGTCCCGGCTCGTCCCGATTCGTGGAGGACATTGTGAAGACGTTCGCCGGCTGCCATTGGTAAAGGCGTTTGCCTTGGCGCGCGATCCTCAGACGCGGCGAGCGGACTCTTCGAGCCGACGGTCAATGCGACGCTCGCGGACCTGATGCGCCTCGGGATGGTCGAGGAAGTGACAGGTCGCCGGCGTGGCCGAGTATTCGGGTACCGTCAGTACCTTGCAATTCTCAACGAGGGCACTTGACTCTTCTGTGGCCAACCCAGGTCCCAGGTGAGCGCGCCATGCTCTGGACTGTTCACCCTTGGTCTCCGAACGTGAGAACGAGCGTCACGGAGAGGACGCCTGTGGTCCTCTCAGCGTCGGAGGGGCTCGGTTGAGCGCTGGTGCATGGACTTCGCGCACGATGCGCTCCCGGACGGTCCGCGTAAGCGGGCGGGACGCGATGCGACTATCCACCGCTCAGGCGGTCTTACCTACGTCAAGTACGGCGGCGACTTCATCGAACGCCTACCAATGACGCTTGCGACCAGCTCCTCATCGAGTTCGGGCGCGTTGCCAACCCCGTCGACATCGTCGGCCCCGCTGTAACCGCTTCCGTGGCGAAAAGGGGGGATTGCCGATGCATCCCACGGACGGCTCGATGCACTTCTCACTCAGCCCCAGCGACACCGTGGAGGTCTTTGGCTAAAGGCTGGGGCGAACTTCATGGTCTCGCCGGACAAGTTTATGCGCCGGGCAAGAGGCTGCCGGCGACGTACACGATGACTACTCGCCTCGTACGGACGCGGAGTTGGATATCACGCGGCGGATCATTGAAGCGGCCGTCCGCTTTTCCGCCAAGAAGTAGTCGCAACCTGCGTACCCTCACGCCTTCTTGCGAGCCGTGCTCGTGCCGACGACCTTCCGTGGCCGCCCGCCGAGACGGCCATTCGCTCGCGAGGCTCGCGCCTTGGCAGCCGTGCGCTTGGCACCGACCAGGGCGGCCACTCCGACGATCTCCACGCTGCCAGTGCCAGCGTCCGAGCAGCGAGCCACCCGCACACGTGCCTCTGGCTTGCTGGACGGGTGTTCCCGAAGGTACGCCTCGAGCAACCCGCGAATCGCGCGTTCCGCCTTGGCCTGCGTATCGGCTGCCGCATACACAGGCAGCCCCGGTACGTACGCGCTCACGGCGCCGTCGTCTTCGGTCTCGAGCACGATGGGATAGAGCATGGTCATTGAACACCCGCCTCGCGCAGGATGCGCGCGCCGAGTCGACCGGCGTCCTTCTTCGTGTGCACCGCCACCCACACCTCTTTGCCGGTGGCGGGGGTGCTTGAGCAGCAAGTGGCTGCCCTTGCCAGACCGGGCCTCGACGAACCCGGCAGCCTTCAGCTTGCGGATCACCTCGGCCCACGTCACCCGGTCAGCGTAAACCTATCGATGGGTTTCGTAAAGCGCGCCCCGTGAGCCGATCCGCGGCGAGCTGGGCCCACGCCGTTTCGCCGAGTGAACGGGGCGACGCGAGGCCCTTCTGGCAGCCGGGTCCGGAAGTGCCAGGTTCCTTCCCGGCAACCCCTTGAGAGCGAGTGAGTTGGCGACTCGACCTGAGTCGACAGGGGCGGACGGCGAGCGTCCCGAATCGCCCCGAGTTGTGGAGACATTGTGGAGACGGGCCCGCCGGATGGTCGTTGATTAAGGCGCTTGCCTTCGTTCGCTCACTAATTAAAATATCGCCTCGTGCTTAATTAGCAACGGCGTCGGAGGATCAGGCGTGCCCCCTCGACCGTCGGGTCGCTTCGTCACCACAGCCGTCGCGGGGGAGAAGGTGCGCGCGTTCGTCCCCGACGCGTTGCCGCCCTCCATCCAGTCTCGACCTGACCAGCCTGCTCGGCCCGCTGACCGCAGCTGAGCGTGCGCTTGGCCGGCTGGACGGCATCACCCTGCTGCTGCCGAGCCAGGACCTCTTCCTCTACATGTATGCGCGCAAGGAGGCGGTGCTGTCCTCACAGATCGAGGGCACACAGTCGACGTTCGCCGACTTGTTGCGCTTCGAAACCGACGCCCAGGCGGGCACCCCGTTCGATGACGTTCGCGAGGTGTCCAACTACGTCGACGCGATGATGTACGGGCTGGATCGCCTCCGCGCACTCCCGCTCTCACTGCGGCTCATACGGGAGATGCACGCGCGACTCCTGCAGGGCGCGCGTGGCAGTGCGCTCGATCCTGGCGAGTTCCGACGCAGCCAGAACTGGCTCGGCGGGACGCGGCCCGGAGACGCGCAGTTCGTACCGCCGCCGGTGACAGAACTCGATCGCTGCCTCGGCGAGCTCGAGGCGTTCATGCACGAAGACGCCTCGGGGCTGCCGCACCTGGTCAAGGCGGGCCTCTTGCACGTGCAGTTCGAAACCATTCATCCGTTCCTCGACGGCAATGGCCGCATGGGCCGCCTGCTGGTCACGCTGTACTTGTGCGTGCACGGTGGACTCACGTCACTGCTGCTATATCTGAGCCTCTACCTCAAGACGCATCGCGCCGAGTACTACCGCCTGCTGCAGGATGTGCGCGAGCGCGGTGCCTGGCGCGAATGGCTCGCGTTCTTCCTCCGTGGCGTCGAGGAGACGGCGACGCAGGCCTTCACGGCGGCGACCCGGATCGTTCGGTTGTTCGAGGAGGACCGAGCCAGGATCACGGCGGAGAGTGAACGCGCGGGCTCAGCGCTGCGTGTGCACGCCGGCTTGCAGCGGCACCCGTTCAGCACGACAGCACGACTCGTCGCGGCGACTGGACTCTCCGACCCAACGGTCAATTCGGCGCTCGCCGACCTGATGCGCCTCGGGATCGTCGAGGAAGTGACGGGCCGCCGACGTGGCCGCGTCTTCGGGTACCGCCAGTACGTCGCCATTCTCGGCGAGGGCACCTGACCGGTATTGGATGCCCACCGTCGCTCACGGAAGCCGCGCTGGTCCGTGTGAGCGACCTCGTTCCCACGCCGCCGCGCCCTCGAGGACGGCACGCAGTTCTACGTCGGTGCCCCGAAGGAACAACTCCCCGTACAACTCGAGATCGCGCCGCAATCTCTCGCAGGCGCTGTCGGGATCGGACGAGAAGCCGGGATACGCGTAACGGCCGCCGCTTCCCGTTCCGAACTGCCGGGAACGAAGGCGAACCCCAGAGGCACCAACACGGGTGCCAGCACGTCACGCCCGGCCGTGGGTACGGCGTCGGGATTTACGCGATTCACGGGCGGCAGCCTTCTGTTCGCGACACGTCACCTCACACTTCGGCGCAGGACACGCGGACCGTTGGTGCACGTGCTACCGAGGAAGCCGACGGGATGGTAGCCCACATATGCACGGTCGAGGCGGCCAGTCCTTGCGACAGCCCTCATCGACAGACCCGCGGCAGAAGGTGAGGTTCCTTCCCGGCGCCGCAGACATGCAGACAATGCGTGAAAAACCTCGCCTCGCGACACACATGTACGCGCTACGTCGTGCTTACGCGTGGAGATCTTGTAGAGACGACGGGCGTCGAGCCACTCGAGTGTGGCGCTAAGTTGTTGAGGCGAAGGGTTTGTGGTGGTGAGCCGGGAAGGAATCGACCACGAGGCGAGGTCGCAGACCGGAGCCGAGTGGCTGATGATGTCCTGGCTCAACCAATCCGCGCGATGCGCGGATTGGTGAGCCGGGAAGGAATCGAACCTTCAACCCGCAGATTAAGAGTCTGCTGCTCTGCCAATTGAGCTACCGGCCCACTCTGCGCGCGCTGGGAGCGCCACGCCGACCCCGAACGATACCACAGGTTCGCCGCCTCATGCACACGTTCTCCACGTGCTGCTCGGGCCGTCCCCGGACGACCCCGACAACATTGCCACGCTGTTCTGAACCTGAACACAGCCTGTCCGATCGGCACATCGCCAGCCGCACATCGGGCCCGTGTTGGCGCCATTGGCCGCGTCTGGCGCCTGACGCTGGGGGCCAGGCGCGCACATCGACGTGGCAGCCGCCTTGCACAGCATTGGACCGACCATGGATGAACCCACGTACGCACTCGCCGACTACGACCTGACAGATGTCGACCTGCCCGTCGGCCTCGCCGTCCTCGGGGGAGCGCTGCTCGGTGGCATCGCCGGGTTCCTC
>JAEZCY010000090.1 GCA_023429845.1 Acidobacteriota bacterium
GAGCGGGAGCACGAAGCGCGCGTCTGGACCTCGACCGGCAGCGCGCGGCTCGACCGGGGTGAGGCCGTGGGCGCCCTCGACGCGTTCCGTCGCGCGGTGGCCGTCCTCGACACGTACGCGCCGGCACATTTCCAGATGGGGCGAGTTCTCGACCGTCTTGGCGACAAGGAGGCCGCCGACGGTGCATTTGCCCGGGCCCGCGCGCTGAACGCTCACCTCGTCCGTCCGCCGCCACCCTCGGCCGCCGATAAGGCAGGCGCTCATCCGTAGAGCGCGGGTTGTCTAACCACCCGTTTCGGGTGTATGAGATTGGTCGCTCACTAGCCAGTCAACGACGCCGCGCGGCCCAGGCCGCGGGTGTCGAGGTACACCTGCATCCGGGACTCACTGGGGGAGACCATGTCGAGTGCGCAATGCGTCAGGGCGCTGCTCTGTGCGGTAGGGGTGGTGGCACTTGCTGCCACGAGCAGCGCGCAGGAGTTCCGCGCGACGGTCAGGGGACAGGTCGTCGACGCGAGTAGTGCCAGGCTGCCTGGCGCCACGGTGTCGGTGCAGAACACCGAGACCAACGAGGTGGCCACCGCGACGACCAACGCGGAGGGCACATACAGCATTCCGTTCCTGCGTCCGGGCCCATACACGCTCACCGTGGAGCTGGAAGGCTTCCAGAAGTACGTGCGCACTGGCCTGGTGCTGGAGGTCGGCCAGTTGGCCGCGCTCAACGTCACGCTGGGGGTCGGTGCACAGACCGAGGAGGTCACCGTGACGGCGCAGGCGGTGCTCGAGTCGGGCAACGCCAACCGCGGCGACGTCATCGACAACCGGCGCATCGCCGAATTGCCGCTGCAGTCACGCAGCCCGATCGCGCTGGCCACGCTCGTGGCGGGCGTCAACTACAACGCCCAGGCCGTCTACCTGCGTCCGTTCGACAACGGCGCCCTCGCCGACTTCTCGATGAACGGCGGCGCCAACCGCAACAACGAGTTCCTGCTCGACGGCGCCCCCAACAACGCCAATCAGGGCGGCAACAACATCGCGTACGTGCCGCCGGCCGAGGCGGTGCAGGAGTTCAAGATCGCGACCAACACCTACGACGCGCAGTACGGCCGGACCGCCGGAGGCGTCGTCAACATGTCGCTCAAGTCGGGCACCAACAGCTTCCACGGCGTGGGCTACGAGTTCATGCGCCGCAAGTGGCTCGACGCGAACTCGTTCCTGCTCAACTCGCGCAACGCGCCCAAGACGGACCACTATCTCGATCAGTACGGCTTCAGCGTGGACGGGCCGGTGCGGATTCCAGGCCTCTACAACGGTCAGAACAAGACGTTCTTCCTGTTCACCGGCGAACGGTACCGCGAAGGCACGCCCAACCCGCTGTTCAACACCACGCCCACCGAGGCGATGCGCCAGGGCGACTTCAGCAACTACCGCGACATCAACGGCAACCTGATCCAGATCTACGACCCGGCCACCGGCCGCGACGTGAACGGCACGTGGGTGCGCGACCCGTTCCCGGGCAACGTCATCCCGGCAGACCGGATCAACCCGATTGCGCGCGAGATCATGCAGTACTACCCGCTGCCCAACAACACGACGGCCGGGGTGGCGCCGTGGCAGCAGAACCTCGCCTTCGCCGAGCACATCAACAAGGACGTGTTCTGGAACTGGGTGGCCAAGGTCGACCACAACATCAACACCAACAACCGCACGTTCTTCCGCTGGGCGGAGAACGAACGCAACGAGCTGCGCAACGGCACGCCCATCCGCAGCGGACCGGCACAGGACGGTCAGCTGCCTCTCATCCGCGCCAACCGTGCCATCGTCGGCGACTGGGTGCACATCATGGGCGGCAGCACCGTGCTCAACCTGCGGAGCAGCTACACGTACTTTCTCGAGCTCAGTCGTTCCGATGAAGGCTTCGGCTTCGACGCGACGCAGCTCGGGTTCTCGCAAGGCCTCGTGAACCAGCTGCCCGAGCGGATCTTCCCGCGCGTCAACATGTCGGAGTACGTGGCGCTGTCGCGCGGCAAGAACGAGAACCGCAACTACATCTGGTCGATCCAGCCGAACATCTCGCTGACCCGCGGGCGTCACAACATCCGCGCCGGGCTGGACTTCCGCAGCACGCACGTGGCCGGCCGGAGCGTCGGCGAGTCGGGCATGCGCTTCGACTTCAACCGGGCGTTCACGCAGCGTGAGTTCAACCGTGCGGACGCACTGTCGGGCAGTTCCTTCGCATCGTTCCTGCTCGGTGCGCCGTCGGGCGGCGCCGTGGACAACAACCTGCTGCCGGACTATCGCTGGACCTACTACGCGCCGTGGATTCAGGACGACTGGAAGCTCACCGATCGCTGGACGATCAACGCCGGCGCCCGGTGGGACTTCAACAGCTCGGTGAGCGAGGACCAGAACCGCCTGAACTACATCTTCGACCCGTCGATCGCCAATCCCGTGGCGGGGCGCATCGACCAGTCCCGCTTCCCGAACTACCCGGTGCGCGGCGGCCTGACGTTTGCCGGCGTCGACGGCAATCCGGACACGCCGTGGAAGATGGACAACAACAACGTGCAGGTCCGACTCGGCACCGCGTATCAGCTGAACGACAAGACCGTCCTGCGGGGTGGGTACGGGCGCTACTACCTCAATCCGACCGGGCAGGGGCACATCCAGGGGTTCAGCATCCAGTCGACGCTCATCCCGTCACTCGACGACAACCGCACGCCCACGTATGCATTGAGCAACCCGTTCCCGAACGGAGTGGAGCAGCCGCCCGGCAGCGCGCTGGGCGCCCTGACGTTCCTCGGCCGCGGCATCTCGTACGCCAATCCCGACTTCGTGGTGCCGAAGGCTGACCACTTCTCCGCCGGCGTGCAGCGCCAGCTGCCGTGGGGCGTGACCCTCGACGCGAGCTACGCGGGCAGCCGATCCACGCAGCAGGAGAGCGAGTTCCGCGGGATCAACGAGCCCGGGCGCGATCTGCTCGACCGGTGTGACGTGACCAAGGGCGGCGTCCGCGCGTACTGCGACGAGCAACTGCCGAACCCGTTCTACCAGGTGCCTGGTTTCGAGGGCACGGCCCGCTTCACGAGCCCGACCCTCTCGCGCTTCGAGCTGAGCCGTCCATTCCCTGCATTCGGCGGCATCACCGAAACGCAGCGCAACGACGGCACGATCAACTACCACTCGCTGCAGCTGGTCGCCAATCGGCGCTGGACGCGCGGTCTCGTGGTGAGCGGCAACTACACGTTCGTGCCCAAGTACGAGCAGATCGGCGCCTCGTCGGGCTGGACGCAGTCGGCGCCGGAAATCGGCGGCATGAACGCATTCATCGACCCGAGCACCAGGGAGCTCGTGCGAGGCCCCTACTGGACGCACCGTCGTCACCGCATCTCCATCTCGGGTGTCTATGAACTGCCCTTCGGTGAGTCGCAGACGGGCTTCATGAGGGCACTCCTCCAGGGCTGGTCGGTGGCGCCGATGTTCGTCTACCAGTCCGGCCAGCCGTGGCGCATTCCGCAGAACGTGGAACTCGTCGGCGACCCGTCACTGGATCCCGTCAAGGACGGGCAGTTCATCTACGGCGTGCAGCCCTGCGTGGGCCAGCGCAACGCGTCGGGCGGCTACACGCTGTTTGCCTACTCGGCGAACTTCGGATGCAGCGAGCCGTTCTTCCTCGTCCGCGAGCCGTACCAGGCGCGCACGACGCAGGTGGTGGACGACCGCCTCCGTCGGCCAGGCTATTGGCAGCTCGACCTCAACTTCGCCAAGACGACGCAGATCACCGACCGCATCCGGTTCCAGCTGCGCGTCGAGGCGTTCAACGTGTTCAACAGCCCGATGTACGACGAGCGGGACTTCGAGCGCAACACCGCATCGGACGACTTCGGCCGCATCAACCGCAACACCGTGGGACAGTCGAACTTCCAGCGGTTCCTCCAGCTCGGGTTCCGGTTGATCTTCTGAGGCGATTCCCACGAGGGCGGGGCGGGCCAACGCGGTCCGCTCCGCCGCTCGCGGGGCTGTCATGCGGCCGCCGGCGGCGCCCGGTGGTCGCGCCCTGCGTGCAGTTCGCCCGATCCGAAACCCCGCGCCCTGTCGTCGGCAATCCCAGTGCGTCTGTCATCGCGTGCCTTGCGGCCAGCCTGCGCCGTCCTCGTCCTCGCGGCGTTTGCCGCGAACCTGCCTGCTGTCGAGGCTCCTACCAGGCGCACCACCTGGCAGGACGTCGCGCCCTTGCACGCACGCCTCGAAGCGCGCGGGTTCTCGGCCGCCGACTTCACCGCGCGCATCGAACGACTCGCGAGGGACAACGCCGATCGCATCCGCCTCGGCGACCTCGACCACCTCGTCTTCTACATGCTGCAGTCCACACGGTTCACGGCGCGGCCGGCCATCGAGCCCGCGCTCAGCGCGAGGTCGCTGGTCGAGCGGCTGGACGGCGCGGCGCGCGAGGCCTTCCTCCGCGATCCGGCGAACGCGCGTCCCCGCGTTGGCGCTGACGTTCGTGCGCGCGCGCGTGCGCTGCTGCAGGCGTTCACGGCGCCGGGCGCCGACGAACGGCTTGCGTACTTCGCACGCCTGCTGGCTGAGGCGTCGCCGCAGGTACAGGAGCACGAGGAGACGCTCCTGGCCGAGTACCTCCGCGTGATGCGCTTCGTGTACGAGAAGGAGTTCGGAGCGGGGCGGGCGAACGTCGCCGCCGCAGCGAGCCTCTACCGGACGCGGGGTCTGAGTACCGACACGGCCGTGGAGGCCGGCTTCCTCGTGGCGCAGGGCCTCGGCGTGCTGCGTGGGCTCGACCCGTCGCGCCGCGTGCGCCGCGTGCTGATCGTCGGCGCCGGCCTGGACCTGGCGCCGCGCACCGCCCTGCTCGAGGCCGCGCCGCCCCAGAGCTACCAGCCATGGGCGGTGCTCGATGCGCTCGTGGCTCTCGGCCTGTCGCGCCTCGACGACATCACCATCGTCGCCGCCGACATCAACCCGCGTGTCGTCCATCACTTACGCAATGCACGGGCGACGCCGCCGCTGCTCACGCTGCTCACCGGCATCCAGGACGATGGGCGCGTGTCGCTCACGCCGGACTACCGCGAGTACTTCGCAGCGCTCGGGCGTGCGATCGGGCGGGTCGAGGCCCCGCCGGTGCATCACGGGGGGGCGGGCGCGGCCGGGGCGCCGGCTGGCCACCTGCTCACGCGTCTTCGCGTCTCGGCTGCCGCCGCGCGTGCCGTCCAGGCCGAACGACTCGACGTCGTGACCCAGCGGCTGACCGGTGAGCCGTTCGATCTCGTTGTCGCAACCAACGTGTTTCCCTACTTCGACGATGACGCACTGGTGCTCGCGGTGGCGAACATCGCCGCCATGCTGCATGGCAGGGGCGTGATGCTGCACAACGAGGCGCGGCCGGCGCTGCACGAGGCCGCCGCAGCGCTCGGTGTACCGTCCGCCCATTCCCGGCATGCAGTGATCGCCACGGTGAAGGGCGCGCTGCCGCTCGGGGACAGCATCTGGCTGCACGAGCGTAGCGATGGCACGGTCCGTTAGCGCTCGCGGGACGACGCGGGCCTGCCACGGCCTTCCGTCAGGGTGACGATCCGGTTCACGCCATCGACGGTGAAGACTTCCTCCGGTCCCGTCGGCCACCGCACCATGACGTGGTCCACGGCCCTCAGGCGACCCAGCCCGAAGTTGAGGCGGAAGTCGTTCTGCGCGTAGTAGCTCCCGCCCCCGCGCACCTCGTCCACGAACGTCCGGCCTCCCGCGGCGAGCGTCACACGCGCCCCGATCGCGTTGCGGTGCGATGCGGTGCCCGCGAGCGCCACGGTCAGCCAGTTGCCGGCGCTCGGCCCGACATCCAGCCGGAACAGATCCGGCGGCGCGTGCATGTTGTTCACCACCACGTCCACGTCGCCATCGTTGTCGAGGTCGCCAAAGGCCGCGCCGCGGCTGGCCGCCGGCGTCGTCAGCGGCGCACCGAGCCTGTCGGTGACGTCTTCGAACCGGCCGTTGCCTCGGTTGCGGTACACGACCTTGGGCTGCGCGTACGCGGCTTCGCCTGCCAGCGCCGCCACCTCCGGATACACGTGGCCGTTGGCGAGGAACAGGTCCGGCCAGCCGTCGCGTTCGAGGTCGAGGAACCCGACGCCCCAGCCAAGCCATCGTGTGTTGACGCCGATGCCGGCGGCGAAGGTGCGGTCCTCGCAGTCGCCCTCGCCCGTGTTGGCGTAGAGGGTGGAGGTGTCGCCCGCGAAGTTCGTGCGGAAGATGTCCACCGTGCCGTTGCGGTCGAAGTCGCCGATGGCCAACCCCATGCCGGCCTGCGGGCGGCCGTCCTGGCTGAAGGCACAGCCCGCCTGGATGCCGATGTCGCTGAAGGTGCCGTCGTGATTGTTCCGGTAGAGGCTGCTCGGCCGGGAGTCGTTGGCCACGTACACGTCGATCCACCCGTCGTCGTCGAAGTCGAGCGTGGACACACCAAGGCCGTAGGTGCCGTGCGAACGTGTGACGCCCGACTGACGGGACACATCCTCGAAGCGTCCGTCGCCGCGGTTGCGATAGAGCAGGTTGGTCGCGCCGGGGAGCCCGGGCGGGCCGCATGCGACCGGCAGGCCCTTGTAGCGGCAGAGGCCCGACTCGGGCAACGGCGTCGCGTCCAGGTCCAGGTCGATGTAGTTGGCGACGAAGAGGTCGAGGTGTCCGTCACGGTCGTAGTCGAGGAAGGCGCAGCCGGATCCCCAGCGTCGCGGCGTCGTCAGTCCCACGCGTGCCGTCACGTCTTCGAAGGTGCCATCGGGACGGTTGCGGAACAGGCGGTGCTGACCCCAGTAGGTCACGAGGAGATCGTCACGACCATCGGCGTCGTAGTCGCCGACGCACGCGGCCTGGCCCCATCCCGATTGCCGCAATCCCGTACGGTCCGTGACGTCCTCGAAGGTCCCGTCACGACGGTTGCGGTACAGTCGCGCCGTTGGTTCCTCACCGTGCGGGAAGCCAGCCAGCGTGGTGCCGTTGACGACGAAGACGTCGAGCCAGCCGTCACCATCGGCGTCGATCAGCGCGACGCCGCTCCCTGTGGTTTCGAGGAGATAGCGGTTGCGGTCGCGGCCGCCATAGACGGTCACGCCGTGCAGGCCGGCCTCGCGTGCGACGTTGACGAACGTGAAGGGCAGCGGTTCGCGCGACGTCGCAGCGGCGCCGAGGCCTGCTGCGAGTGTTGCGGCCGCAAGGGCCGAAGCCAGGGGGACCCGAACCCTTTTCGTCGGCATCGGCCGATCATCCTCCAGAGGCGCGCCACTCGGCTCGTCGATGCGTGCACGACGCCTGCCCATCAGAAGCGGTACGACGCCCACACGGCGAGGAACCTGGTGGTACGCCTGACCGGTCGGCAACAGGGTATGCCAAGCCTGCAACGCGTCCGGTGGAGGAGGTGCGGCGTGCGTTGATCTCCGCGAGCCTCAGCCGGGACGACCGTTCGTCCACTGCCGTGCAGAACGTTGCAGTGAGGGACTGCGTTCGCACGGTGGACGCGCCAGGAGCATCAGTTGAAGTGGGCATTCTCGCCGGGTGACGTGCTCGGCCACTATCGCGTGATCGAGCCACTCGGGTCGGGCGGCATGGGGCAGGTGTTTCTCGCCGAGGACACCCGGCTGGGCCGCAAGCTCGCGCTCAAGGTCCTGGCGCCGCAGAGCCTTCCTACTGACGAGCTGAACGAACGGTTCGACCGCGAAGCACGCAGCGTCTCGGCCCTCAATCACCCCAACATCATCACGATGTACGACACGGGGCAGATCGGCGGCACGCGGTTCATCGCTGCGGAGTTCATCGAGGGGAGGACGCTGCGCGCGCTGCTGAGCGGCGGGCGCCTCGACGTGCTCCACTCGCTCGACATCGCTGCGCAGGTCGCGCAGGCGCTCATCGCCGCGCATGCCGCCGGTGTGGTGCACCGCGACCTGAAGCCCGAGAACGTGATGGTGCGGCACGATGGCTACGTGAAGGTGCTCGACTTCGGCCTGGCCAAGTTGAGCGGTGTCGCCACCGGGCCGTACGGCGCAGGGACGTCGCGCGCCCTCGAGACCGCGGCGGGCATCGTGATGGGCACGGTGCGGTACATGGCCCCCGAACAGGCGCGAGGCCAGGACAGCGACGCGCGTACGGACCTCTTCGCGCTCGGTGTGGTGCTGTACGAGATGCTGGCGGGCGTCACGCCGTTTCCGGGCGCCACGGCCGCCGACGCGATGGGTGCGCTCCTGCGTCAGGAGCCTCACCCTATTCCCGACGTGCCGGATGAGGTCAACCGCATCGCTTCGAGGGCGTTGCGCAAGGATCGCGACGCGCGCTACCAATCGGGCACGGAGTTGCTCGAGGCCTTGCGCGCGGCACAGCGTACGCTCGAGTCCCGCGCAGGGGCCGCCACGCTCGTCATGCCGCCCACTCCGGCAACGGCGATCTGGGACAGCCCTCGGGACGGCACGGCAACGCGAGCGACGCTTCCGGCCCAGAGGACGAGCGCGCCACGACGACGACACCTGCGCAGGACGCCGCGCTCCCTCGCGGTGTTGCCGATCGCCGCTGATCACGCGGAAGCCGACCTTCAGTACATCGCCGAAGGACTCACCGAAAGCCTGATCAACAGCCTGTCGCAGATGCCGCGCCTGCGCGTCATGGCCCGCAGCACCGTCTTCCGCTTCTGCAACAGCGACGACGCCGATCCCCAGGCGATCGGTCGTGAACTGGGCGTGGAAGCGGTGCTCGCCGCACGGCTGACGCAGCGCGGCGAGACCTTCGCGGTCAGCGCCGCGCTGGTGGACGTCGAGGACGGATCCCAGTTGTGGGGCACCATGCTCCATCGTCCGTCTCGTGACCTGTTCACGCTGCAGGCCGACATCGCGCACGAGTTGACCACGGCCCTGAGCGTGCGGCTCACCCGGGAGCAGAAGCAGCGGCTGGTACGGCGCCACACCGACAACGCCTTTGCCTACAGGCTCTACCTGCGTGCGCGCTACCTGTGCAACCAACGGACACGCCCGGCGCTGGAGGAGGCACAGGCGCTGCTCGAGCAGGCGGTTGCGGAAGACCCCGGTTACGCGCTCGCCTACGCCGCGCTTGCCGACTGCTGCTCACTGCTCGCGGCGAGCCTGCGGCCCTCGTCGAGTGGCCCGACGATCCGCAAGGCCCGCGACGCCGCGTTCAAGGCGCTCGCGCTCGACTCCGGCCTGGCCGAAGCGCACGCCTCGCTGGCGTTCATCTCGTTCCGGTTCGACTGGGATTGGCGGCGCGCGGAGGCGGAATTCGTCCGCGCGCTGGTGCTCAACCCCGGGCATGCCCCGTCGCGGCAGTGGCACGCGATGTTCCTCGCCGCCCGTTCACGTCTCGATGCCGCCCTGGCCGAGATGCGCGCCGCGCTCGAGCTCGATCCGCTGTCGCTCAACGTGCAGACCGGGGTCGGCCGGATCCTGCATTTTGCCGGTCGATTCGACGAGGCGGTCACGCAGTACGAACACGTGCTGCAGACGAACCCGTCCTTCGGGCAGGCGCACCTCGACCTTGCGTTGACCTACCTCGCGACCGGGGAGTTCGGGCCCGCGCGCCAGTCCCTGGACCGGGCGGAACAGCTGATGGGGCGCGTCTCGCCCATCATGGTCGTGCGCGGCGTGTGCGCGACGCGTGAAGGCCGCGCCGGTGAGGCGCGTGCCATCCTCGCCGAACTCCAGTCGTGGTCGGCGGGCAGCGACACCGGGATCGGCGATCTGGCATGCCTCGCGGCGGAACTTGGCGACTGGGATCTCGCGCTGCCGTGGCTCCGGGACGCGTGCGTCATGCATGCGGCGTTCATCGCGTACGTGGACGTGGAGCCGGTGATGGCCCCGCTGCTCGGCCACCCGGAATCGCGAGCGCTGCTGCAGCCGTACGGTTTCGCGAGCTGTTGACCGGCCTACCGGTGCCAGACTCCCAGAGCCCGGCGCACGACGACGAGCTGGCCGACGTGATACGCCGCGTGGTCGGCGGCCAGCAGGATGGCCCGGAGATACGTCTGGTGGGGTTCGCCGGTCGGCACCGGCGCCGCGAGCACCGGGACGTCACGGACGAGCTGTTCCAGTGCCTCTCGTGAGCGCCGACACGCCGCCAGGGAGGCGTCCCACGCACCCTCGTGCGGCGGCGCCTCGCTGGCTGGCCAGTAGTCGTCAGGCCATGTCAAGGCGTGGGCATACGACGCGTTCACGCAGAAGTCGAGGATGTCCTGCTGCGCGAGTCGGATGTGCTCGACCAGCTGCCATGGCGAGTGCTGGAAACGGTCGGGACGCACGCCACGTGCCTCGGCCGGCCACGCCTCGGTGGCCGTGTCGAAGCCGACGTGCGCGTCCTCCCAGCCGAGCAGGCGAATCAGATGTTCGCGGATCGTGCGCGTCGGTTCGTCCATGTCGCTCCTCGTGGGCGCGCCCGGTCGGTCGGCGCAGAAAGCGTTCTTGTCGGCGCCCGCGCCGAGCCGGTTGGCCAGTTCGCCATACGCTGCGCTGGCTTGCAAGCGCGGGGCCACCGCAGCGATGAGGCGTCTTCATTCCTCGATGTCCACGTCCACGGTGCCCGCGAAGGCCGCGCGAGCGGCGGGGGTGACGGCATGGCTGTTCACCCGCACCCGGGACAGGTTCGGCAGCCGCGCGAGGTGCGCGATGCCGGTGTCCGTGAGCTGGTGGCAGTTGTCGAAGGTGACCTGTTCGAGCGAGTCCAGGCGCGAGAGCAGTTCGGGCGTCCGATCGGTGATGGCGGTGTAGCTGTTGAAGTAGTTGCGCAACGCCTTCAGCTCGACGAGGTGCTCTGTCGCGGCGTCCGTGGTATCGCGGCAGTACATCAACACCAGAGACTCCAGGGCCGCGCACCTGCCCACGTGGCGGTACCCTGCGTCTGGTACGTCCATCGGCATCAGCTCGCGCAGCGACGGAAACCGCGGCAGCTCTGCCAATGCATCGTCGCCGACGTTCAGGCAACTGACCGACAGGGCCTGCAGTCGCGGCATGCCCGCGAGTGCCAGGAAACCGCGACTCCCGAGGTTGTGGCAGCGGCGGCCCCATATGTATTCGATGGACGACGACCGCGCGAGTGCCACGAAGCCGTCGTCGCCTGCTGAGGTGTCCTGCGCGCCGAGGAAGCGAAGTCGTGGCATCGCAGCGATGTGCGGCATCCAGTCGTCCTTCGCGTCGGCGGCGAGCCAGCCGAGTCGCGGCAGCGAAATCAACGCTGCGATGCCATCTGCCGTGATGTCGAGCTGGCGAGCGTCGATGTTCAGCGCAAACAGCCCCTCGAGACTCTGCAAGCGTTCGAGCCCGCGGTCGGTGAAGGTGCCACGGAGGCTGAGGTACGTGGGTCCGGCGGTGTAGCTCAGGAGCGCCATGGTCTGCTCCCCGCCGTGCCACGTCCGCAGGAGTGGCCACCCGTGAAAGGCCGCAAGACCGTCGTCGGTCAGCGCCTCGCCGCTGTGGAAAGTGTGCAGGTGCGGCTTGCCCGCCAGCGCATGCCCGGCGGCGTCACCAACAGGTGTGCCGCCGAGGTTGACCGACCGCAGTGCATCACAGCCGTGCCACGCGTCCATGCCTGCATCGGTGATGCGGGTCCCCCAGAGCGACACCGACTCCAGCGCGGGCAGGGTGCGCAGCACCGCCAGCGCACGGTCGGTGATGGCGGTTCCACCGAGGTCGAGATGCCGCAGCGCGGACAAGCCTGCGAGTGCCTGGACGCCTTCGTCCGTGACGGCCTTCGAACCCGAGACGTCGAGCCGCGTGAGGTGCTCGACGCGACGCAGGTCTGCCAGCATGGCATCCGACATCCGGAACGGTGCGTCGAGGGCGGGGGCAGCCTCCTGCGTCAGGGCCTGGAGCACGACCGCCCAATCCGCGCGCTTACCGAGCCTGATTGGCGACATCCGTCGTTCCTCTCCCGGTGAGCGGTGGGTGATGCCTCCCGGCGGACCGGACCTGCGGCTGCCCTCAGCGCGAGAAGACGGCCTCGTCGAGGTTCATGATCGTGCTCGTCACGACCGTCCATGCGGCGAGGTCGGCGACGTCCAGCGCCGTGTCGCGCGGGCGCTCGCCTGTGGCGAGCAGCGCCGCCGCTGCCGCCTTGTCCTTGACGTACCTCTCGTGCGTCGTGTCGTGGAGCCTGGTGAGCGCGGCGATCTCCGAGGCGCTGGGTTCGCGCGAGAGGACCCGCCTCATGACGGTCGCAATCCGCTCGGCAGGCGTCGGCCGTTCACGCATGACCTGCTCGGCAAGCACACGTGCGCTCTCCACGTATTGCGTGTCGTTCAGCAGCACGAGTGCCTGCTGTGGCGTGTTCGTGCGCTGCCGCGTGACGATGCAGGTCAGGCGCTCGGAGGCATCGAAGGCGATGGCTGACGGGGGTGGCGCGGTGCGCTTCCACGCCGTGTAAAGGCTGCGTCGATACAGACCGTCGCCGGTGGACTGCGGGTAGACCGATCCGGCCACGAGCGCCTCCCACACGCCAGGTGGCTGGTATGGGTAGACGCTGCGGCCGCCGATCGTCGGCACGAGCAGACCGCTCGCGGCCAGCGACGCGTCGCGCACCTGTTCCAGCGGCAGCCGGAAGGACGGCCCGCGTGCGAGCCAGGTGTTCTCCGGGTCGTCGGCTCGCAACGCGGCAGCCGTCGCAGAAGACTGGCGGTAGGTCGCGGACATGGCGACGGTCTTCAGCAGCGCCTTGGTATCCCAGCCGGACTCGACCAACGTCGTGGCGAGCCAATCGAGCAGTTCCGGATGGCTGGGCATCCGCCCCTGACTGCCGAAGTCCTCGGCGGACGGGACGAGTCCCTGGCCGAAGAGCATCGCCCAGTACCGGTTGACGAACACCCGCGCGGTCAGCGGGTTGTCCGGCGAGAGCACCCATTGCGCCAGGCCGAGGCGATTGCGCGGCAGGTTCTTTCCGAACGGCAGGATGGCCTCGGGCGTGCCGGGTTCCACGCGATCGGTCGGGGCATCGTAGGCACCGCGCGCGAGGAGGAAGGTGGGCCGCGGCGTCGGCAGTTCGCGCATCACCATCACGCTCGGCTGTGCCGTGAGCAACCGGTTCTCCTCGTCGCGAACGGCTGCAAGCGCCGCAGAGCGCGCGCGGTAGGTCGGGTCCACCAGCAGGAGGTAGTGCTCGCGCAGGTCGGCACGGCGCCCGGCGTCTGCCATGGCGCGGCCCATCACATCGTCGCCGCCGCCAAGACTCTCGACTTCGAGCGACGAGAGCTGCCGAGCGTACACCCGGAAGTCGTCCACGCTGACGTCGCGGAGCGACTCCTTGCTCAACTCACCGACGCTGCCGAGCCTGACGCCCAGCGGCGCGCCCGACATCTGGTTGCCCTCGATGCCGCTGGTGATGAGGCTGCGGCGGAGGTTGTCCACGACCGTGCGCGTCGGCACCGGTCTGCCGTCGAGGAAGAGCCGGAGTCCGCCGGCACGACTCGAGCCGTCGTAGGTGAGCGCGACATGACGCCACTCCCCAGCGGCCACCTTGGACGCCGTGCGAATCTCCAGCGAGTCGTCCGGCGCCACGTGGTGCAGCGCGGCACTCAGCGTGCCATCCGGCTCCACGCGCACGAGGTAGCCTCGGTACCCATTGGCGAAGCTGCCCGATCGCGTGATGAGCGGGCCTGTCGTGCCCTCGACGTCGATGCGGAACCAGACGGCCAGCGAGAACGGCTGGTGACGGTCGAAGAAGCCGATCGTTTCGGGCGCCTTGATCTCGCTATCGCCGCGCAGCTGCTGACCGTGACCGATCCGGCCCGGCACGGTTACCGGCGCACGGTCCTCGTCGCCGCCGAGGTAGGCCACGCCGCCCGAAGCAAGGTTGGCGAACGTCTGGCCGCGGTTGGCCACGGACGCGCCGGTCCTGCGGTCCTTCGTGCGCCACGTCCCGGGACGCATGCCATCGAGCGGCAGGTGCAGCACGAGGCCGTCGCGTGCCGGCAGGACGGTGCCGGCGGCGCGCGTCTTCAGCCAGGCGTCGAACGGCGCGTCGAACTCCGGTGCGCCGGCGGCGACCTGGGCTTCGAGCGAGCGGCGCTGCGTAGACAACTCTGCCAGCCGTTGTTCCGCGTCGTGCGACGGAAGCACGAGCGTCGGGCTCGGCATCCCCGAGTACGGCGCCTGTCCGGCCTCGTTCACGTTGTTGAAGAACGCGAACAGCTCGAAGTAGTTGCGCTGCGTGACGGGGTCGTACTTGTGGTCGTGGCACCGGGCGCAATCCAGCGTCACGCCGAGGAACGCGCTGCCGAACGTCTGCACGCGGTCGGCGACGTACTCCACGCGGTACTCCTCGGGGACGATGCCGCCTTCCTGGCTCTGCATGTGGTGCCGGTTGAAGGCCGTGGCCAGGCGGGTCTCCCGGGTGGCGTCGGGCAGGAGGTCGCCGGCGAGCTGCCACGTGACGAAGCGGTCCACGGGCATGTTGCTGTTGAAGGCGTCGATCACCCAGTCGCGCCACGGCGACATGTCACGCGCGACGTCGTCCTGGTACCCGTGCGTGTCGGCGAAGCGCGCGACGTCGAGCCAGCTGGCCGCCATGCGCTCGCCATACGCAGGCGCGGCGAGCAGCCGGTCCACGACCCTTTCGTAGGCGTCTGGCGACGTGTCGGCCACGAACGCGGCGATCTCCTGCTCGGTGGGGGGAAGCCCGGTGAGCGCGAGCGTCACACGGCGGAGGAGCGTGGCGCGGTCGGCTTCCGGTTGCGGCTGCAGGTTGCGGATCTTCAGCGTCGCGTGGACGAACCGGTCGATCGGATTGTGCGCCGTCCAGTCGGCCGCGACCGGAGCCGGTACCTCGGGCCTCACCGGTGGCGTGAACGCCCAGTGCGGCTTCCATTCCGCGCCCTGGTCGATCCAGCGGATGAGGAGGGCCTTCTCGTAGTCGGAGAGCGTGAGATGCGAGTCGGGCGTCGGCATCCGGACGCCCGGATCCTCGCTGAGGATGCGGCGCACCAGTTCGCTTCGGCCAGGACTGCCCGGGACGATCGGGGTCGCGCCCGACGGCATCGTCGCGTAGGCGGCGTCCTGCAGGTCGAGGCGCAGGCCGCTGGCGCGCGAGGCGCCATCCGGGCCGTGGCACTTGAAGCAGCGGTCGGAGAGGATCGGCTTCACGTGCAGCGCGAAGTCCACCCGCTCGGGGAGATCGTCCACGACGGGGCCCGGCACGCCGCAGCCCGCCAGGAAGACGAGGAGGCTGAGGGAGGCAGCGGTCCTGATCATCGGCGTGCCCTGACCTTAGCCCGGAAGGCACTCCACATCAACCGCCTTTGACTGCCGGGATCGTCTTCGTCACGCCGCCGGCTGATCGCCGGGCACCCCGGCGCGTCGCTCCGAGTCGTGTGCATACGCCCGGCGGAACGAGAACCGCAGCCGCTGGCGTTCGAGGTACAGGTACACGACCGGCGTCGTGTAGAGCGTCAGCACCTGGCTCATGAAGAGGCCGCCGACGATGGCGATGCCGAGTGGTTGCCGCAACTCGGCGCCTTCGCCAGTGCCGAGCATCAGCGGCAGCGCGCCCAGCAACGCCGCCATCGTCGTCATCAGGATGGGACGCAGCCGCAGCAGGCACGCCTCGCGAATCGCCTCCAGCGGCGTCACGCGACGTTCGCGTTCGATTTGCAGCGCGACGTCGATCATCAGGATCGCGTTCTTCATCACGACGCCGATCAGGAGGAACACACCAAGCAGCGCGACGAGGCTGAACTCCGTCTTCAGGAGCAGCAGCGCGAGCAGGGCGCCCACGCCTGCGGACGGGAGCGTGGAGAGAATCGTCAACGGGTGCAGGTAGCTCTCGTACAGCACGCCGAGGACGATGTAGACGACGAGCAGCGTGCCGAGGATGGCCAGCGGCTGATTGCCTTGCAGTCGCTGGAACATGCTGGCATTCCCCTGCAGCCGTCCCTGAATCGCCGTCGGCATCGTCAACTGCCCGACGGCGCGGTCCACCGCCACCTGTGCCTCGCTCAGGCTGACCCCCGGCGCGAGTTCGAAGCCGATGCTCGTGGAGGCGAACTGGTCGTTGCGGCTCACGCGGTCGTTCGCCGAACTGCGCGTGTACTGGCTGAACGCCGAGAGCGGCACGCGCCCGCTGTCGGTGACGACGTGCAGCGCATCGAGAGCCTCGGGCCCCTGCGCAAACTGCGGGGCCACCTCCATGACCACGCGGTACTGGTTCATGCTGTTGTAGATCGTGGACACCTGGCGCTGCCCGAACGCGTTGTTCAGGGCCTGCGTGATGGTGTTCATCTCGATCCCGAGCTGCCGCGCCGCCTGCCGATCGACCTCGAGCATGATCTGCTGGCTCGAGACGAGCTCGTCCTCGATGCCGGTGATCTCCGGCACTTTCGCCAGCTCGTTGCGGACGCGCTGACCCCACACCCGCAGTTCCGACACGTCGTCGGCGCGCAGGGTGTACTGGTAGGAGCCGCGGCCGAACCCGCCGCCGAAGCGGATGTCCTGATCGACGTTGAGCCACAGCCGGGCGCCCGGCACCGGCGGCAGGCTGCGCCGGATGCGGTCGGCCACCAGTTGTGCCGACACCTGGCGCTCTTCGAGCGGCTTGAGGCGCACGAAGATCTGCGCGTTGTTGATGCCGCGGCCGCCGCCGATGAAGCCCGCGACGCTGTCGACGGCCGGGTCCTTCAGCACGGCCTGGCGGAAGGCCTCGATCTTCGGCTGCATGATCTGGAACGACATGCCGTCGTCGCCGCGGATGAAGCCGCCGAGCTGTCCCGTGTCCTGGTCGGGCAGGAAGCTCTTGGGGGCCTGGACGTACAGGTGCACGTTCAGGGCGGCCACACCGATGAACAGCATCAGCACGAGGGGCGCGTGGTCGAGCGCCCAGTCCAGCGACCGGGCGTAGCCGCGGCGCAGCCAGCCGAACACCGCGTCGCTCGTCCGCTGCAGACGACCTGGCCGCCTGTGGCGCACGACGAGCCAGCGTGCGCACAGCATCGGCGTCAGCGTCAGCGACACGACGAGCGAGATCAGAATCGCGGCCACGAGCGTGATCGAGAACTCCCGGAACAGCCGCTCGACGATGCCGCCCATGAAGAGGATGGAGACGAAGACCGCGACGAGCGACAGGTTCATCGACAGCAGCGTGAACCCGACCTCCTGCGCGCCCTTCAGGGCCGCCGGAATCGGCGCCAGCCCGGCCTCGACGTGGCGCGAGATGTTCTCGAGCACGACGATCGCGTCGTCCACGACCAGGCCGGTCGCGACGATGAGCGCCATGAGCGACAGGTTGTTGAGCGAGAACCCCCACAGGTACATCACGGCGCAGCTGCCGATGAGCGCCACCGGCACCGCGGTCACCGGGATCATCGCGGCGCGGACGTTGGCCAGGAACAGCAGGACGACGAACACGACGAGCACGACGGCGATGACCAGCGTGTGCTGCGCCTCGCGCAGCGTGGCGCGGATCGTCGGCGACCGATCGCTCGCGACGTCGAGCGACACCCCGGCAGGCAGGAAGGCGCGGAGGGCGGGCAACTGCTCCATGACGCCATCGACGGTGGCGATGATGTTGGCCTGCGGCTGCCGGCTGACGACGAGCAGGACGGCGGGTTCGTCGTTGAAGTAGCCGGCGTTGTACCGATCCTCGACGCCGTCGTACACGCGCGCCACGTCCTGGAGCCTGACCGCTGCGCCGTTCCTGTAGGCGATGACGATCGGCTGGTAGTCGGCCGCCCTGGTGAGCTGGTCGCTCGCCTGGATCTGCCAGTACCGCTCGCTGTCCTCGATCACGCCCTTCGGACGCAGCAGGTTCGCCCCGCTGATCGCCTGCCGCACCTGGTCGAGCGAGATGCCGTACTGCGTCAGCGCCTGCGGCTGCAGCTCGACGCGGACCGCCGGCAGGGAACCACCGCCGACCGTGACGTCGCCGACGCCGGTCACCTGCGCCACCTTCTGGGCCAGCACCGTGGACGCCAGGTCGTAGAGCTCGCTCGTCGTCGCCGTCTTCGAGGTGAGCGCCAGGAGCATGATCGGCGCCTGCGACGGGTTGATCTTGCGGTACTGCGGCATGCCGGGCAGGGCGCTCGGCAGCAACGAGCGCGAGGCGTTGATCGCGGCCTGCACCTCGCGGGCGGCGGTGTCGATGTTCTTGCCCAGGTCGAACTGGATGAAGATGCGGGTCGAGCCCTGCGAGCTCTGCGAGCTGATCTCGTTGACGCCGGCGATCGTGCCGAGCGCGCGCTCGAGCGGCGTCGCCACGCTCGACGCCATCGTCTCGGGGCTCGCGCCGGGCAGGGAGGCGCTCACCTGGATTGCCGGAAAGTCCACCTGCGGCAGAGGCGATACGGGCAGCAGGAGATAGCCGAGCGCGCCCACCATCACGATCGACAGGCTGAGGAGCGTGGTGGCGACCGGCCGCGTGATGAAGGGCGACGAGAGGCTCATGCGGTTGCGTCCTCCACCGCCACGCGCTGCGGCTGGGCACGCCACGCGTGCGACAACCGGTCGAAGAAGAGGTAGATAGCCGGGGTCGTGTACAAGGTGAGCACCTGGCTCAGGAGCAAGCCGCCGACCATCACCAGGCCGAGCGGCTGCCGCATCTCGGCGCCGGATCCTGTGGACAGCATCAGCGGCAGCGCCCCGAACAAGGCCGCCAGCGTCGTCATGAGGATCGGGCGGAAGCGCAGCAGCGCCGCCTTGTAGATCGCCTCGCGCGGGCCCAGCCCCTCGCTGCGCTCGGCATCGAGCGCGAAGTCGATCATCATGATCGCGTTCTTCTTCACGATGCCGATCAGCAGGATGATGCCGATCACCGCGATGAGGCTGAGGTCGCGGCCCGTCAGCAGCAGCGCGAGCAGCGCGCCGACGCCGGCCGAGGGCAGCGTCGACAGGATCGTGATGGGGTGGATGTAGCTCTCGTAGAGCACGCCGAGCACGACGTACATCGTGATGATGGCGGCGAGCACCAGCAGGAGCGTGCTGTCGAGCGACGTGCGGAAGGCGGCCGCTGCGCCCTGGAAGGTCGTCTGGATGCTCGCGGGCAGGCCGACCTCGCGCTCGGCGCGCTCGATGGCTTCCACCGCGGCGCCCAGCGAGGCGCCCGGGCCGAGATTGAACGACATCGTCACGGCCGGGAACTGGCCGACGTGGTTGATCACCAGCCGCGTGTTGCGCTCCTGGATCGTCGCCAGGTTCGAGAGCGGCACCTGCCGCCCGTCGGCCGTCGCCACGAACACCTGGCCAAGCGCTTCCGGGCCGATCTGGAAGCGCGGGTCCACTTCCAGCACCACGCGGTACTGGTTGGCCTGCGTGTAGATCGTCGAGATCAGCCGCTGCCCGAACGCGTCGTACAGCGCGTCGTCGATCGCGGCGACACGCACGCCGAGGCGGCTCGCGGCATCGCGGTCGATGTCCACGTAGGCCTGGAGGCCGCGATCCTGCAGATCGCTCGCGACGTCGGACAGCTCAGGGGCCTGCTGCAATCGTGCCTGCAGCTTCGGCACCCACTCGGCGAGCCTGTCGGCATCGGGGTCCTCGAGCGTGAACTGGAACTGCGTCCGGCTGACGCGATCCTCGATGGTCAGGTCCTGCACCGGCTGCATGTACAGCCGGATGCCGGGCACCCGTGCGGCGCGCTGCTGCAAGGCGGCGATGATCTCGGTGGCCGTCCGGCTGCGCTGCTCGCGCGAGACGAGCGTGACCAGCATGCGGCCGCTGTTCAGCGTCGCGTTCGATCCGTCCACGCCGATGAACGACGACAGGCCCTGGACGTCCGGCTCCTCGAGGAGGGCCCGCGCGGCGGCGCGCTGTCGCTCCGCCATGGCCGGGAACGACACCGATTGCGGCGCCTCGGTGATCACCTGGATGGCGCCGGTGTCCTGCACCGGGAAGAAGCCCTTCGGCACGATGACGTAGAGCCACACCGTGAGCGCGAGGGTGGCCACGGCGACGAGCAGCGTCAGCGTCTCGTGTCGGAGTGCCCAGGTCAGCGTGCGGCCGTAGAAGGCGATGATGCGGTCGAAAAAGCGTCCCGTGGCGTAGTAGAGCCGACCGTGCGCCTCCTGATGTTCCGCCTTGAGCAGGCGTGCGCACATCATCGGCGTCAACGTCAGGGAGACGACGAGCGAGATCAGGATCGACACCGCGAGGGTGATCGCGAACTCGCGGAACAGCCGGCCCACCACGTCGGCCATGAACAGCAGCGGGATCAGCACCGCGATCAGCGACAGGGTGAGCGAGACGAGCGTGAAGCCGATCTGCCGCGCGCCCTCGAGCGCGGCCTGCATCGGCGTGGCACCTTCCTCCAGGTAGCGCGCGATGTTCTCCACCATCACGATCGCGTCGTCCACGACGAACCCGGTGGCGATCGTCAGCGCCATCAGCGTGAGGTTGTTGATCGAGAACCCGGCGAGGTACATGACGCCGAAGGTGCCGATCAGCGACAGCGGCACGACCACGCTCGGGATGATCGTCGCCGGCACGTTGCGCAGGAACACGAAGGTGACCATCACCACGAGCGCCACGGCGAACACGAGTTCGTGCTGGACGTCGCGCACCGAGGCGCGGATCGTGTCGGTGCGGTCGCTGAGGACCGTGACCGACAGCGTCTCCGGGAGACTCGCCGTGAGCTGCGGCAGCACCGCGCGGACCCGATCCACCACCTCGATGACGTTGGCGCCGGGCTGCCGCTGGACGTTGATCAGCACGGCCGGCACGTCGTCGGCCCAGGCCGACAGCCGCGTGTTCTCGGCGCCGTCCACGACGCGGGCGACGTCTGAGAGGCGCAGTGGCGCGCCGGCGTTGTAGGTCAGGATCAAGTCCCTGTAGGCCTGCACCGACCGCAGCTGATCGTTGGCGTCGAGCATGAACGAGCGCTCGGGGCCGTCGAAGTTACCCTTCGGCTGATTGACGTTCGCGGCGGCAATCACCGTGCGCAGGTCCTGCAGGTTCAGATCGTGCGCGGCGAGTGCCTGCGGATTGGCCTGGATGCGCACGGCAGGACGCTGGCCCCCCGCGATGCTCACGAGCCCGACGCCCGGCAGCTGCGACAGCTTCTGCGCCACGCGCGTGTCCACGAGGTCGTGCACCTCGGGGAGCGGGATGGTCGCCGAGGTGATGGCGAGCGTCAGGACCGGCGTGTCGGCGGGATTGACCTTGTTGTAGACCGGGGGCTGCGGCAGGTCGTTGGGGAGGAGGTTGCCCGCCGCGTTGATGGCGGCCTGCACCTCCTGCTCGGCGACCTCGATGGCCTTCTCCAGCGAGAAGCGCAGCGTGATGACCGAGGCCCCCCCGGAACTCGTCGACGACATCTGGTCGAGCCCGGGCATCTGCCCGAACTGTCGCTCGAGTGGGGCGGTCACCGCGCTCGTCATGACCTCCGGGCTGGCGCCAGGGTAGAAGGTCAGCACGCGGATGGTCGGGTAGTCCACCTGCGGCAGCGCCGACACCGGCAGCAGCCGGTACGCGAGTGCGCCGGACAGCAGGAGCGCGCCCATCAGGAGCGCCGTGGCGACCGGGCGCAGGATGAACGGGCGCGAGATGTTCATCGCGTGGACCCCGTGCCGCGCGCGGCCCCCTGCGCAGGCGCGGCTCCGGCCGATGCCGCAGGCTCGGCGGACGCGCCGATGATCTCCACCGCGATGCCCTCGCGCAGGGCGTCCACGCCTTCGAGCACGATGCGCTCGCCGGGCTCGATGCCGTCGGTGATTGCCACCCGGTCGCCCTCGGCAGGCCCGAGCGTCACGCGGCGGATGGTCGCGGTGCCGTCGTCCTTGATCGCGTAGACGAAGGTGCCGAACGAGGCACGCTGGATGGCCGCGGCGGGGACCACGGTCGCGTCGCGCACGGTGGAGAGATTGAGCGTGACGTTGACGAACTGGTTGGGGAACAGCCGGTCGTCGCCGTTCGGGAAGACGGCGCGCAGGCGGATGGTGCCCGTGGTGGTGTCGATCTGGTTGTCCACGGTCTGCAGCACGCCCGCGGCGAGCTGCTCGGATTCACTGCGGTCCCAGGCTTGGACCGGCAGGGAACGGCTCTGGCGCATCGCGGTGAGCACGGCGGGCAGCTCCGCTTCGGGAACCGTGAACAGCACGGAGATGGGCTGCATCTGCGTGATCACCACGATGCCGTTGGCGTCGCTGGACCGAACGAGGTTCCCGGCGTCCACCTGCCGCAGCCCCAGCCGCCCGGCGATGGGGGCGATGATGCGCGTGTACGACAGCTGCAGCTTGGCATTGTTCACCTGCGCGTCGTTGGACTGGACGCTGCCCTCCACCTGCTTGACGAGGGCTTCCTGGGAGGTGAGCTGCTGCTTGGGGATCAGCTCGCGCTCGGCGAGCGACTTGAACGTGTCGAGGTCGGTCCGGGCGTTGTTGAGCCTGGCCTGGTTCTCGGCCCGGGCGCCGAGCGCCTGCGCCAGCGCCACCTCGTAGGGGCGCGCGTCGATCTCGGCCAGAAGCTGACCCTGCTGGACGCGCTGGCCCTCCGTGAAGTGCACCCGCACGAGTTCGCCGTCGAGGCGGGGTCGCACCGTCACCGTGTTGATGGGAGTCACCGTGCCGAGCGCCCTCAGGGCGACGCCGATGTCGCGCCGCTCGGCCGTGACCACCCGGACGGGAGGCTTCTCGTCCGCCCCGCGGCGCGCGAACCCGCCCTGGGGCCCGGGTGCGGGCTTGCCGACCTCGTAGTACCTGACCAGCGCCACGCCGCCCGCGAGCAGAAGGGCGCCGAGCAACCACTGCCACAGGCGTGACTTCCGGCGCGCGGCCGGTGGGGGATGGGATTCGTCCGTGTGCACGTCACTCGTGGTCGTCATCGATGCGCCTGCGTCTCCGGGGTGCTGCCGTGGTGATGCTGGTCTGAGGTGAAACGTATCTATTGAACTACGACGGCCCCCCGGGTGGTATGTCGCGCGTCGCGCGCGCGTACGTACCGCCCGGGCGGGGCCCAGGCTGGACCAGGCCCGTACGCAGCCGTCGTCCCCTGGGGCGACGGTCAGGGCGCTGTGATGCCGTACTTCCGCAGGACGTCGCGGACACGATCCAGCGGGAGCGCGTCCACGGTGCGGCCGTTCCCGGTCGTGGTGGTGGCGGTGAAGAGCGAGTTGTAGATGGATTCCTCGGTGGCCTCGACGACGGCCTGGAACAGCCCGGACATCTGATCATTGGGGAGGTCGGCCACCGAACGGGTCATGTCGGTGCGCACGGCGGTCGCCGCGGGCACCTGGCGTCGTCGCACGTTGGCCGACGTCGAAAAGGCGATCACGTAGTCGCCGCTGCCGTTGGCCGCCGCGGATCCCGTCCGGGCCAGCCCCATGATGGCGCGCGCGGCCAGTCGTTCCAGGTTGCGGTCCGAGAGCGGCGCGTCGGTGGCCACGACGATCATGATCGAGCCGTCGCCGCGCTCGCCGTCGATCGCCGACTTGAACGCGTATTGCCCCAATTCCTTGCCGACGGGCGCGCCCAGCACCTGCAGCACGCCTCCGAAGTTCGACTGGACGAGGACGCCGACCGTCCAGCCGCCCAGCGTCGCCGGGAGCACCCGCGACGAGGTGCCGATGCCGCCCTTCCAGCCGAAGGCGATGGTGCCCGTGCCGGCGCCCACTCCGCCTTCGGCCACCGGCCCGCTGGCCGCGCCGTCGAGGGCGCGCCGCACGTGGTCGGCGGTGACCGGACGCCGGCGGATGGCGTTCAGTCCGCCATCGTTCGTTTCACCAACGACGGGGTTCACGGACCCGACGTCGGTCATGCCGTCGCGCGCCAGCATCCACTCGGCGAGTGCGTCTGCAGTCTTCCAGACGCAGAGCGTACAGGTCAGGAGGATCGGCGTCTCGAGTTCGCCGAGCTCGCGCACCTGCGTGGCGCCGAGCAGCTTGCCGTAGCCGTTTCCCACGTGAATGGCTGCCGGCACGCGCTCCAGATACGGATTCCCGTCGTGAGGCAGAATCGCCGTGACACCCGTGCGCACGTCGTCGCCCTCGACGACCGTGACATGCCCCACACGCACGCCCGGCACGTCGGTGATCGCGTTCCAGGTGCCAGGCTGGAAGATGCCGGGCGCCACGCCGAGCGCGCGGGCGCGGGAGCGTTCCTGCGCGATTACACCGGTGGGCGCGAGCGCCACCACCGACATCACCCCCAGCAGTCCGAGAACCGGGAGGGGACTCGTGAACGGGTTCGGCACGTCACTCGCCTTCGCGCGGGAGCCACAAGACGATCACGCGCCCCACCTGCTGCACGAGTGCGGCGCCCGTCCTCGCACGAAGCGTGGTCGTCACCGCCTCACGTTCGTCGCGGTCGCCGTCCGCGATCTTCACCTTCACCAGTTCGTGAGATTCCAGCGCTCGTGCGAGGTCGGCGACGACGCCGTCGGTGACCCCGGCATGCCCCACGCGGACGACGGGCTCGAGTCCGTGCGCGCGCGCCTTGAGGGCAGCCCGGCTGCGCGCCGTGAGCGGCGGGGCGGTGCGGGGCGGCGTCGAGGCATCGGATCCGTCTGTCATGCCAGCAATGCTGCCACGACTGGCGACGCCAGGCGCGGCCATTCCAGCGGCGTCGTCAGGGGACGACCCCGGGGCTCGCCTGGGGTGCTCCGACGAGACGTATCGGCACCGCATGTCCGACGGCCTCACCGCCCCTTGCCGGCACGGCGTCCACCGTCAGCACGTACGGGCCGGCGGTGAGGCCAGTCGTGTCCACGACGCCCGTCGCCTTGACGCGATCGGCGTGGCCGCCGGCGTCCAGCGTGGCGTCGGTGCGCCAGACGGCAGCGCCGGTGCCATCGAGGAGTGCGACACGCACCGCAACCGTCCCCTGCCGGACCGCCGCGCCGGCCACCTCGGCCTGCACCCCCAGCTCGGTGCCCGTCACGAACTGTCGCGCAGTGGTCGGCGCCACCTGGGGGCCGAGGCGGTGCAGGAGGATCGGCGGCGCCAGCAACAGGGTGCGTCCGGGCTCGACGATTTCGACGGGCGTGATCACGAGGCCGGAACTCGTCTCGTCGGTCGTCGCCGCGGCCACGCGCAGCTGGTGCCGTCCGCGGGCAAGGGGCAGTTCTGTCGTCACCTCCAGCGGCGTGCCGGCCGGCGGCGCGTCGAGACGCAGCTGGTGCTGGTTGGTTGCTCGTCCGTCCTCGTCGAACGTGGCCAGGACCAGGTCGAGGGGCGACGTCAGCGGACCATCGGCAGCCTCGGCGCGCACCGTGATCGCGATCGCACCGTTCCTGCCCCGGGCGAAGCGGGGCACCGCGTGCACGGTCAGGCGCAGTTGACCCTGGGGCGCGCTGCGCATCAGCGTGCGGCGAAGCAGGCTGTCGTCGGCGTCCCCGGCTGGTGCGGCATCTGCTCCAGGGGCCTCGACGATGTAGCCGCGGCGAGCGGAGACGCGGGCACCGGGGCGGTTCACGCGGACGTCGATGCGATGGCGTCCCGGTGTGGTCGAGACCGGCGACTCGTACACGAGCAGGTACGCGGTCGAACTCTGCTCGATGAGACGTCCCATCAGGTCGCCGAGGTTGTTGGCCATCGTGATGTAACGGCCACCGGTCTCGCGGGTGAGCTGGGTCAGCGGGACGGCAACCATGTCGTCCACGTCCAAGGCCATCACCATCCCGCCGGCGCCGCCCAACGCCGTGTCGGCGGTGCCGGCGCGCAGCGTCCCGCCGGAGCGCTTCTCGTCCATGGGATCGTCGCCGCCCCCGGTGTTCTCGCGCGGATCCAGCACGAACACGGTCACGTCGTTGCCGAGAGCCGACGCAATCGCACGCCGCTGCGCAAGTCGGCTTCCCTGCGGGTCGAGTGACGACACGCCCATCGTCTGCGTCACCCAGAGCAGCACCTTCCTGCGTGAGCCGGCACGCCCGAGGATCTCGGCAGCCGCGGCAACAGACGACGCACGCCTCGCCGCCCGCGTGGGGTCGCTGCAATCGAGCGAGTCGAGGACGTCCGAGCCCACGCCACAGGGCGCGCTCACCGAGCTCGGCGTGGTGGCCGCCCCGCCGGGACCTGACGGTCGCAGGAGCAGTTGGCCGCGGAAGCGGCGTATCTGGCGGATGTGGCCAGCCCCGGGTGGCTCCAGTGTCAGGAGGCCGCCGCCGATCCCGCTCGTCGTCACCACGGACACGAGCGCGGTGTCCGGGATGTACGAAAGGGCACGCTCGGCGGCGCGGATGACGCGGTGCGAGTTGCGGAGGCTCGTGTCGAGGTCGTCGAGCAGCAGGACGAATGCCGGTGCGTCCGCCGATGTCACGCTCGACGCGAGCCGCTCCACATGAGCCTTCGGAGTGGCCGCGGCGGCGCGTGCGGTCGTCGCCGACACTCGTGTCTCGCTCGCAAGCCGCCGCACGGACAGCAGCGCGCGTGGCTCCCCGTCTTCCAGCAGTTCGAAGTCGGAGGCCGCGAGGTCGTCGAGGCTGCGGCCGTCCTCTCCGGTGACGACGGCTGCCACTTCGACGAGATTCACGGCCGAGCGGAACGTCGGCGGCGCAGGCGCCTGCGGCTGCGCGCCAACCGTCGCGCCGAGCGCACAGCACGCGATGACGATCGTCAGACGCTTACGCATACCCTGTCGCGCCGTCGCATTCCCGCATTCCCGCATTTCCGCATCGAGCATCGCGCATGCCCATGCCCTCGACATTCCCGCATTCCCGCATTTCCGCATTGCGCTACGGCCTGATCACCGTTCCGTCCCGCCGTCGCGTCGTGCCCCAGGAGTAGTCGAAGTTGGGCGGCCCCTCGGGAAACGGGAACTTCGCCGCGAGCGCCTCGTCCACCTCGACGCCGTGTCCCGGCGCGTCGTTGGCCACCATGTAGCCGTCCTTCTGCTCGGGCGCCCCCTTGAACACCTCGCGCGTCTCGGGCGGGAACGCGCCGCCCTCGTGGATGCCGAAGTTGTACGTGGACAGCTCGAGCGCCAGTTGCGCCGCGTGCGCAACGGGTGAGGCATCGCCGGGGCCGTGCCAGGCCGTGCGCACGCCGAAGAACTCCGACAGCGCCGCCACCTTGCGTGCCGGCGACAGCCCGCCGATCTGCGAGATGTGGATGCGGATGAAGTCGATGAGCCGCTCCGAGATCAGGGGCAGGTACTCCTGCACCGTGTTGAACAGTTCGCCCATCGCGATGGGGATGCTCGTGTGCTGCCGCAGCTGCCGGAACCACGCGTTGTCCTCCGGGGGAAACGGATCCTCGAGGAAGAACAGGTTGTACGGCTCGAGCGCCTTGCAGAGGTTGATCGCCTCGTTCAACTGCACGCGCTCGTGCACGTCGTGCAGCAGCTGCACCTCGTCGCCGAGGGCCCCGCGCAGGTGCGCGAACAGTTTCGGCAGCATCCTCACGTAACCGGCTGATTCCCAGATGGCGCGCGGGTTGGTCGGGCCGATCGGCTCATCGGCCGAGCCGCCGGTCGCCGCGTCGCTGCGCGCGCCGTATGTGGACATCCCGGGTACGCCGCCCTGCACGCGAACGTGCCGGAAGCCGGCCGCGATCCCCTTCTGCGCGTTCGCCGTCACTTCGGCGAAGTCGCGACCGCTCGCGTGGTAGTAGCAGTCGGCTCCGTGCCGCACCTTGCCGCCGAGCAGCTGGTACAGGGGCAGGCCGGCGCGCTTGCCGAGGATGTCCCACAGCGCGATGTCCACGCCGCTCATCGCGTTGAACAGCACCGGGCCGTTGCGCCAGTACGAGCTGACGTACATCGACTGCCAGATGTCCTCGATCTCGTCGACGCGCCGGCCGATGAGGAAGGGGCGCAGATACTCGTCCACGGCCGTCCTGACCACGAGCGCGCGCTGCGTGAACGTCGCGCACCCCCAGCCGTGCAGGCCGGGCTGGTCGGTCAGCACCTTCACGACGACGAGGCGGATGCGGTTGGGTGCGGTCAGCACGACCTGCACGTCCCTGATGCGGATCGGCGGCAGCCCGCGCGGCGCCGGCGGCGGCGCGGCGGTGGGGTACTGAGGAGGAGTAAGCAGCAAGGCGTAAGGCGCAAGACGAAGGGACCAGGGAACGGGGACCAGGGACCAGAGA
>JAEZCY010000107.1 GCA_023429845.1 Acidobacteriota bacterium
GTCTGGCCGCGTCCGGAACCCGGCGCGCCGGATGTCGCGGTGGGACGTGTTCGTCTCGGCGTCCACCGACGAAGGCCAAGGGCTGGCCGTGCTCGAGGCCATGGCGCTCGGCGTGCCGGTCGTGGCACGCCGCGTCGCAGGCATCGACGACTTCCTTGACGATGGTGTCACCGGCTTCGAGGTTCGAGGCGGAAGTCCCCGGGCGATCGCACGGGCAGTGGTGCACGCGGCACGGTCGCCCGTGCGGCAGCGGGTCGTCACCAGCGCACGACGGATGGTCGAAGCCCGCTACGCGTGGGACGACACGGTTCGGGCGTTCGAGCGCCTCTATCGGCGCGGCTGACCGCGTTCGGCGCCGCGCATCAGGATGGCTGCCCGCCGCTGCCGTACCGCAGGAGCCGCAACCCGCCCCAGATGACCGGCTGGCCCTCCTCCATGGTCCCCTGAGGTGTTTCCTCCACCGAGACCATCCCGGCATCCACGAGGCGGGCGTCGTTTCGAAGGCCGCGCTCGATACCTTCGCGGACACGCCAGTAATGCGCGTCGTGGAACACCAGGACGGCTCCGTCCGCCAGATGGGGCACGACCGCGACAATGTCGGTCTCCACGCCGTCTGCGGTGTGGTCGCCATCGATCAGCACGAAGTCGAACGGCCCCGAGGCGAGGGCCGCCGCCTCCGCCACACCGTCTGGAGATGCCGTGGTGACCAGCATCGTGTTCGGGCCCAGGGCGTCACGGACCTCCGCACTCCAGCGCGGCATCGGATCCACGCTGACCAGTCGCGCCGATGCCTCGAGCGCGCGGCGCATGATGAGCGCCGAGCCGCCGTCGCACGTGCCTATTTCCAGCACTCGCGTCGGACGACGCGCCATTACCAGGGCGAACAGCAGCAGCCGCTCCCGCATGGTCATCTGCGCCGGAGCATCGAGCACACCCACGAGTTCCATGACGGAGTAGCTTAGCGTCTGCCGCGATCGGCCGCCGCGCCACAGGGTTGGCGTGCGCCATAATGGCGCGCATGTCCGCAGGAACTCCCGCGACGACGCGCGGAGATGACACTGCACGCATCGCCGTGTTCGAGCAACGGCTCGACACCCACCTCGAGAACCGGCGACTGCTCGATCGCGCCGACACCGCCATCGAGCCGGAGCCTGCGACGCTGGCACAGACAGCCGCCTTCCAGCGCCTGATCGCGTCCATCGACGCGGCGGACGCTGCTTGTGTGCCGCACGCCGACGGGCTGCGCGGCGCCGCGGACTCGCTGATCGCGTCGATGGTGGCCCTCCTGTCCAGCCGCACGGCCCTGCACGTGGCTGACTGGCGGGAGGCTCACGCCGCACTCGAGAGTGTGGCGGCCCTCGTCGAGACAGTCACCGCCGCACACGTCCGCACGTCGGCGCACCAGGACGTGGCGCCCGGGGTTTGATGCGGGTCGCCCTGGTTTCGAGGTCGCTCGCGTCGCACCTTGGCGATGGCATCGCGCGGCAGCGCCAGGCGCTTGCCCGCGCCCTCGCAGCACTCGGCCACGACGTCCATGTGTACACCCTGGACGACGGCCGCCCGCTGCCGGTGATCGACGGCGTCACCATCCACGCGGCGCCGCGGCCCCGATACCCGAACACGTGGTACGAGGAGCTACCGGTACTCGACTGGCCCCTGACCGACAGCCAGCTCCTCTGGGAACTCGTGGCGCGCGACCAGGAACGCGCACCGTTCGACGTCGTGGACGTTCCGCTCTGGTTGGCGCAGGGTGCGGCGACGATCGCCAGGAGCGCGGCGCCGGTGGTGGTGTGGCTGCAGACGTCGCTGCGCCACCTGCTGGAGCTGCAGCAGCGACCGGCGCGGCCGCACGAGTCCGTGCTGCTCGCGCTCGACGGCTACGCGCTGACGCGCGCGGCGCTGGTTCTGGGTGACTCCCGCGCAATCGTGGACGACATGGAACGGTTCTACGAGCTGCGCCTGGCGCCGCCCCGTGCGGCCATTGCCCTGCCCGGCATCGAGGACGCGACACCACCGACGACAGCGCCGCAGCACCGACCGGCGGACTGCGTTCACGTGCTGGTGGTCGGCCGACTCGAGCACCGCAAGGGCACGCGCGAGCTTCTCGCGCGTCTGCCCGCCCTGCTCGCGGCAGACCCGACGCTGCACATCACCTTCGTCGGCGCCGACAACAGCGCCGCGGACGGCTTCTCACGTGAGCATGGACTTACATACCAGGAGGAGTTCGCGCAGCGCCACCCCGGCCTCCACGGCCGCGTGACGTTCAGTGGCGCGATCAGCGACGAGGCGCTCCTCGACGCATACGCAGCCACCGACATCCTGCTGCACGCCGCGCATTACGAGTCCTTCGGCATGGTGTTCGTGGAAGCGATGCGCGCCGGCCTGCCCGCCGTGACCTTCGCCGGAGGCGCCACCGCGGAGATTCATGACGCGAGCACTGCCGTCCTCGTGCCGCGCGGAGACTGGGACGGCCTCCTGACTGCCGTGAGCGTGCTCGCCGCGGACAGGCCGCGGCGCGTCGCCATGGGACGCGCGGCCCGCACCAGGTACCTCGCTGGATTCACCGCCGCCCACATGGCGCAGCGCACGGTGGAGGCCTACGCCAAGCTGGTCGGGCGAGCCACGGCGGCTGGGGCCCCGCCGCGCCAGCCGCGGCTCTACAAGGCCGTGGACGCGCTGGCTCAGACAGACGCGGTGAGCGGCATCGTCAGGGTCCAGGCGCGGCTGCTCGTGGCGTCGGGCGGCAGTGATGCCATCCAGACGCACTTCGTGGCGCCTGAACTGGTGTCAGAGACCGGGCGGATCGCGTCCACCCCCCTGACCAGTGCCGACACGCTGATGCTGCACATGTCGGGGTACACGCGGCTCGCCGCACTTGCCCTCCGGACGCCTTCCCGTCTCGTGCTCCATTGGCACGGCATCACGCCGCCCCGCTACTTCGCGCCCACCTCGGGCACGTTCGAGATGACGACGCGTGGGCTGGCGCAGCTGCCGGGGCTGGCGGCCCGCGCCGACGTGATCACGGGCGACTCGATGTTCAACCTCCGCGAGGTCGCTCCGCACCTCCCGTCCCCGCGCCCGGCGCTGTGCCTGTATCCGCCCGTGGACCGGTCGGCGATGGCGGCAGCCCCCCTGGATGCCGATTGGTTGGCTGCGCGTCGCGCCCGGTCGCAGGCCAACGGTGAACTCGTCCTGCTGTTCGTCGGCAGACTGGCTGGCAACAAGCGCCAGGACCTCGTCGCGCGCGTCGCGGCCAGGCTGGCTACGGACGGCGACCGACCGGTACGACTGCTACTGGTCGGGCCCACTGCGGGCGGAGCCTCGGTGCAGACGGCCATCGAACGTCAGCGCCGCAACGTGCGACATCTGGAGGTCGAGACCAGCGGCACCGTCGATGACGCCCGGCTGCGCGCGTGCTACCGATTGGCACACGTCTACGTCTCGGCCTCGGAGCACGAGGGCTTCGGCCTGCCACTCGCGGAGGCCATGGCGCTCGGCCTGCCTGTCGTCGCGGCTGCGCACGCGGCCGTGCCCGAAACGCTCGGCGAGGGCGGCGTGCTGTTGAACGGCTGGGACGACGACGCGGCGGCCGGCGCGATCTGGCGCCTGCACGCCGACAGCGACTGGCGATCCCTCGTGATCGAGCGGCAGTACCGGAGCGTGACGAGGTTCTCGAGCGCCGCCCTGCGCAACCGGCTGGCCGCGCTCGTCCAGTACCTGGCGTCCGGTGAACGTGGAGACGAATTCGTGATGAGCGACACCTTGTGCGAACGGCGGGACCCGGCGTGAATCCTCCCGTGTCCGTGATCGTGACGACGCGCAACCGCGCGGGTCACCTCGCGCGGCTGCTGCCCTCGCTCACCCATCTCACGTACGACGCCCTGGAAGTGGTCGTCGTTGCCGGCCCCAGCAACGACGGCACGGATGCCCTGGTCGCGGAGTGGGCCGACCGCGTGAAGGTCGTGCGCTCGCCGGCGGCCAACATGTGCCTGTCGCGGAACCTCGGCATCGCGGCGGCGGCCGGCGACATCCTGGTCTTCATCGACGACGATGCCGTCCCGGAGACGACCGGATGGCTCGAACACCTGGTGGCGCCGTTCGTTCGCGACGCGCGAGTCGGGGCCGCGGGCGGTCCGGTGCTGTTGGCCGACGGCGACGTCCACCAGTTCCGCAACGGCGCCGTCTCCGAGTGGGGCGAGCACGTGTTCGTCACCGGGACGCGCAGCACCGCGGCGGACGTCCAGGGCTGGTTTCCGCGGGCCATGGGCACCAACGCGGCCTTCAGACGTGAGGCGCTGCTCGCCGTCGGCGGCTTCGACGAGCGCATCGCGTACTACGGCGATGAGTGCGACGTGTGCGTGCGTATCGCGCGAGCGGGATGGTCCTTCGCACACGCGGAAGGTGCGGTGGTGCGACACCACCCGGCGCCGTCCATTCACCGTCACCTCGTGGACCGCACCCGCATCCACACGCACGACGACACGTACTTCGTGATGCGTCACGCGTCCCGCTCGGTGCCCGGACGCGTCGCCGGCCTCCTGCGCAGGCTCCCGGCCCGCCACTACGTCCACGAGGCGCGTGCGGCACGCCGCAGCCAGCAGCTGTCGCGCCGCGACTATGCGCGGTTCTGGGCGTTGCTCGCCATCGGCGCCGTGCAGGGGATCGTTGACGGGGTGTTCCGCCCGCGACGATTGATGAACGTCGCTGCCGCGCCGCCCGTGCTGAAGCGCCTGCCCCGGTGGCGTCCGGAACGCCGGCTGTCGGTGGCATTGCTCACACGGGCGCTGGCGTGCGACGGGCCCGTCGAGGGCACGGCGCGATACACGTACGAGCTCGCACTCGGCCTCCATGCGCTCGGTCACGACGTCCACGTGATCGGCGAGAGCCCGCTGCCACGCCGGCATCTGCGCCTCGGACTGACGGTCCACGGCATTGGACCTCGCGACTTCGGCCCGCGCCTGTTCCCGGCGCAACCCATGCTGGACACCACGGTGACCTATGCCCTTGCCGTCGCGGCACGGGTGCGCGCTCTGGCGTCGCGCGGGTGCCGCTTCGACGTCGTGCATGCCACGAACTGGAACCTCGAGGCCGTCGGCGTGCTGATGGACGCACAGGTGCCGGTCGCGATGATGCTCGTCACCTCCCTGTCGGACATCATCGAGAAGGAACGGTGGGTGCCGGGCACGGACCTGCAGGCATGCGTCCTGCTCGACCGTGCGCAGATCCGCGCGGCCGCGGTGCTGTGTGCTCCGTCGCACGGTCTCGTGGCGCACTACGTCCATACGTCGATGCTGGACGAACGGCAGGCGTCGGGCGTGGAGATCTGCGGCCTCGGCATCCTGCCACGTGCCGACGCGAGCCGCCGCCGGAGTGCGTCCGGCCGACGGCTGCTGTTCGTGGGGACGCACGTGCGGCGCAAAGGGCTGGACGATCTGCTTGCCGTGCTCCCGGAGTTGCTCGCGGCGCACCCCGAGTGGTCCTGCGACATCGCCGGCGACGACACCCGCCAGATGGAGGACGGCGGCACGCTGAAGGACGCATTTCTGGACGCGCATGCGCAGGCTCCGTGGCTGAACCGCGTGACTTTCCATGGCCGCGTGGACGAGCCCCGCCTGTGGGAGCTGTATCGGTCCGCCTCCCTGTACGTCCTGCCGAGCCGGTTCGAGTCGTTCGGGCTCACCTACCTCGAGGCGATGCAGTTCGGGCTGCCGGTGGTGGGCACGACAGCGGGCGGGATACCAGAGGTCGTGGAGGATGGCGCCACGGGTGTGCTGGTCCCGCCGGCCGATCGCGGCGCGCTTGCTGCGGCGCTTGCGGAGTTGATGCGCGACGATGCGCGCCGCGACGCGATGGGGCAGCGGGCGCGGGCGCACGTCTTCGACACCGGGACCCACGTCCACATGGCACGTCGTCTGGTGCCCGTGTACGAACGAGCGCGAGCCACGTACGTCGCCCGCGCCAACGCGCCGCGACGTCGTCCGAGCCAGGCCGTGATCGGCATGATCGCCGACGCGGGGGCCCCCGAGGCGCTGCAGCACGCGCTCGACAGGACGGGCGCATATGATGGCGATGCGGCCGACCGCGAGCGTCTCGTCGATGCCGCCCTCGGCGTCCTGCCCTCCTGCGACCTGTATCTCGATGCCGTCGCTCGCTGCCTCACGAAGGGCGACATCGCACGTGCACGCCGCCTCGTCACCGATGCCGCGGCGGCGGGCCATGTCGATGAGGCGACGCGGGCCGGCACCCTCGACTTCCTGGGCTGGCTCGAGGCGGACGCTGCGGCGGGACGCCCGCCGGCCGCAACCGGCGCTGCGCCTCCCACGCTGCACGACGCCATCCTGCTGTTGCGCGACGACAGCGTCGTGCCAGCCATGGTCGGGCTGTACGTGCTCGTCGGGCACGCCGGGACCCGCGCCAGCGACCGACTGCTCGCGACCTACCACCTCTCCTCGGCTTTGAAGCGGGTCGGTCGCGTCGATGCCGCGCGAGCCGGACTGGACCGGGTCACGGCAGCGGCCGACTTCGGCACGCTCCCGTCCGAGGTGCGTGCCGCCGCGTGGTTCCACCTCGGCGAGCTTCGGCTGGCCAGCGGCGAGACGGCGCAGGCGCTCGGCGCCTTCGAACGCTGCCTGACGCTGAACCCGGCGCACGGACGCGCCGCCATGCTGGCACGTCAGGTCGCGGGGGAGGACAAGGCTTCGTGATGCCCGCGTCGGAGTCCCGGGGCATCTCCGTCATCGTGCCGACCTACAATCGCGGCGCCTACCTCGATCGCTGGTTCGAGGCGTTCTGCTGGTGGCGCACGCACGTGCACGACGTCGAGGTGCTCGTCGTGGACGACGGCGGCGCCGACCACTCCGCCTGGGTGTGCGACAGATGGCGGGAGTCCGGCCTCGACGTCCGATACATCCGCGTGCGACCGCCCGGGGCGCCCCGCAACAACGCCATTGCCCGCAACGTCGGCCTCCGCCAGGCACGCCATCCCCTCGTCCTCAACTCCGACCCGGACATCGTCTTCGTCACGGACGTGATCGGTGCGATGCACGCCGCCCTGCGGCCCGGCACGTTCTGCTCCGTGGGTCGGTATGCGCCGATGACGCGGACCGCGTGGACGTCAACGTGGCGACGCGGACTGACGATGCCGCTTCGCGCCGACGACTACGAGGGCGCCACGCGCGGCAGGCAGAACATGGTGCGGAGCCCGGACGGCGTGGGTGGACTCCACGGCGCCTGTCTGTGCCAGCGACGCGTGCTCGAAAGCCTCGGCGGCTACGACGAGCGGTTCACCGAATGGGGCTGGGAGGATCGGGATCTCCTGGTGCGGCTCGAGGCTGCCGGCGTTGGTCGCCTCACGGTGCCGGAGGCGCGCGTGGTACACCAGTGGCACCCACTGATGCGGGGCGACTGGACTGCCGCCGCCGCTCGGCAGATGGCATGGCAGACGGCGCGCGCCGAGACCGGTGGCACCGACCCTGACCTTCTCGCCGTGGCAGCGGCGGAAGTCGCCCTGTGGCAGGCGCGCGGCGATGCGAGGACTGCCGCGCAGGTCGCTGATACCGCCCTGATGACGACGGGCGTAGACAGCGACGCCGACGCGCGGGCCACGCTGCTCCTCGCACGAGCGGCCCTCGCGTACGAGCTCGGTGACGCGGCGGGGTTCGACAAGTTGCTGGCGGACGCGAGGCGGCTCGGCGCGTCCGTCGCCGACCTCGAGGCGCGCGCGGCCGCAGAACGAGGCGATCGGCGCGAAGCCATGCGGATCCTGACCTCGGAGCTGGATCGGGGCGCTGGTCCGGGCGCATTGTTCCGCTGTGCAGAATTGCTGGTGGCCAGCGACGCGGCTGCGGAGGCCCGCCACGTGCTGATGCGCCACGAGATCGCCATGAACACCTTCCAGCAACTCCAGCGTGCCGCCTACCTGCAGCTGCTGTCGGAGCCCGATTCGCCGGCGGGCGACTCGCGGTTGCGCGTCGGCGACGAGCCGGCGGGCGACTTCCTGGTGTCGGCCGCGGGTCGAGCGTTGCGTGATGGCCTGCCCCTCGGCGCCCGCCTCCTGTGCGATGCGTACACCCGGAGCGGGGAAGGTCGCGATCCGGACCTGGTGCCCCGGGTGGAGATGATGCGTACCGACGCCGAGAACGCCTGGCGACGCCTCGAGGCGGTCCCCGATGTCTGATGCGGCAGACAGCACGCTCGCGGCGCTCGTGGCGGCGCTGCCCGAGTGCTACCAGCCCATATACGGCCACCCCGAGCTGTCGGTCCATGCGTCGCGTCCGAGCGCCGACAGGCTCGCACACGTGGCCGCGGTGCACGACACTCTTACACGTGGACTCGGGCGTCCGCTGCGCGTGCTCGATCTAGGCTGCGCGCAGGGATTCTTCAGCCTGAGCCTTGCGGCGCGCGGGGCACACGTGCGCGGCGTGGAGTTGCTCGAGGCCAACGTCGCCGTCTGCGCGCACCTGCGTGCCGAGCACCCCGGCCTGAACGTCCGGTTCGATCTGGCATCGATCGTGGACGTGCTCAACGCGCTCGAGGACGACGAGTACGACCTCGCGCTCGGTCTCAGCGTGTTCCACCACCTGGTGCACGCACAGGGCGAATCGGCCGTGCGCGACCTCATCGCGCGCGCCATCGGCACGACGGCCGTCGTCGTGCTGGAGATGGCTCGGCGAGACGAGCCGGCATACTGGGCCGAGTCTCAGCCACACGATCCGCGAGCGCTGCTCCACGCTGCGGCGTTCGTCCACGAGCTCGGACGTCACGCGACGCACCTCTCGGAAGTGCGGCGCCCCCTCTACGTCGCCAGCAATCGGGTGTGGGTGCTCGACGGCCACGCGGAGCCGTTCGACAGCGTGCTGGACACGCCGCACCGCCTGGCGGCAGCGTCAGCCTCCACCACGCGTCGCTATTTCCTTTCAGATGCGACGTTCCTCAAGCACTTCCGCCTCTCGGGCGCCGATGCGGAGGTCAATCGCGCGGACATAGCCCGGGAGGCGCAGCTACTGACGTCGCCCCCGGCCGGTTTGTCCCTGCCCGCGGCGATTGCCAGCGGCGAGAACGAGGACGAGGCGTGGCTTGCCAGGCCGTTGCTGCCCGGACGGCTGCTGCTGGACCTTCTGATCGACGGCGTGCCCGTGGACGGATGGCGCGTGATGCTGGACGTGCTGGACGAAGCGGCGTCACTGGAGCGGTCCGGGCTGTATCACAGCGACATCCGCACGTGGAACGTGCTCGTCGACGATGCCGGACGGGGACGGCTGATTGATTACGCGTCCATCAGCGAGGCCGCGCACGACCGAGTGTGGCCGCACGACGTCTTCCTGTCGTTCCTGATCTTCGTACGCGAGGTTGCCACCGGCGTCGTCGAAGAGCCCCAACCCATTCGGACGACGTCGGTGAATCCGTTCGTCCTGCCACCGCCGTTCCGGAACTGGGCGCTCGCGCTATGGCAACGGCCCCGCGGCGCGTGGAGCTTTGCGCTGATGCAGGAACTCGCGACGAACTCGGCGAGCGTCGCGGGCGGGGATGGCCTCGACGCGGTGACGATTGCCTCGAGCGCGATCGAGAACGTTCTTGCTGCGCACGACCGACTCGCGCGGGAGCTCTGGCGCCGGTCAGAGGCGCTGGCGCAGGCCCACACGGAACTGCCGCTGCTGCGGCAGTCGCTGCAATCGCTCTGGGAACGGGTGGAGTCGGTCGCCGGCACGCTCGTGAACGCGCACAGAGCCCTCCGGCGCGATCATGATGCGCTCGCAGGCCGACTGGCCGCTATCGAATCCCGGCTCCCGTCGCTTCCGCCAGCCGAGACACGAGATCCGGAAACGCCAGGACTTCAGCGGTGAGGGTGCTGACGAAAAGCGTGCGGCCGACCCACTCGACCCGGAACGGGCAGTAGCACGTCATCCGCACGGGCGACGCGCCGTCTTTCTCGAATCGGATGACGTCGGCCTCCGGAAATGCGGACGCCCGCCAGCCGCTGGCGATCGCCGAGCGTCCCGACACCGCACCGTCTGCATGTGTCTGGGCCGCATGCGCCCGGGGTGCGGCCCGGTCGCCGCTGCGCAGGACCCACTGTTCCGTCGCCCGGGTCCGCAACCGCTGGCCCCCGATCGAGCGCACACACGGTTCGAGCGCAATCGCGCCATCGTCGGCGAGGAAGACGCCAGAGAACGTCTGGTCCGGCAGCAGCGTACGAGACGGCACGCCAGGCTCCCAACACGCGACGCCACCGGGCAGGCACGTCCACCACACGCGCCGGTCCACGCACACTCCGTTGTTCGGCCGGAGTGCGAGCGACTCGATGGTGACGGGCGCGTCGGGGGCAGGCCGATACATCACGTACGCTGCCTCGGCCACGCCTTCACGCGGCGAATGGCACCAGGCCACGGCGCCCTCATCGCCGAACGCCGCCTCACCCACGATGGGCAACGGCCAGGACCGCCACGGCCGCACGCGCCCGTCCTCGTGAACCAGAACGGATTCGCGCGCGTACGGCGTGACGCAGACGACGCCGTCGGGACGCGCGTATGCCAGGTTCGATCTGGCGCTCCATTCATCGGTGAGCACACGGGGCGTCAGCAATGACGCCGTCCGCATCGCGACGCCCGGCTCGCCACCGGCAGTATCGAGGCGCACCCCGATGGACACCCGTCGGCGGTCCGCCTCGGCAGTACCGGTTGCCAGCAGCAGTTGCTGTGGCGGCGATGCGGTGGCCGCGGGCGCCGAGCCCGCGGGCTCGTCGCTGATCTGCATCCACCCGGTGAGCAGGGCCGCGCACGACGCGAGCTCGACCCGATGGGACATGCGAACCGCGTCGCGGCCGGTACTGCTGACGTCAACGACGACTGCCGCCGTTGCACGCGCATCGCGGGTGGCAGGTACGCCGAGCCCCTGCAGCCGCATGACCGAGGAGGCGTCCTCTTCGGCCGCCGCCATCAGCCATTCCAGCGCGAGCAGGAGGGTGAACGGCGGCGTGCCCGTCGTGCCAGGCCCCTCCGTCGGGTACGCGGTGAGCGGCACACCGGAATCACGTGGGCACACCGGGCGGGCCAAGAGAGCGAGGTCTTCACGGGGCCCGCGCGAACGTGTGGCGGCTCCGAGCAGCGCCTCGAAGAGCACCACGGTCCAGCCGAGCGGCTCGGGGAGGTGATCGCATGACGACAAGGGACGGCGGGACGCCCAGGCGTTCGCGACGCGCCCGCCCGTGTCCTCGGCGTCCGGGGGGGCGCCGTCGTCGCCGTGACCGTGTTCGCGTTGCGTCCGCTGGCCGCGATCGAGCCCCGCCCCACCCGCAGCGAGGATGTCGCCGGCGTCCACGAGAAGCGCGTCGCGGTCGGTGCGCCGCAGCGGCTGCACGTCGGCGGCTGGCGCTGTGGTCATGAGCGCGCGCCATGTGCGCCATCGCGCTATCGCCTCCGGCAGCTCGGGGACGAGTGGATGAACCGTGCTGAGCGACGCGCCGCCCGGCCCCCGGCCATCGCCATCGCTGGATGCACCCGGCTCCGCGCGGTCGAGAACACGCGAGGCACTCTCGAGCGCGGCCAGCACAGCGTCCGCGTCCCATCCGTCGCCCAGGGATGCGCGCCAATCAGTAATCGGCGGTGCGTCGCGTTTCGTCCGCAGGTGCTCGAGCGCCTTTCGCACTGCCATTCCGGCGTCCGGCGCGCGTCTGGCAGGATCGCCCGAGAGCCGTCCGTGACCCGAGTCCTGCAGTGGCGCGGTGTGCGCCAGGGCCTCGACAAGGCGTCGCTGCTCGATCGACGCGCCCGCAAGAATGCCGCCGCCCGTTGCGTTGATCACGCGACGGCCGCTCGTCGCCGCGGCCGAGACCAGCCAGTCGCGGAACGCGACGAGCCAGTTGGCGGTCAGAGTGGGAGCCCCCTGCCAGTCGGCCACCTCGGTGACCTGACGCATCTGCCCCTGCCACACCTCGGAAAGCGAACGGCCCTCGGCAGCTGCAACCGCCGCGTCGAACTCGTACGTCGTGCCACGGCAGTACGGCTGCCCCCCCGTGTAGGCGAGATCGGCTCCGACGAAGACGATCGGATCGCAACCGAGCCGGACCGCGAGCTGAAACGCCGCGGTGATGACGGAACCCCAGACCGGAAGGTGGCCCGGGTCGATGTCGAGGCTGTGGAGCCACGGCCACGGATGGTGATCGCCAACGCGGAACCAGCAGGGATCCGGTGCGAACGGGGCAGGCGTGGCGGGGTCCACGGAAGGCTCCGCCACGAGCATCGCGTCGATGGCGGCCGGAAGGCCGGCAAAATGGCGGGCGTTGCGCTCACCCGGGTCGAGAGCCACCACGTAGTCGGGTCTTACGCCGCGACACAGCAGCGGACGCAGCGCCGTGTCTGCCGCGACGAGCACCCCGCGGCGGGCGGCCCACGCCAGGTCGCCAACCACATCGTCCAGCGACGGACCGGCCCCCACGATCACGGCTGGCTGACCCCGATGCACGTCCGACAGCGCCCGAATGCCGATGCCGGTGACGAGGCGCGGCAGGTTCCGCAGGGTGTTGACCAGGGCAGCCGGTGCGAAACGGCGTTTCGCGTCGGCATTGGCGCGCGCGCCGAACACGAGGCGCTTGACCAGGTGCAGCGCGGCTACCGTCGTGGGGTGAACGTCCCTGGTCAGGGTGGGTTCCACGAGCAGCTTGAAGCGATCCTCGACGCCGTCGAAGAGGGCGGTCGCCTGCTCGGCGCC
>JAEZCY010000116.1 GCA_023429845.1 Acidobacteriota bacterium
TTGCCGCTCACCGGCTTGGCGAACGTCTTCAGCTGCTCGATCACGACCTCGACGGCCCGATCGATGCCGCGCTTGACTTCCATCGGGTTGGCGCCGGCCACGACGATCTTGGCGCCTTCACGGTAGATGGCCTGCGCGAGCACGGTGGCGGTGGTGGTGCCGTCGCCGGCGATGTCGCTGGTCTTGCTCGCGACCTCACGCACCATCTGCGCGCCCATGTTCTCGAGCGGGTCCTTGAGCTCGATCTCCTTGGCGACGGTGACGCCGTCCTTGGTGATCGTGGGCGAGCCGAACTTCTTGTCGAGGACGACGTTGCGGCCCTTGGGACCGAGGGTCACCTTGACGGCGTCGGCCAGGTGGTTGACGCCACGAAGAATGGCCTGGCGCGAGTCCGCGCCGTAGACGATCTGCTTTGCCATGATGCTGTGTGCCTCCCTTAGCCCATCACCGCGCGGCCTTCGTCCTCACGCATGATCAGGTACTCGCGGCCGTCGACCTTGATTTCCTGTCCTGAGTACTTCCCGAAAAGGATGGTGTCGCCGGGCTGGACGTCCGGCGCCAGCACCTTGCCGTCGTCCTTCACCTTGCCCTTGCCGACGGCGACGACCTTGCCCTGCTGCGGCTTTTCCTTGGCCGAGTCGGGGATGATGATGCCGTTGACCTGCTGTTCCCCTTCTTCGATGCGCTCCACGATGAGCCGATCGTGTAGAGGTCGGAGGTTCATGCTCTGTACTCCTGTCCTGATGAGATGTGACGGCGGGCGTTTGCACACCCTCCTGGATACCGGCGTCCCCAGCGACTTGGCAGTCGACCGGGACGACTGCCAAGTATAGACCGTCCACATTGGCAGTCAAGTGGGGGGACTGCTAAGCCGGCGCCGCGGCTCACCCCTTGAGCTTGTGCTCGGCGATCTTGCGGGTGAGGGTGTTGCGGTGCAGCCCGGTCAGCGCCGCACAGCGGGTGATGCTGCCGTCGCTGGCCTTGAGCGCGTGAGCGAGGAAGCGGCGCTCGAATTCCCGCGCGGCATCGGCGTAGTGGATTCCCTTGTTCACCATCTCGGCGACGAGGCGGTCGATGTCGCGATGCATGGCCGGGGCGGTCAGTACAGGGTGCTGCGGCCCGTGAGGCGGCGGAAGGCGTCCAGGTACTTCTCGCGCGTGCGGGCCGCCACGTCATCGGGGAGCGAGGGCACCGGCGGCTGCTTGTTCCAGGCGATCCGCTCCAGGTACTCGCGCACGTACTGCTTGTCGAAGCTGGGTTGAGGACCGCCGGGGATGTACTGATCGGCCGGCCAGAAGCGTGAGGAATCAGGCGTGAGCACCTCGTCGATCAGGATCACCCGAGGTGTGCCGCCGTCGTCGACGATCCCGAACTCGAACTTGGTGTCGGCGACGAGGATGCCCTGCCCGGCGGCGTGTGCGGCGCCCTCGGCATACAACGCGAGAGTGAGAGCCTTCACCTGCTCGAACACCTGCGTGCCGAGGACGGCTGCGGCCTGAGCCTCGCTGATGTTCTCGTCGTGTCCGGTGTCGGCTTTCGTGGCTGGCGTGAAGATCGGCGCCGGCAGCCGATCGCATTGCCGCAGGCCCGCCGGCAGGCCATGCCCGCAGATGGCGCCCGTCGCCAGGTAGTCCTTCCAGCCAGACCCTTCGAGGTAGCCGCGCGCCACGCACTCGACAGGCAGCGGCTCGGTTCGCCGCACCAGCATGGTGCGCCCCGCGAGGGTGTCGGCTGCCGCGCGAGCGGCTGCGGGGAAATCGGCCACGTCGGTCGAGAGCAGGTGGTGTGCAGTGACGCCTTCGAGCCTGCCGAACCAGAACGCCGACAACTGCGTGAGGATGCGGCCCTTGTCGGGGATGCCCGATCCCAGCACGTGATCGAAGGCCGAGATGCGATCGGTGGCGACGATCAGCAGGTGGTCAGCACCGGCGTCGAACACGTCGCGCACCTTGCCGCGGCGCAGCAGGGGCAGGTCGATGGGCGGTGTGGCGAGCAGTGGGGCAGGCACGGCGGGGTCACAGGGTAGCATGCGGGAATGCAGCGAGGCCGGCCCGGCGGGGCAGGGCCGCGCGGCGCCGCCACCCGTGGCGGAGCGCGGTACGCGTCAGGTGCCTGGGGTCGCGCGCGAGCGGATCCGGAGTTCGCCGCGATCCACCGTCACCTTGACGATCGGGCCTCCGCCGGCGACAGCGACAGCCACTGCGTCGGTCGTGCCCGTCCGCGTGGTGGTGAAGCCATCGGGCACGCGGAGCGCGCCATTCTGGATCGACGCGTCGAGCTGCAGTCCGCCATCGCGTGGCAGCGTGAGTTCGACCGTGTCGTCCTCGATGGCGATGGTCGTGGCGACCGGCTGTTGCAGTTCGGCCGTCACCGTGAGGCGATGCGCCTCGATGGTCAGCGGGTGTGCGACGTCGCGCACGTGAATGACGCCGCCCTCACCGGTCACCGTCACCGGGCCGCCGGTGCCGCGGATCTCCATGCGTGCGTAATCGGTCTTCAGGGTGACGGGTCCGGCGGGATCGACGATTTCGGTGTTGCCGCGCTCGGCGTCGACCGTCACGGCCCGGGGCGCCGCGGCATGCAGGCGGACGTTGCTGGTGCGGAGGTCGAGCGTCGCGCCCACGCCGAACTCGGCACGGCCGTTGTCCATGTCGCCGGTGATCGGGCCGCTCAGCCCTTCGACCTCGAGGTCGCCCTGATACCCGGCCAGGTGGAGAGCGGCGACCCCTCGGACTTCCGCCGTCGCCCGTCCGGTCAGTTCCGCCTTCAGCGTCCTCGGCACCGCGATGCGCAACTCCATGCGCGGCCGCCTGGCGTGCTCACCATGTGTCACATCCACGGTGGCGCGCGCGCCGTCAGCCTTCAGGGCGACGCCGAGGTCCTTTTCCTGGAGGTTCAGGTCCTCCTCGTCGATACCGGCGAGCACCGCCTCGAGCTGGACTTCCACGTCCGGCCTGTCGGTGCCCTCGACGATGATGGTGCCGCGGAACTCGCTGACCGCCAGGGTGTCGAGCCCGGCCCCCGGCACGAGCGTAGCGATGCGGGTCACCGTGCGCCGCTCCTGCGCCCCATGGAAGTGCGCTTTGGCGAACTGGACGAACCGGCTCAGGGAAAAGCCCGGGCCCTCGGCTGGCGCGGCGGGCGCCGTGACCTGGTACACGCCCACGCCCAGGACGACGAAGACCACCATCAGTAGCAGTTCGCGCTTTCCCATAGCCTCGGAAACCCAACCTATAGTACAGTCGCCCCCGAACAGCCCACCTGCGCATGACGGGCTACCTCAAGCACGCACTCATCCTGCTCGTCACCGTGGCGCTTCTCGCGCTGTTCCTGAGGCAGGCCGACCTGTCGGCGGTCGCGCAGGAACTCTCGCACGCCCGGCCCGCTCACGTGGTGTTGGCGCTGCTCGCCTCCGTTGCCACGTTCGTCTTCCGCACCGTCAGGTGGCAATACCTGCTGCTTCCAGCCGGGCGCGTACCGTTCTGGCCTGCGCTACGTGCCACGGTGATCGGCTTCGGCGCCAACGCGATGCTTCCCGGGCGCGTCGGCGAGGTAATTCGGCCCTATCTGCTCGCCCGGCAGGCCAGCCTCGATCCCACGGCGACGTTTGCCACGATCGTGCTCGAGCGGGCGCTCGACCTGATGGCGCTCCTGCTGCTGTTCGCCCTCTCGGTTGCTCTCTTCGACACGCAGTTCGCAGTCAATGACGGACAAACGCTGCGCGCGGTTCAGTTCGGCGGTCTCGTCGCTGGCGCCGCCGCCGTCGCCGGACTTGCCGCCGCGTTCCTCTTCGCAGGACATGCCGAGCGCGCGAGCCAGCTCGCCGAGCGGCTTACCCGGCGACTGCCGGCGCGTCTGAGTCGGCTTGCCGTCAGAGCGGTCAGCGGATTCGGACAGGGGTTTGCCGTGATGCGCTCTCCGCTGGCGCTCGCGCATGCCGTGGCCTGGTCGGTCGCCGTCTGGGGATCGATTGCGTGCACCACGTGGGCGATGGCGCAGGCGTTCGGACTCGCTTTGCCCGCCGCGGGCACCTTTACCGTCCTGATGTTCATGGCTGTCGGCGTCGCGGTGCCGACACCGGGCGCCATCGGCGCGTTCCACGAGTCGGTGCGTCTGGCCATGGTCACGCTGTACGCGGCCGACAACGACCGCGCAGTCGCCTACGCCGTCGCGCTGCACGCGCTGTCGTTCATTCCCGTGTCGCTCGTCACGTTGCTGCTCGTGGCGCGCGAGGGCCTGACACTGCGTCGCATCGAGGACATCTCGCGCACCGCCGTGCCGCCCGGCGGCCGGCTCATGCAGGGGAGTGATGCCGGATGAAGTGTCCGTATTGCGGCCACCTCGAGGACAAGGTGGTGGACTCTCGCGAGAGTCGCGAGGGTGAGGTCATCCGTCGGCGTCGCGAGTGCCTCGAGTGCAGCCGCCGGTTCACGTCCTACGAGCGCGTGGACGAGATTCCGTACATGGTCGTCAAGAAGGATGGCCGGCGGGAGCGCTTCGAGCGGCAGAAACTCATCGCCGGTCTGCTGAAGGCGTGCGAGAAGCGCCCGGTGCGGGTCAACGCCCTCGAGGGCGTGGCCGACCGCCTGGAGGCTGCCCTCCAGGAGAAGCCTGACAAGGAGATCAGCACCACCGAGATCGGCCAGCACGTGATGCAGGAACTACGGCAGCTGGACAAGGTCGCCTACGTGCGCTTTGCCTCGGTCTATCGCCACTTCCGCGACATCGGCGAGTTCATGACCGAACTCGAAGACCTGATCAAGTCGAAGGATTGACATGCGGCTGCGAGTGATGCTGCTGCTGGCCTGCGTGCTGGGCCTGGCGACGAGCGCCGGGGCCGACCCCTCCCTGCGCGTGGAAACGAGCCTGCACGACGGCGAGGTTCGCGTCAGCTTCCAGGTGACCGACGGCGTCTCCGACACCGTCAGGGCGGCCATCCAGAGCGGACTGCCCACCACCTTCGCGTACGACGTGACGCTGGTTGCGCCGTCGCCGTGGTGGTTCGACCGGACCATTGCGTCGGCCCGCGTGTCGGCCGTCGTCCGCTTCGACAACCTCACACGCCGGTACCAGATCACCTTCATCGAGGACGGCCGCGTCGAGGAAGTGCGGACGACCGACGACGAGGCGATCGCCTTCCAGTGGATGACGACCTTCCGCGCGCGTCGCCTGTCCACCCACCGACTCGTCAGCGACGGCGAGTACCACGTGCGCGTCAAGGCGCAGACCAGGCCGCGTCTGCTTGGATGGCTGTGGCCCTGGAATCCGAGTGCCGTGCTCGGCAGCGTGAGCTTCCGCTTCCGCCCGTGACGTGGCCCTTCTCAACCTGACCGACTCGCCCGCGGACGCCGAGGCGCTGCCCGGACGGGGGACGCCCACCACTTTCTCGCCGGCGGCGGGACGCACCCCTCCGCAACGCCCCCTTCGCGACAATCCGCTCTTCGTGCTGTTGGCGATCGGCCTGCTGGTGGCGGCGCTGGTGGCGCTCGTCACCCTCGCCGACCGCTCGACGGGGCTGTCGCCCGCCCTCCTGAGCGAGGTGGTGCTCTACGCGCTCGTCGCCGTGGACCTGACGATGCTCGGGGCGCTCGGCTTCGTGCTGGCGCGCAACGTGATCAAGCTGCTCGTCGAGCGCCGGCGCGCTCTCCCATTCGCACGTTTTCGCGGCAAGCTCGTGGCGGCGATGCTGGGGCTGTCGCTGGTGCCGGCGGTGCTCGTGCTGATCGTCGGCAGCGAACTCATTCGCAACAGCGCGAGCCGGTGGTTCGCCCCGCCGATCGACGACGTGCTGAGTGCGGCGCGCGAGATCGCCAGCGACTACTACCAGGACACGCAGGTCCAGACCAGCCGGCACGCCGTCCGGCTGGCGCGGCTGCTCGGGACGGCCGGCGTCGAGCGCGGCGACGTCGCGACGATTCGGGCCCGCGTCTCGCCGGAGGTGGCCTCGGGGCGCGCGACGCAGATTGAGGTCTACCGCATCGTGGCCGGCAGCGATCCGGTGGAGGTCACTCCGTTGTTCGACGTCGCGTCGCCGAGCGTGCCGCTTGATGTGCCCCGCGCGTCCGCCGACCGTCTTGCCGCACGCGTCGCCGGGGGCAGCGAAGACACTCGTCTGATCGAGCCACTCGGCAGCGGCGGCGAGCTCGTGCGATCGGCGTCGCTCGTGCGCGTCCCGACCGAGACCGGCCCGGTCGGTGTGGTGATCGTGAGCGAACACCTTTCCGGCACGCTCGCGCAGCACAGCCGTCGCATCGTCGATGCCTACGAGGGCTATCAGCAGCTGCGGGTGCTGCGCCGTCCGATCGAGGGCGTGTACCTGTCGTTCTTCCTGATGATGACGCTGTTCATCCTCGTGAGTGCGACATGGCTGGGGCTGTACACGGCCAAGCGCATCACGCGGCCCATCGGACTCCTCGATGCCGGCGTGCGCGCCATCGGGCAGGGGCACTTCGACCACCGCATCGAGCCGGAGACGGCCGACGAGTTCGGGCAGCTCGTCGAGGCCTTCAACACCATGGCGGCCGACCTCGAGCAGTCGCGCGCCGAGGTGCAGCGCAAGAGCCGCGAGGTCGAAGGCCGCAGCCGGTACATCGAGACCATCCTGAAGCGCATCGCGACCGGGGTGATTTCGCTCGACCCGCGCGGGCGCATCAACACCATGAACAGCGCAGCCGCGCGCCTGCTCGGGCTCGACTCGTCGGCCGTGGGGCAGGCGTTCGACGAGGTCTTCTCGCGGCAGGGCCTGCGGCCGCTGCTCTCCATTCCGCACGCCGCCGCCCGGACGCGCGGCGGCACGGCCGGGCACGAGATCACGCTGGTGCGCGACGGCCGCGACGTGCACCTCGCGGTTGCCGCGACGCCGTTGCGCGACGAGGGCAGCTCGGAGGGGACCGTGCTGGTGTTCGACGACGTGACGCCGCTCATTCGCGCGCAGCGGGTGTCGGCGTGGCGCGATGTCGCGCGCCGGCTCGCTCACGAGATCAAGAATCCGCTGACCCCCATCCAGCTCAGTGCGGAGCGGATCCGCCGGCACTTCAGCACCGCGCCGGCCCCGACGCGCGAGCTCGTCGACGAATGTTCGACGAACATCGTTGGCGCGGTGGAGTCGCTGAAGGGGCTGGTGGACGAATTCTCGCAGTTCGCGCGCATGCCCGCGCCACGGGCCGTGCCCTCCGACCTGCATGCGCTGCTCGACGAGTCGCTCGCCCTGTACGCGGGCCTGCCGCGCCTCACCGTCATCAGGGAGTACGATCCCCTCATGCCGGCCATCCGGGTCGACCCCGAACAGTTCAAGCGCGTGGTGATCAACCTCGTGGACAACGCCGTCGAAGCGATGGCGTCGCGGCACGACGGCCCACCGTCGACCGCAGTGGGGACGATCACCGTGGAAACCGCCTGGGACGAGTCGCATCGGCTCGCCCGCCTCGTGGTGGTGGACGACGGCCCCGGCTTCGGCCGGGCGGATCGCACGAAGCTGTTCCTGCCGTACTACTCGACCAAGGGCCGCGACAGCGGCCTCGGCCTGGCCATCGTCCGTCGCATCATCGTGGAGCACGGTGGCACGATCGAGGCGAGCGACCGGACACCTCGCGGCGCCGCATTCACGATGGAACTGCCGGCCTAGCCCATGCGCCCCAGCATCCTCATCGTGGACGACGAAGCCGGCGTCCGATCGGCCCTGTCGGGCGTGCTCCGCGACGAGGGTTTCGAGGTGGAGGCGGTGCCGTCGGGCGAGGCGTGTCTCGAGATCGCGCCGGGACGGCATTTCGACGTGATCCTGCTCGACGTGTGGTTGCCCGGCATCGACGGCCTGCTGACGCTGTCGCGGCTGCGCGACCGGCACGTGGATGCGGCCGTCGTGGTCATCTCCGGTCATGGCAACATCGAGTCGGCGGTGCGGGCCGTCAAGATCGGCGCCTTCGATTTCGTCGAGAAGCCGCTCTCCATCGACAAGACGCTGCACGTGGTGCGCAACGCGCTGCGGCAGCGACAGCTCGAAGCCGAGAACCGCGCGCTGCGCGAGCACGTGGACAGGCGGTTCGTGATGGTGGGCGAGAGCTACGTCATGCGCTCGCTGCGCGAGCAGATCGCCATGGCCGCGCCGACGAATGGCCGCGTGCTGATCTTCGGCGAGAACGGCACGGGCAAGGAGCTGGTGGCGCGCAGCATCCATGCATTGAGCCGGCGGCGAAGCGGTCCCTTCGTCGAGGTGAACTGCGCGGCGATCCCCGAGGAGCTGATCGAGAGCGAACTGTTCGGCCACGTGCGCGGTGCGTTCACCGGCGCCGTGGGCGATCGACGCGGACGCTTCGAGCTGGCCGACGGCGGCACGATTTTCCTCGACGAAGTCGCCGACATGAGCCTGAAGACGCAGGCCAAGGTGCTGCGGGTGCTCCAGGAGCAGGTCGTGGACCCGGTCGGCGGCCACGAGAGCGTCAAGGTGGACGTGCGGGTGCTTGCCGCCACGAACAAGGACCTGACCGGCGAGATCCGCACGGGCCGCTTCCGCGAGGATCTCTTCTTCCGCCTCAACGTCATCCCCATCTTCGTGCCGCCGCTGCGCGAACGCGAAGAGGACATCCCGCGATTGGTCGCGCACTTCATGCAGGAACTGTCGCGCGAGCACGGGCGGCGGCCCCGCGTCATCGACCCGGAGGCGATGGACGTGCTGCGCAGCTATCCGTGGCCGGGAAACGTCCGCGAACTGCGCAACGTCGTCGAGCGCATGCTGATCATGGTGCCCGGTGAAGTGGTCGAGGCGCGCCACCTGTCGTTCCTGCAGGGCGGCCATGCGGTCGACGGTGTGCCGGACGTGACGACGAGGCCGGCGCTGCCGCTGCACGAGGCGCGTGAGCGCTTCGAACGCGAGTACATCGTGCGCACGCTCGCGGCCCAGCAGGGCAACATGTCACGCACCGCCGAAGTGCTCGGCGTGGAGCGCAGCAATCTCTATCGGAAGATGAAGGCCTTCGGCATCGTGCCTGCACGGCGCGAAGCGCGAGAGAGCGCCATGGCGGTGGAATCGCCCAACGCGGTATAAGGACGCGTTCACGGACTGATCGATGCGGTGTCCCAAGTGCAGTTACCTGAGCTACGACGACGTGGAGCGCTGCCGCAACTGCGGCTACGACTTCGCCCTGGCAACCGCGCCGCGTCCGTCGGACGCGCCAGCGCCGGTCGAGCCGGCGCATGAGCCTCGGGCCTGGGAGCCGTCGCGTCGGCGCCGCCCGGGACCGCTCGAGACGACGCAGCCACCGGAGGGCGGCGCGCTCGACTTGCCGCTGTTCGAGGACCCGACGCAGCCCGAGCCACCGCCCGTAGCCATTCCGCCGGCCGCGCCACCGCTGTCGGTACGCCGCCGGCTGGAAGTGCGGCCCACTCCGCGCGTGGATGGGCTGGCCGAAGCGCCCCCGGGCACTGTCGCAACGGAGTTCGAGTGGCCTGATGAGGAGGCGCCGATCGCCGACCTCACGCCGGATGTGGACGTGCCAGGTGCCGCCGGCACGAGCGAAGGAAACCTGGGCTTCCGGGTCCGCGCCGGCGCAATCGACGCCATCCTGCTGCTCGCGATCGACGCAATCGTCGTCTGGCTGACGCTGCGCGTCGCGGGTCTCGACGCCGGCGAATGGCGGCTGATCCCGATGGTGCCTCTGGCCGGGTTCCTCTTCCTGCTCGACACGTCCTATCTCGTCACCTTCACCGCCGCGTCTGGACAGACGATCGGCAAGATGCTGGCCGGCGGCCGTGTGGTGTACGGCGACCGCGCACACGTGCCGTTCGGTCACGCGGTGCTGCGAAGCGTCGCGCTGCTCGTGTGCGCGATACCGCTCGGCCTCGGGTTGCTGCCGCTGTTCATGGACGCCGGACGCCGGGGGCTGCACGACCGCCTCGCCGGCACCCGCGTCGTGCCCTCTGCCTAGGAGTCCCCGTTCGTGACCTCCCGCATGTCCCTCGCCGTCGCGACGGCGCTCGGCGTCGGCTACGTGCCGTTCGCCCCCGGTACCTTCGGCTCGCTCGCCGGCCTCGTCCTCTACCTCGGCGTCCGCGCGTCGGGCCAGCCTGCGGTCGAACTCGCGGCTGTTGTCATCGTGTTCCTGCTCGGCGCGTGGGCGGCGACCGCGGCCGAGGCGCATTTCGGGCACATCGATCCGGGGCCCGTGGTGATCGACGAGGTCCTCGGCATGCTCGTCACGCTGGCGCTGGTGCCGGTGTCGGTCACGGGGGCACTCGTCGGATTCGTCCTGTTTCGCGTGTTCGACGTCCTCAAGCCGCCGCCCTGTAACACGCTCGAGGCACTCCCGGGTGGCTGGGGCGTCATGAGCGACGACTTCATGGCGGCCGTGTACGCGCATCTGTGCGTGCGACTGCTGGCCTGGTTGGCGCCCGGCTGGATGCTCGTATGACCCTGGCGCCCTTCGCGCACGCCGAGACGATCGCGGTGGGCAGCGAGTTGCTGGCGCTGGGGCGTGTGGACACCAATTCCGGCGTGATTGCCGGCCGCCTCGCGTCGCTCGGCATCGACGTCGTCGCCCGCAGCATCGTGGGCGATCGACTGCATCACCTCGAGTTGGCCGTACGCACCGCGCTGCGGCGCGCGGATCTCGTCATGTTGACCGGAGGGCTGGGGCCGACCGACGACGACCTGACACGGCTGGCCGTGGCCAGCGCGCTCGGGCGCACCCTGCACGAGGATCCGGTGCAGTTGTCGCGGATCGTCGAGCGCTTCACCAGACGCGGGATCGAGATGCCGGACATCAACCGGCGGCAGGCCCTGTTGATCGACGGAGCCGAGCGTCTCGACAACCCCAACGGTACGGCTCCGGGCCAGTGGCTCGACCTCGGCGCCCAGGCCGTGGCGCTGCTGCCGGGACCGCCTCGCGAAATGGTGCCGATGCTGGATGTGCTCGTCGCGGGCGCCCTCGGTGCGCGCAGCGGCCGGTCGCGGACGTACCGCCGCAGCCTGAAGGTCGTCGGGCGGAGCGAGTCCGTGGTGGACGAGACGTTGCAGCCGCTGTATGCGCGGTGGCGTGCGGGCGTGCCGTCGATGGATGCAACGATTCTCGCGGCTCGCGGGCGCATCGAACTGCACGTGTTCACGCGGAGCGACCAGGCCGACATCGCCGAGGTGGCGCTCGACCAGGCCGTGAGGGAGGCGGCGACCGCACTTGGGTCTGCCGTCTACACCACGCAGGACGAGACGCTGGAGGAAGTCGCCGGGCGACTCCTGCGGGCCGCCGGATGGAGACTCGCCGTGGCTGAATCGTGCACCGGCGGCATGCTCGGCAGTCGCCTGACGGACGTGCCGGGCAGTTCCGCGTGGGTGGAAGGCGGGCTCATCGTCTACGCCAACGCCCTGAAGACGTCTCTCGCCCACGTGCCCGTCGAACTCATCGCGGCGCATGGGGCAGTGAGCGAGCCCGTCGCACGCGCGCTCGCCGACGGCGCGCGTCGTGCCTGCGGCACCGAAGTCGGCATCGGCATCACCGGCATCGCGGGGCCCGAGGGTGGCACCGAGGCGAAGCCTGTGGGAACGGTGTTCATCGCCATCAGCACGCCGTCGGCGGCCGCCTGCCGGCATGCGCGATTCGTCGGCGACCGCGCCGTCGTGCGCCAGCAGGCGGTGTCTGCGTCCCTCGACATGCTGCGGCTCGCGCTCACCGGGCACGATCCCGTCGGGACGACACGATGACCGGCACCCATCTGGCCATCGTCGCGCTGGGGTTCCTCCTTGGATCGATACCGTTTCCTTACTTGTTGACGCGACGTCGCGGCATCGACTTGCGTAGCGTCGGCTCGGGCAACGTCGGCGCCACCAACGTCCTGCGCGTGTCGTCACTGCGCACGGCCATCGCCGTGCTGGCGCTCGATGCCACGAAGGGCAGTCTCGCCGTGTGGATCGCCGAGGTCGTCACCCGGCAGCAGGTCCTTGCCGTCTGCGCCGGCCTCGCGGCCGTCGCCGGGCATGTGTACCCGCCATGGCTTGGATGGCGTGGCGGCAAAGGCATGGCGACGACGGCCGGCGTGTTCGCCATTCTGGCGCCTGCAGCGGCTGCCGCGTCGGCCGTGGTGTTCGTGACGCTGATCGGCTGGACGCGATACGTGTCGCTCGGGTCGATCGGCGCGATGGTGGCGTTGCCGCCGCTGACGGCCTGGTTCGGTGCGCCGCCCCCCGTTCTTCTTGGGGCGTGTGCCGCCGCCCTGCTCGTGGCCGCCCGCCACGGCGGCAACATGCGGCGATTGCGGCAGGGCACCGAGCGTCGCCTGGGGCAGCGGCTGTGACGATCGCGGTCGTGGGAGCCGGTTCGTGGGGCACGGCGCTGGCCGTGCACCTGGCACGGGTCGGGCACGACGTCGCCTTGTGCGCGCGCGACGGCGCACTGGTTGCGCGCATGCAGGAGCAACGAGAGAACGGGACCTATCTCCCGGGCATCACGCTCCCGGCCGGTGTTCACCCGACGCAGGACGCGCGCGGTGCGGTGGCGAAGGCGACGACCATTCTGTGGGCCGTGCCGTCGCATGGGACCCGCGAGATGGCCCGCGTCCTCGCGGGGCACGTGCAGCGCGACGCGATCGTCGTCAGCGCCACGAAAGGGCTCGAGCGCGTGACCTGGACGCGCATGTCCGGTGTGCTCGCCGACGAACTGCCGGCGACGTGCCGCGTCGTCGTGCTGTCGGGCCCGAGTTTCGCGCATGAAGTGGCATGCGAACTGCCGACGGCGGTCGTCGCCGCCGCAGAGGACGCCGACGCGGGCGCGCAGGTGCTCGAGCAGTTCCGCGGCCGGCGGTTCCGCCTCTACATGACCGACGACGTGATCGGCGTGGAACTCGGTGGCGCGTACAAGAACGTCATCGCGATCGCGGCTGGTGTCGTCGACGGGCTCGGGCTTGGCCACAACGCGCTTGCCGGGCTCGTCACGCGCGGGCTGGCGGAGATGACGCGTCTCGCCGTGGCACTCGGCGGCCGCCAGGAAACGCTGGCCGGCCTGAGCGGACTCGGCGACCTCGTCCTGACGTGTACGGGTGGCGCGAGCCGCAATCATCAGCTCGGCCTCCGACTCGGCCAGGGAGCGGCGCTGCCCGACGTCCTGGCCGGCATGCGGATGGTGGCCGAAGGTGTCAACACGGCGGCGGGTGTGCTGGCCCTTGGGGCCGCCGCAGGCGTGGAGCTGCCGATCGCCGAGCGGATGGTGGCCGTGCTGTCGGGCGACACCCAGCCGCTTGCTGCAAGCGAGGCCCTGATGCTTCGGCCGCAGAAGCACGAGCGGCACTGACGGAATTGCTACACTCGCGAAGTGAGCTTTTTCGACCGCCTCAAGTCGAGCCTTCAGAAGACCAAGGACCAGCTGCTCGGCGCGTTCGAGTCGGAGCCCGCCGCGTCGGCGGCGACCGGCGTCGCCACGGCCGAGGCGCGCGCCACACGACGGATCGAATCCATCGACGCGCTCGAGGAAGCTCTCATCACCTGTGACGTCGGGGTCACCGCCACCGAGCAGATCGTGGAGCGCGTCCGGCGCACGGCCCGGCGCGGCGACGATCTGCTGCCACTGGTCCGCGAGGAGATCCTCCGCATTCTCGAAGGCGCGGCGCCCCCGCCGGCGACTGGGGCACGGCCGAAGGTCGTGCTGATCGTCGGCGTGAACGGCACCGGCAAGACGACCTCCATCGGCAAACTCGCGAACCTGCTGAAGCAGCAGGGCGAGAAGCCGATCGTGTGCGCCGCCGACACCTTCCGGGCCGCGGCCGTCGAGCAGCTCGAGATCTGGACGCGACGTGCCGAGGTCGGATTCGTGCGGGCGCAGCCCAACTCGGACCCCGCCGCCGTGGTCTTCGACGCCATCCAGTCGGCTCGCGCCCGCGGTCTCGACCCCGTGCTGGTGGACACGGCGGGCCGGCTGCACACCCGCGTCAACCTCATGAACGAGCTCGAGAAGATCAAGCGCGTCGCCGCACGCGAGGTGGAAGGGGCGCCGCACGAGGTGCTCCTGGTGCTCGATGCCACGGTGGGGCAGAACGGCGTCACCCAGGCGCGCGAGTTCATGAAAGTGTCCGGTGTGAACGGCATCATCCTGACGAAGCTCGATGGCACCGCGAAGGGCGGGGTGGCGGTCGCGATTGCGCAGGATCTCCGGTTGCCGATCCTGTACGTCGGCACAGGCGAGCAGATCGACGACCTGGTGCCGTTCAATCCCCGCGAGTACGTCGACGCGCTCTTCGACGAGGCGTGGTAGACGCGAGGCACGTCGACGGTGAGCTGCGGCCGGAAGACGCCGGCTTCATGGCCCGTGCGCTGTGGCATGCCGAGCGCGGCCGCGCGAGCACCACACCCAACCCCATCGTCGGCGCCGTTCTCGTGAACCGGGACGGCGTCGTGGTCGGCGTCGGGCACCACCAGCGTGCGGGAGGGCCGCACGCGGAAGTGGTGGCAGTGCAGGCCGCGGGAGCCCGCGCAATGGGCAGCACCCTCTACTGCACGCTGGAGCCCTGCAGCCATCACGGACGTACCGGTCCCTGCTGCGTCGCCGTCGCGGCCGCCGGGATCGCGCGTGCGGTGATCGCCACACCCGACCCGTTCCCCGCGGTCAGCGGTCGCGGGCTCGCGTACCTGCGCGAGCGCGGCGTTGCCGTGACCGTCGGCCTCGGCCGGCGCGAGGCGCGCGTGCAGAACGCGCCGTTCTTCCGCGTGGTCGAACTCGGGCGGCCCTGGGTGCAGCTGAAGGTCGCGATGAGCCTCGACGGGGGCGTGGCGGCGCGGGCGGGCGAGCGTACGACCATCACGGGAGCCGACGCGGCGCGATGGACCCAGAGGGTGCGCGCGGGCGTGGACGCGATTGCGGTCGGGGCGCACACCGCTGCGGTGGACGATCCGCTGCTCACGGCGCGCGACGTGTACCGGCACCGACCGCTGACGCGCGTCGTGTTCGATCGCCGCGCACGGCTCTCGCCGGCGGCGCGGCTGGTGCAGTCGGTCGCCGATGGGCCAGTGGTCGTGCTGGCCGATGCCTCAGGCGCGTCGTCGAATGCCGCGGCCGACCTCCGGACCCGGGGCGTGGACGTCGTGACGACCGATGGCACGGTCGCGGGCGCGCTGCGAGTGCTGGCGGGCCTCGGCATTCACGCGGTGCTCGTCGAGGGGGGGCCTGCGCTGCACGCGGCCTGCTGGGCGGCGGGGGTCGTGGATCGTGTCAGCCAGATCGTCAGTGACCGCGCGCTCGGCCCCGGCGCGGTACGCTGGGACGTGCCCCTCTGGCTGAGCGGACGGGCACTCCGCACGGTGCCGCTGGGGCGGGACGTCCTTCTGGAAGCCGATGTTCACAGGATTGATTGAAGCGACGGGAGTCGTTCGCGCGTTCACGCCGGCGGGGGGCGGGCAACGGCTCACCATCGAAACGCCGCTCGGCGCGGAGCTGGAGCCCGGCGACAGCGTGGCCACCAACGGCGTGTGCCTCACCGTCGTGGATCGCGATGCCTCGTCGTGGAGCGCCGACGTGTCGCCGGAAACCCTGCGTGTGACTGCGCTGGGCCGACTCCAGCCCGGCGCCATCGTGAACCTGGAGCGGCCGCTCGCGGTTGGCAGTCGGCTGGGCGGCCATTTCGTGCAGGGGCACGTGGATGGCACGGGCCGGGTCGAATCGATCATGCCCGACGGCGACTTCTTCCGCGTCCGCGTTTCGTTCCCGCCCGAACTGGCCGCATACTTCATCGAGAAGGGGTCGGTCGCCGTGGACGGCATCAGCCTGACGATCGCCTCCCTCGGCGAGGCGGGCTTCGACGTCCAGATCATCCCGCACACCTGGGCTGCCACGACATTGCGAGCGACGCAGCCGGGCACGCCCGTCAACCTGGAATGCGACATGGTCGGCAAGTACGTCTTGCGCGGCCTCTCGCTGGGAACCATGCGCTCATGACGCGATCGCTTCGCATCGCCAAGGGATCGACTTCCGTCCGCAAAGGGCCGTTCAGCGCCGTCGAAGACGCCATCACCGCGTTCAAGGCGGGCAAGATGGTGATCGTCGTGGACGACGAGGACCGGGAGAACGAGGGCGATCTCACGATGGCCGCCGAACTCGTGACGCCCGAAGCCATCAACTTCATGGCCACGCACGGCCGCGGCTGGATCTGCCTGGCGATGACGCCCGAGCGGCTCGACGAGCTCGAGATTCCGCTGCAGGTGCAGGACAACTCCTCGCGCCTCGGCACGGCGATGTGCGTCGGCATCGAAGCCAAGGTGAACACCTCCACGGGCATCTCGGCGCGTGACCGCGCGACGACGATCCGCACCGCCATCGACCCCGACACACGGCCGTCGGACCTGGCGCGTCCCGGGCACATCATCCCGTTGCGGGCCCGCTCCGGTGGCGTGCTCGTGCGCACCGGGCACACCGAAGCGGCCGTCGATCTCGCGCGCGCGGCCGGACTGGCCCCCGCCGGCGTCGTGTGCGAGATCACGAAGACGGACGGCGAGATGGCGCGGGTACCCGATCTCGCGAGGTTCGCCCGCAAACACGGGCTGCTCATGATCACGATTGCCGATCTCGTGCGCTACCGGCTGCGCCACGAGCGGCTCGTGCAGCCCATCGCCACGGCGCAGCTGCCGACCGATTACGGCGACTTCCAGCTGCACGCGTTCGACAGCCCGGTGGACGGCCTGACGCACGTGGCGCTCGTGCGCGGTGACGTGGGTGACGGCAGCGACGTCATGGTGCGCGTCCACTCCAGCTGCCTGACGGGCGACGTGTTCCATTCGGCGCGCTGTGACTGCGGCCCGCAGCTCGAGACGGCGATGCAGCGGATCGCGGCGGAAGGTCGGGGCGTGCTGCTCTACCTGAACCAGGAGGGGCGCGGTATCGGGCTTGCCAACAAGATCCGCGCGTACGCGTTGCAGGATCAGGGGCTCGACACGGTGGAGGCCAACGAGCGCCTCGGGTTCAAGGCCGATCAGCGCGACTACGGGATCGGGGCGCAGATCCTGCGGCACCTGGGAGTCCGCTCGATGCGTCTGCTCACGAACAACCCGCGCAAGTTCGTGGGCCTCGAGGGCTACGGGCTATCGGTGACCAGCACCGAACCGCTCGAGATCCCGGCCGGCGAGCACACGCTGAAGTATCTGAAGACCAAGAAGGTCAAGCTCGGCCACACCCTGACCGGCGTGTAGGGCGTCCCCGTAGAGATACGCGTCCGTCGGGCCTTGCCCGCCGGACCCCCGTTGCCCAAGGGGCGACGGCTACATAGAGGCAGGCCCGCTGCCCGACGCGGGTGTCCGGCCCAAGCTCCCCATTTGCCTGTTCCCGGTTGCCGGTTGCCGATCCCCCGATGCTATACTCGTCGTTTGCCACGGGGCCGCGGGACGGTCCGGGCGGACCTGCGCCATGTTCGACTCACTCAGCAATCGTCTCCAGGACGTGTTTGCCAGCCTCGGGAGAGAGGCGCGGCTGACGCCGGAGACCCTGGAAGTCCCCCTGCGGGAGATCCGCAAGGCGCTCCTCGAAGCTGACGTCAACTTCAAGGTCGTCAAGGCGTTCGTCGACAAGGTGCGCGACCGTGCCGTCGACGCGGAGGTACTCAAGAGCCTCAGCCCCGGACAGCAGGTCGTCCGCATCGTCCGCGACGAGATGCTGGCGCTGTTTGGCGACACGCAGGGCGGTTTGCCGGCGTCCGGATCGGTTCCGCGCGTGGTCCTGATGCTGGGGCTGCAGGGCTCGGGCAAGACGACCACGACGGGGAAGCTCGCCAAGTGGCTCGTGCGCCAGGGCAAGCATCCGATCGTCGTCTCGACCGACGTGCGTCGCCCGGCGGCGATCGAGCAGCTGAACCTGGTGGCGAAGCAGGCGGGCGTGCCGGCGCACGACCCGGCGGGCAATCTCGACCCGGTCTCGCGTGCGGCCGGCGCGTTGGCCGACGCCAGGACACGCGGCTACGACACGGTGATCGTCGACACGGCCGGTCGGCTCCACATCGACGACGAGTTGATGGTGGAGCTCGAGGCGATCAAGGCGGCGGTCGGCCCTACCGATCAGCTCTACGTCGCGGACGCGATGACGGGGCAGGACGCGATCAAGAGCGCCGGCGAGTTCAACCGCCGTGTGGGTGTCACGGGCGTCGTCCTCTCGAAGATGGACGGCGACGCGCGCGGCGGCGCGGCCCTCTCGGTGGTGTCGGTCGTCGGCGTGCCCATTGCCTTCACGGGCAGCGGCGAGCGGCTCGACGACCTCGAAGCGTTCCATCCCGACCGCGTCGTCTCGCGTGTCCTGGGAATGGGCGACGTGCTGTCGCTCATCGAGAAGGCCGAGTCGGTCGTCACGCAGGAAGACGCGGCCAAGCTCGAACAGAAGATCCTCGACAACGACTTCACGCTCGAGGACTTCCGTGAGCAGCTCCAGACGATCAAGCGTATGGGGCCGCTCGAGAACATCCTGGGGATGCTGCCCGGGATGGGGCAGATCAAGCAGCAGATGCAGGGGAAGATCGACGACAAGCAGATGGCGCACGTGGAGGCCATCATCCTGTCGATGACTCCCCGGGAACGACGCAATCACCAGCTCCTCAACGGCAGCCGCCGTCGCCGCATCGCGCGCGGCAGCGGGCGGTCGGTGGAGGAGGTCAATCGTCTCATCAAGCAATTCCTCGACATGAAGAAGATGATGAAGATGATGGGCGGGCTGGCGGGCGGCAAGGGCGGCGGCAAGCTGCGCAAGCAGTTCGGCATGATGAAAGCCGCCATGCAGGCGCAGCGGTCGCTGCGGTAGGCAGGGCGCGTTAACCGAACGCGCCTGCCGTTGGCAGGGCCGGCTCCCGGAGTGCGGCCGAAGAAGAAGAAATCACATGGTCACGATTCGCCTGCGCCGTCAGGGCGCCAAGAAGTCTCCGTTCTATCGCATCGTCGTCGCTGACTCGCGCAATGCGCGCGAAGGTGCGTTCGTCGAGATCCTCGGCCACTACAACCCGCGCGCGACGCCTGAGGCGTTCGTGATCGATCGCGAGCGTCTTGCTCACTGGCTCAGCGTTGGTGCGCGGGCGTCCGATTCGGTGCGTACGCTCGTGAAGCGGCACCCGGCGCCGGTGCTCGAGGCGACCGAAGCTCAGGCGTCTGCCTAGGCGATGGCCGACGTTCGTGCTCTCGTCGAGGTCGTCGCCCGCGCGCTGGCCGACGATCCCTCGCAGGTGACCGTCACCGAGGCCGAGCACCGCGGCGTGACCGTCGTCGAGGTCTTCATGGCTCCGGGGGAACTCGGGCGGCTGATCGGGCGGCAGGGGCGCACCGCCCAGGCGCTGCGCACCCTGGCCCAGGCCACCGCCGATCAGGACGGTCGCAAGGTCCAGGTCGAGTTCCGCGATGGCCAGCCCCGGCAGTGACGAGGGTGCGCCGAACGCGGATGGTGAGCAACCCGGCGACGGGACGCTGCCATCGTGGGAGGCCATGGTCGTCGTTGGTCGAATCGGCCGCGCCCACGGGTTGCGCGGCGACGTGCTGATTCACCCGGAGACGGATTTTCCCGAGACGCGGTTTGCCGAGGGTGCGACGGTGTATGCGCGTCCAGGGCGCACGGTGCTGCCGCTGACCATCGCCGGTTCGCGGGTCCATGCCGGCCGGCCGATGGTCACGTTCGCCGCGTACGAATCGATCGAGGCCGTGGATGCGCTCGGACACGGGGAACTGCGGGTGCCGGAATCGGCGCTCGCGCCGTTGCCCGAGGGTGAGTATTACTGGTACCAGTACATCGGCGCGCTCGTGCGTACGGAGTCGGGCGACGAGGTGGGGCGCGTGCTGCGGGTGGAGCCGACCGGCGGTGTCGGGGTGCTGGTGATCGGGCGCGGCGACGAAGAGGTACAGATTCCGCTGACGCCGGCCTTGTGTCCGGTGCTCGGGCCCGAGTTGATCGTCGTGCGGCCGCCCGAGGGGTTGCTGGAACTGAACACACCGGGACCGAATCGCCGTGCGAATCGACATCGTGACGATCTTCCCCGCCATGGTGCGGGCCGGCCTGCACGACGGCATCATCGGCCGGGCGGTCGCCGGCGGTAAGGTCGACCTGCAGGTGCACGACCTGCGTGACTTCACCTCCGACAGGCACAAGGTGGTGGACGACACGCCGTTTGGCGGCGGCCCCGGCATGGTGCTGAAGCCGGAGCCCCTGTTTCGCGCGGTGGAGCACGTGAACGCGACGCGAGGGACCGCCGACATGGTCCTGATGCCTTCGCCGCAGGGGCGTCGCTTCACGCAGCAGGTGGCCGAGGAGTACAGCCGGCAGACGCACCTCGTGTTCCTGTGCGGGCGATACGAGGGCGTCGATGAGCGGGTGAGCGCGACGCTGGTGACCGAGGAGGTGTCGGTCGGCGACTACGTGCTCTCCGGCGGGGAACTTCCGGCTCTGGTGATCACCGACGCGGTGGCGCGGCTCGTGCCCGGTGTCGTCGGAGACGCGGAGTCGGTGGTGCGCGACTCCTTCACGCGCGGGTTGCTGGACCACCCGCACTACACCCGGCCGGCGACCTTTCGCGGCCTTGACGTACCCGGGGTGCTGCTGTCGGGGCACCACGGCGAGATCGACCGCTGGCGACGCCAGCAGGCCTTGCGGCGCACGTTCGAACGGCGACCGGACCTGCTCGTCGACGCAGTGTTGACCGACGAAGAGCGACAATGGCTGGCACACTTGGTGGCCGGCGACAACAACGGAGCACAGGTATCATGACCCCGATCGAGACCATCGAATCCGCGCAGCTCACCGAGCGGCCCCCCGTCAAGTCCGGTGACACCGTCCGCGTGCACGTGAAAGTGCGCGAGGGCGACAAGGAGCGGATTCAGGTGTACGAGGGCCTCATCATCGGGATGCACCGCGGCAGCACGCGCGCGTCCATCACGGTGCGCAAGATCTCGTTCGGCCAGGGCGTCGAGCGGATCTTCCCGCTGCACTCGCCGGTCATCGACCGGATCGAGGTGGTACGCAGCGCCAAGGTGCGCCGCGCCAAGCTGTACTTCCTGCGCGGCCTGCGCGGCAAGGCGGCGCGCATGAAGGAAGCCAGCCGCCGGCCCGCGCCCAAGGCCTGAGCAGGAACCAGATGCGGACATGCTGACATGCTGAAATGCCGACTGCGGGTGTGTTCGACATTTCCGCATTTCCGCATTTCCGCATTCGGTCTTGTCGCCACGGTGACGTTCGACTGTGCTCGGGGACTGCGGTCGTGAGCACAGGTCGTCGCCTCGGCGTGCGGCTCTCGGCCCGCCGCAACATCGAGAACGCGCTCCGGCGCGCCGGTCACCTGTGCGTGGCCGGCGTCGACGAAGTCGGCCGGGGCTGCCTCGCCGGCCCGGTGACGGCTGCGGCCGTCGTCCTCGACCCCGACCGCCCCGTGTCGGGCCTGCGCGACTCGAAACTCCTCACGCGTGACGCGCGTGAACGGCTCCACGACCGCATTCTGCGCCGCGCCATCGCCTGGTGCGTGGTGTCGCGATCGGTCGCCGACATCGATCTGCTCAACATCCACAGGGCCTCTCTCGCGGCGATGCGGGATGCAGTCATGGGATTGGCGCCCGCGGCCGATTACGTGCTGGCGGACGGCTTTGCCATCCCGGACCTCCTCGTGCCCCACCGTGGCCTCATCAAAGGCGACCAGCGGTGCGCATGCATCGCGGCCGCGTCGATTGTGGCCAAGGTCACACGTGATCGGCTGATGACGGCGCTCGATCGGGAGGACCCGCGGTATGGCTATGCCCGGCACAAGGGCTACGCGACAGCGGAGCACCTTGCGGCCATCCGGTTGCACGGCCTGAGCGACGCCCATCGGCGGAGCTTTCGGCCACCGACGCTGTTCGACCTGTTGCTCGACGACGAAGCCGATCCCTGATGAGCACACGCGAGGAGTTGACCCGCCTGGCCGAGAAGTTCCTGCGCCAGGGCCGCGTGGACGACGCCATCACGCACTACCAGTCGGCGGCCGCGATGGCACCCGTGGACTGGGGCGTGGTCAAGCAGTTGGCAGACGTGTTGGAGCGTGCCGGCCAGCGTGAAGGCGCAGCGGTCCAGTTCTGTCGCTGGGCCGACCATCTCTTCGCCGAGGGATTCCATTCCAAGGCCGCAGCCCTCTACAAGAAGGTCCTCAAACTCGAGCCGATCCACGAGCATGCCTTGTGGCAGTTGGCCGAGGTGTCGCTCGCGCTGAAGCTGAAGGCGGACGCGCGCGTGGCGCTGCAGCGCGTGATCGACCTCAGGCAGCGGCGCCACGATACCGAGGGCGTCGCCATCGCCCGCGCTCGGCTGGACGCCGTCGAGGCCGCACCCGGCGCAACCGCGTTCGGCGGACACGCAGCGCTGGCGGCGGCCAGAGCCGTCGTGCCGGATCCCGTGGCGACAATGCCGTTGGCCGCCTTGCGGCCGACGCCAGAGGCGCCGCACGAACCGAGTCCGGAGCCAGTTTCAGAGCCCGTGGCAACCGAGACCGCGGACGCACCCGTCGCGCAATACGCCGACGTGACGATCCCCGTCCCGAAAGCGGACGGGATCGCCGAGGCGCTTGCGGCACTGCGTGGCCGGGAGCAGGTCGATGACGGGACGGACCTCGCGACCGTCCCAGGGAACATCTCTGCCGCCGTCCCCTGGGGCGACTCGGGGATCGACTCGGGGATCGACTCGGGGACCAACTCCGGGGCCGACTCCAGCGCGGACTCGGCGGCCGGCGCCCCCTCGACCGGTCGCGGATCGGACCATCCGGCAGACCAGGTGTTCCTCGCGGAGTCGCCGATCCTGGACCGTACCTGGATGAACCTCGCGGCCCCGGACCCGGCCGGAGCGGATCCGCACAACTGGCATGACGTCCTGACTACGGAGGCACCGACGGCGACCGGCCTGACCGCTGACGCCTTGACCGCGGACGCCTTGCCGGATCCCGAGAACGACCTCGCGTCGTCGCCCGACAGTGGCTTCGCGCAACCGGCTGCCGTGGTGGAGGAGACGGCGCGTGAGTCCGCTCTCGCACGGGCGATTGTGCCGCCGGTGGACGACGTGCACACCAGCGACCACGCGCACGACGCGCTCGGGTCGCTCGATGCATGGCTCGGTGAGGTGTCGCCTCCGGTCTTCCGTGCCCCGCCGCCGACGGCCTCCTCCGACTCCGGATTCGACTGGGCGGACCTGCTGGGGCGCGACGTTGCCGACGCTGCGTGCATGCCCGCGCTCACAACCGCAGCCAGCCCTGTTGCCGCCCTCCCGTCCTCGGACCGCGACGCCGAGACGAGGGCCGCGGCCGAGCCGCAGCGCGAAGCCGAAGCTCCCGTCCTGCGTGCTGTGACCGAAGTGCAGCCGAAGAGCACCGAGGCTCCCCCCGTGAGCGCGCCGATGTTCTCGGTGTCGAACGACTGGGTCACTGGCGCGTCCGCGCTACGGGACGTCGGCCGCGCGGCCGTGCACGCAGGAGACGCGCACGTGCTGGCCGACGAGCTGCCTGAGTTGTTCGTCTCACGCGGGCGCCTGGCGCCGCCGCTGATCGAGGCGACCCTCTCGCCCCAGCTCTCGATCGCCGGCCACGAACCCGACGCATCATCCGGCGTCGCTGACATCGACGTGCTGTCCGAAGCCTCCGCGCAGCGACCCGAACCGGTGAGCATCGTGGTTGCCGCAGCGGCGACCGACCCGCCGCCAGCTGAGAACGCCGGTGATGTGCGAGCGCACGACACGGGCGATACGGTTGACGGGGAGGCGAGTGGCGGCCACCCGAGTGGCGAGGTGACGTGCGAGCCCGAGTCGGCTGACGCGCCGGTGGTGCACGAGACGGTGGACGAGGAGATCGACCTCACGCAGTTGCTCGAGGAGTTGCGTCAGTGGGACACGGTGCTGCCCGATGCGCCCGTTCGCATCGACGCACCCGCCCGCACCGACCTGCACGGGCATGTCGCGCCACCGCCAGGTTCTCCCCCCGCAGACACGCCTCCCCCAACGATGGAGGCGCCGCCGCCCGACAATCGGCCTGCGCCGACGCCGTCGTCGGTCGAACCTGCCGTGGCGGTCGCGTCGGCATCGGCTCCGGGCGACCCCGCTGCCCCTGTCGCGTCGGACCCTGCAACGTGGGGCACGCTCGAATTGCCGTCGGCCGCGGAGGCCACCCCATCGAGCCAGACGGCAACTGACTTGGAACCCCGACCCGAGCCAGAGCCTCCGCCGCTCGACCCGCCCGTGTCCTCACCCGGTGAGGGCACCGTCGACCTGGACGCGGTGTTTGCCGACCTTCAGCGCCAGACCGACACACGCGTGCTGGCCGAGCAGCAGCTCGCGGCGGGCCGGGTGTTCCTCGCCGCAGGCCTGGCGGCCGAGGCCGCACGTGCGTTCGAGCGCGCCTCGCTCGAACCCCGGTCACGCTTTGCCGCGTCGCAGGCGTTGGCCGAGTTGCACCGGTCTCGCGGCCAGGTGCTGGAAGCGGTCAGCTGGTACGAGCAGGCGTCCATGGCACCGGTGCCTGATGCTGCTCCCAAGCGCGCGGTGCTGTACGATCTGGCGGAGTCGCTGGAAGCGCTCGGCGAGACCGATCGTGCTCTCGGGGTCTTGCTCGATCTGCTGTCGCAGGTCGAGGACTATCGTGATGCACGCGCACGCCTCGACCGATTGCTGCGCGTCGACGCCGGAGGCTAGTCGTTTCCCTGTTCAGTCGCGTGCTGCTGGCCCTGTACCTGCTCGAGGCCGGTCTGCTGCTCATCCTGGCGCCCTGGTCCCGTTTCTGGGAGCGCAACTATTTCGCGGCTGTCGCGCCGGTCGTCGCCGACTGGCTGACGCACGCGTACGTGAAGGGTGCGGTGACGGGCGTTGGCATCGTGAGCGTCGCGGCCGCGCTCGTCGAGATCGGCGACATGCTCTCGCGCCGCTCATCGTCGCCTCCCGAACCGGGCGTGTAGCATGTGGCCACCGCGCACGATGGTGATCACGGACCGCAGCCGGGTGCCGGGCGGAGACGCCGCGCTGGTGGCCTTCGTGGCGGCAGCCGCAAGGGCCGGTGTCGACGCCGTGCAAATCCGCGAGCGGGATTGGGACGACAGGCGCCTCTGGCAGGTGACGCGCGCGATGCGCGCAGCGGTGGTCGAGACGCGGTGCCGGCTGCTCGTGAACGAGCGGGCGCACGTGGCGTGGGCTGCGGGCGCGCACGGTGTGCACCTGCGCGGCACGGGGATGCCCGCGCCACGGCTGCGGCGCGTGCAGCCAGCGGGTGCGCTGATCGGGCGTTCGGTTCACGTGGACGATGAGCCGGGAGTGGCGGCGGGGACCGACTACGTGCTCTTCGGCATGGTGTTTCCGTCAGCGTCCAAGGCGCCGGGCACGCCGCCCGCCGGTGTGGCGGCACTGGCGAGGTGGACGGCGCGGGCGACAGGAGCGGTGATGGCGGTGGGCGGCGTCGATCTCACGCGCTGCGCCGAGGTGCGCCAGGCTGGCGCCTGCGGTGTCGCCGGTATCGACCTGTTCGCATCGGCTTACGCGCGCGGCGACGACACGCTGGCGCGCACGGTGCGGGACATACACGCGGTGTTTGGAGACGAGGGGCGGACCGAGTGACGGTGGGCGAGCGACTGCGGGAAGCACGTGAGCGCCAGAAAGTCTCCCTGCATGCGATTGCAGAGAAGACCAACATCTCCGTGCGCTTTCTCGATGCCATCGAGAAGAACCAGTTCGAGAAGTTGCCGGGAGGCATCTTCACGCGGGGGTTCATCCGGTCGTATGCGATGCAGGTCGGACTCGACCCGGATGCGGCCGTCGCCCACTTCCTTGCCGATGAGCCCGGCGAACGTGACGAGACCGACGCCGGCGTGACGCGCGAGCGGGAGGGGCTTGGTCTGATCGCCGTGTTCGCAGGCGGCCTCATCCTCGTCGCGTTGACGCTCACGCTGATCTACATGTTCGCGCCCGACTGGCTGCGGTCGGGGCGCAGCGCGCCGGGCCAGCTCGAGGAGATTACCGATCCGGCCGCACCTTCGGCCGGCAGCCCCGACACG
>JAEZCY010000131.1 GCA_023429845.1 Acidobacteriota bacterium
CCGCCGGTCGGGCCGGCTCGACGAGCCGGCCATCTCCGCGACGTTCAGCCTTCCGACCCCTCGCCTGCGACCGTCTCCGTTGTCGGTTCCGCCAACCTGTCATATGCTCGCGGCATTTGAGTGCCGACGCAGCAATCGGGCCGCCTGACACCATGCGAGTGGGGTTCACCGGGGGCGGCAATATCACCGACACGCACATCCGGGCCGTGCAGGGCGTGCCCGGTCTCCAGGCGATCGGCGTCTGCGGATCGAACGCGACGAAGGTCGCCGCGCTCGCCAGCCGCTACGGCCTCGTCGCCGCGCCCAGCCTCGCGTCCCTCCTCGACCAGACCCCCCTCGACATCGTCTGCATAGGCAGCCCGTCGGGCGTGCATGCCGACGAGATTGCGCTGGCAGCCGCGCGCGGTGTGCACGTGCTCTGCGAGAAGCCGCTCGACGTGACGGTCGAGCGCATCGACGCGGCCATCGCCGCCGTGGAACGCGGGGGCGTCAGGTTGGGCGTGTTCTTCCAGGACCGCTGCACGCCGGCGTTTCTCGAGGCACGACAGGCCATGGCCGCGGGTCGGCTGGGCCGCGTGCTGCTCGTGGACGCGCGGGTGAAGTGGTATCGCGGGCCCGAGTATTACCAGAACGCGCCGTGGCGGGGCTCGCCGACGCTCGACGGCGGCGGCGCCTTGATGAACCAGGGCATCCACACGGTGGATCTGCTGCTGTGGCTGCTCGGCGATGTGAGGCAGGTGTCGGCGCGTGCCGCCACCGTGCTGCACGACATCGCGGTCGAGGATACGCTCGTGGCCTGGCTCACGTTTGCCGGTGGCGCCATCGGCACCGTGCAGGCGACGACGGCCGCGTACCCCGGGTATCCGCGGCGGATCGAGATCACCGGGACCGAGGGCACGTTGACGCTCGAGCACGATCGCATCATCGGGTGGGACCTGAAGAGCGGGCACGTCGCGGGCGCCTCGGACACGAGCGGGACCCGCAGTGCCTCCACCGCCGTCGTGGCCGATGCGACGCCGCACCAGCGCGTGGTCGAAGACTTCGTCGCAGCGCTGCGGGCCCATCGCCGCCCGGCGTGCGACGCCCGTGAAGGACGACGAAGCGTGGCGCTGGCCGAAGCGATCTACCGCTCGGCTCGTACGGGGGCGATCGAAGCTCTCGCGGACACGCACGGCGAGCGCAGCACCAACGCTCGATGATGGAGAGGAACATGAACGATCTCAACGAGAACGCCAGCCCTCGCGGCGTCAACCGTCGCTCCATGCTCAAGTCGCTCGCGGCGGGCGCGGGCACGATCGCCCTCCTGCCGCTGCTCTCGGAGGAGGGCGCGCTCGCATTCGAGGCGCTCCAGCGCACCAATGCCGCCCCGAAGCTCAAGGCGCTCACCGCGGCGCAGTACGCGACGGTGGACGCGTTCAGCGACGCGATCATCCCCACCGACGCGCACTCGCCGGGCGCCAAGGCGGCGCGCGTCGCCGATTACATCGACCTCCTCCTGTCGGAATCGGACGAGCCGCTTCGCAACAGCTGGACGCAGGGCCTCGCCGCGCTGGACGAGGCGACGAACGCCCGGTACAAGGCACCGTTCGTGAAGCTCACGCCGGCGCAGGTCACCGAGTTCCTGACCGAGATCAGCGCCAACGAGGCCAAGCCGGCGACGCCGGTCGAGCAGTTCTTCCGCGCGACCAAGGACGCCACCATCCGCGGCTACTACACGTCCGAGATCGGCATCCACAAGGACCTGCAGTACAAGGGGAACCAGTACCTGCCCGAGTTCGTCGGCTGCCTCACCGAGGACGGCAAGGACTGTCCTCACTGCGGTCAGAAGGCTCAGGCCGGGGCGTAGGCCATGCAGCAACCTGCGGCACCGATCACTCCGGGCAGGGACGGCTACGACGCGATCGTCGTCGGCTCGGGCGCGGCCGGCGGCATGGCCGCATTCCAGCTGGCGATGGCCGGCGTGAAGGTGCTCCTGCTGGAGGCCGGCCAGGCGCTCGATCCCGATCCGGCCAAGGCCTACAAGACGATGGAGTGGCCCTACAAGGACCCCCGTCGTCATCGGCTGCCCGCCGACGAGTTCGCGCTGTCGGCCGCCGAGTACCGCACGCTCGATCGGCCATACGGGCTCACGCCCGAGATGCAGCGGTACAAGAAGGTGATGGCCTACTCGGGCAACCGGTTCACGCGTGAGTGGATCGCGGACGAGAAACAGAACCCCATCACCGGCACGCCGTATGCGTGGGTGCGTGCCCGCGTGCTCGGCGGCAAGACCAACCTGTGGGGGCGCGTCTCGCTGCGCTTCTCGGATCTCGACCTCAAGGGCAAGAGTCACGACGGCGTCGGTGACGACTGGCCGATCGCGTACGGCGACATCGCCCCGTACTACGACAGGGTCGACACGCTGCTCGGCATCTCCGGCACGAAGGAAGGCATCGCGCACCTCCCGGACGGCATCTTCCAGCGCCCGCTGAAGCTCAATTGCGGCGAGGTGCAGATACAGCGGGCTCTGGCGAAGATGGGGCGCCGGCTGATTCCCGGTCGTGCCGGCGTGACCACGGACGGCGTGCTGAACAACCGGTACCGGCAGCGGTGCATGGGGCGCGGTCGTTGCGGACGCGGGTGTGACCTGAACGCCGCCTTTCACTCGCCGGCGGCACTGATCTATCCGGCTCGCGACAGCGGCAACCTGACCGTCCGCACCGACTCGATCGTCTCGGAAGTGCTGGTGGACGACTCGACCAACCGCGCCACCGGCGTGCGCGTCGTCGACCGCCACACCAAGGAGGCCATGGACTTCCGCGCGCGCGTCGTGATCCTCGCAGCGTCCTGCCTGGAGTCGACGCGGCTGCTGTTGAACAGCCGGTCCGCGAACCGCCCGAACGGCGTGGCGAACTCGTCGGGCGTCGTCGGTCACTACTTCTGCGAGCACGTGATGGGCCCGGGCGCGAGCGGCACGATCCCGTCACGCGTCGGCACTGCGCCGACG
>JAEZCY010000163.1 GCA_023429845.1 Acidobacteriota bacterium
GCCGAGCGGCTGAAGGAGAAGGGCATCACCCGCGTCGTGTTCGACCGCGGCGGGTTCCTGTACCACGGGCGCGTGCGCGCCGTCGCCGAAGCCGCGCGCGAAGCCGGCCTCGAGTTCTGAGGACTGACCCATGTACGAATACCGCGATCGCATCGACGCGAGCCAGCTCGAGCTGAAGGACACCGTGGTGTCCATCAACCGCGTCACCAAGGTGGTCAAGGGCGGCAAGAACCTGTCGTTCAGCGCCCTGGTGATCGTCGGGGACAACAACGGCCACGTCGGCTTCGGTGTCGGCAAGGCCAAGGAAGTGCCCTCGGCCATCAAGAAGGGCATCGAGGCTGCGAAGAAGTCGCTGATCCAGGTGCCGCTGCAGGGGACGACGCTGCCGCACGAGATCGTCGGCCGCTTCGGCGCCGGACGCGTGCTGCTCAAGCCGGCTCCCGAGGGCACGGGCATCATCGCGGGTGGCGCGGTGCGGGCCGTCGTGGAAGCCGCCGGCATCCAGAACGTCCTCACCAAGTCGCTCGGATCGCCGAACGCCCACAACGTGGTGCGCGCGACGTTTGCCGGGCTCGCGGGCCTCAAGGACCCGTCGGCGATCGCGCGGTTGCGCGGCAAGTCGCTCGAAGAACTCGTGAACGCCTGAGGACGTGATGTCGGAAACCACCCCCCGTCGACAGAAGCCGGCCACGCCCGCGGCGCCCAAGGGCAAGACCCTCAAGGTGACGCTGGTGCGCAGCACGATCGGCTACGCAAAGAAGCAGGGCGAGATCGTCAAGGGTCTCGGACTGCGCAAGATTGGCCACACGGTGGAAGTGCTCGATCACCCCGCGATGCGCGGGATGATCCAGAAGGTCCGCCACATGGTCACCGTCGAGTAGTCAGCCTACGGCCGGCGGCCTGCAGCCTGCGAGAACACCCGCAGGCGGCAGGCTTCGACATTGAACGAAGGCCCAAGGCCCAAGGCCGAAGGCCGACAGGATCTAATTATGGATTTGAGCGATCTCAAGCCCGCCGACGGTTCGACGCACGCCAAGAAGCGGGTCGGGCGCGGTCAGGGTTCGGGCAACGGCAAGACGGCCGGCCGAGGACACAAGGGCGCGAAGTCGCGGTCGGGCTTCAAGCGCAAGCGTGGCTTCGAAGGCGGCCAGATGCCACTGCATCGCCGACTGCCCAAGCGTGGCTTCACCAACCTGTTCCGAGCCGACTACGCGGTGATCAACCTCGACCAGCTCGAAGCGTTGTTCGATGCCGGCACCGAAGTGACGCCGGCGGTGCTGCACGGGCGCGGGCTCGCACAGGGCAGCCAGAAGATCAAGGTGCTCGGGCGTGGCGAACTGTCCAAGGGCCTGACGGTCCGCGCGCACAAGTTCAGCGGCGCGGCGGCCCAGAAGATCCAGGCTGCTGGCGGCACCGCCGAAACGCTGTGAACGCGCTCCAATTTCAAATTGTCGATTTGAAATTCAGGAGGCAGGGCCGACATGGATAGCTTGAGGAACATCTTCGCAGTCCCGGAGCTGCGTGCCCGGGTGCTGTTCACGCTGGCGCTGCTCGGCGTGTTCCGCATCGGCCACCATATCCCCACGCCCGGTGTGAACACCGAGGCGCTGGCGGAGCTGGCTCGACAGGCGCAGAACACGATGTTCGGCCTGTACGACCTGTTCTCGGGCGGCAACCTGTCGCGCGTGACGATCTTCGCGCTCGGCGTGATGCCGTACATCAGCGCCTCGATCATCCTGCAGTTGCTGACGGTGGTGTGGCCGACGCTCGAGCGCATCTCGAAAGAGGGCGAGCTGGGGCGGCGCAAGATCACGCAATACACCCGCTACGGCACGATCCTGCTGTCGGTCATCCAGGCGCTGAGCATCGCGATCTTCCTCGAGCGGCAGACGAACATCGCCGGCGGGCTGCCGTTGGTGTACGAGCCGGGCTGGAGCTTCCGGCTGCTGACCGTGCTCACGTTGACCACCGGGTCGATCTTCGTGATGTGGCTCGGTGAGCAGATCACCGAGCGCGGCATCGGCAACGGGATGTCGCTCATCATCTATGCCGGCATCGTCGTAGGCCTGCCGCGCGCCGTGATGACGACGCTCGACCAGTTGCAGACGGGCGAGATCGGACTGTTGCGCCTGGCGCTGCTGCTCCTGGTGATGATCGCGGTGGTGGCGGTCATCGTCTACGTGGAGCGGGCGCACCGGCGGGTCACGGTGCACTACGCCAAGCGGGTGGTCGGACGAAAGCAGTACGGCGGATCGAGCACGCACATCCCGCTGAAGGTGAACACCGGCGGCGTCATGCCCGTCATCTTCGCCTCGTCACTGCTGGCGTTCCCGGCGACGATCGCCGGGATGTTCCCGCCCGACAGCATGATGCAGGGCGTGGCGCAGCAGCTCGCGTGGGGCATGCCGCTCTACAACCTGCTGCAGGTCGTCCTGATCGTCTTCTTCGCGTACTTCTACACCGCCATCGTCTTCAAGCCCGACGACGTTGCGGAGAACATGCGGAAGTACGGCGGCTTCGTCCCGGGAATCAGGCCGGGCAAGCGGACGGCCGAGTACATCGACCTGATCCTGACGCGAATCACGCTGGTGGGTGCCCTGTATCTCGCGGCTGTGGCCCTGCTGCCGGAGTTCCTGATCAGTGGGTTCAAGGTGGCGCCGATCCCCTTCATCGGCGAGTCCCTCGACGCTGCGCTGCCGGGCTGGTTCACCAACGGCCTTGGCGTGACCTTCTTCTTCGGCGGCACGTCGCTGCTGATCGTGGTCGGTGTGGCGATGGACACGGTTCAGCAGATCGAGTCCCAGCTGATCATGCGGCACTACGACGGCTTCATGAAGAAGACGCGCATCCGCGGACGGAGAGGGTAGGCCGCGGTTGGCTCGACAAGGAATCAACGTGGTGATGCTCGGCCCGCCTGGAGCGGGCAAGGGCACGCAGGCCAGCCGGCTTGCCCGCGAGTACGGGGTCACGAAGGTCTCGACCGGCGACATCCTGCGCGACGCGGCGGCAGCCGGGACGCCGCTGGGCCTGGAGGCCAAGGCGCGCATCGACCAAGGGCATCTCGTCAGCGACGAGGTCGCAATCGCCATCGTCCGGGAACGCCTCTCTCGACAAGACGTCGCTCCAGGGTTTATCCTTGATGGTTTCCCGCGCACGGTGAACCAGGCCGGCGCGCTGGACGAGATGATGAACGGGCGCGCGCCGCTGACGGTGCTGCACCTGGTGGTCCCGGTCGAGGTGCTGGTGGCGCGTCTGCACCATCGGCGCGTGTGCAGCGTGTGCGGGACCAACGCCGATCCGACGAAATCGGAGACGGTGTGTGCCGTGTGTGGCGGGGCGCTCATCACGCGCGCCGACGACGACGAGCAGGTCGTGCGCAACCGCCTGCAGATCTACGAGGACCGGACGGCGCCGCTGGTGGAGTACTACCGCGGGCGTCCCACGTTCTTCTCGATCGACGGCAACCAGCCGCCCGACGTGGTGGCTGCCGCGATGCAGGGCGCCCTGGCATCGGTGATGGCGGTGGGTCAGCAGGGGAGCGGGCGGTGATCACCTGTCGGTCGTCGGAGGAACTCGTGAAGTTGCGCGCGGCCAACCAATTGGTGGCCCGCATCCTCGACGAGTTGCGGCGCCTTGTGGTGCCGGGGGCCACGACGGCGGAGATCGACGCGGAGGCTGAGCGGCTGGTGCGTGAAGCGGGCGCAGAGCCGGCCTTCAAGGGCTATCGCGGCTTTCCCGCGACGATCTGCGCGTCGCGCAACCACGAGGTGGTGCATGGCATCCCCTCGTCGCAGGCGCTGACGGAGGGCGACATCCTCTCGATCGACATGGGGGTGAAGCTCGACGGGTTCTACGGCGATTCGGCGGTGACGGTTGGTGTCGGGGCGATCGACGCGGAAGCGCAGCGACTGCTCGACGTGACCGAGGGGTCGCTCTACAAGGGGATCGACGCCGTGAGGGCCGGCGCGCGGGTGTCCGACATCGGGCATGCCGTGCAGGCGTTCGTGGAGGCTCAGGGGTTCACGGTGGTGCGGGAGTTCGTCGGGCACGGCATCGGCACCCGCCTGCACGAGGAGCCGCAGATCCCGAACTACGGCCCCGCCGGGCGGGGGCCACGATTGTCCGAGGGGATGGTGCTGGCCATCGAGCCCATGGTCAATGCCGGGCGTGCCGCGGTGCGGGTGCTGTCGGACGGGTGGACGGCCATCACGGTGGACGGCACGCTGTCGGCGCATTTCGAGCATACGGTTGCGGTGACGACCGACGGGGCGGAGATCCTGACGCTGCGGCCTGCGCCGGCTGCGGTGGGTCGCTAGCGTGGCTCGTGAAGACTGGAAATTGGAAATGGGAAATGTTCAATGCAGTCGGGTGCCCGACGTTGTCGAACATTTCGAATTTCGAATTGCCAGTTGCGCGGATCTCATGAGCGAAGGGCTGCGCGGCACGGTCAACGAGCAACTGCCGCAGGCGCTCTATCGCGTGACCCTCGATTCAGGGCACGTGATCACGGCGCACGTCACCGGGGACACCCGCCGCAACTTCGTGCGGATCCTGGTGGGGGATCGGGTCGTGGTGCAGGTCTCGCCGCGTGACGTCACGCGCGGGCGCATCATCGAGCGGCTGTAGGCCGCGATTGGTGGAGCCCGCTCGCCGAGCGTGGCACGGTAGGAAGGCCGCCCGCTCTTCGAGCGTGGCGCACGGTGGAGGGCCCGCTTTTTCGAGCGCGGCCGCAACGTCCGGGTAGGGCTGGTTCTCCGAGCCGGCCGAGAGCGAGAGTCATGAAGGTCAGAGCATCAGTCAAGCGCATCTGCGCCAAGTGCAAGATCGTCCGCCGGCGCGGTGTCGTCCGGGTGATTTGCGACAACCAGAAGCACAAGCAGCGGCAGGGATAAGGCATGGCACGTA
>JAEZCY010000172.1 GCA_023429845.1 Acidobacteriota bacterium
CGCCCAGATCCCCGCCGGGCGGGCCCGGGGGCCCGCGCCCGCCGGCAGCGCACCCGTGGATCCGGGCCTGGCCGAGAGCGCTGAGGCACGGGTCGCCCGTGACGCGTGGGTGGCCGAAGTGCGCGCCTCCGCAGCGGCGCACACTCACCCGTCGACGGTCCTTCCGGGCCAGCCCGGGGGAGAGGCCGACTTGGCGGACCCGGACGGCGATGCCGCGCCGCTTCCACCAGCCGCCCCTGCGGCCGAGGGCCTCGAAGAGCGCATCGGTGCCCGCTGGCTCCTGTACGCGGGCATCGGCGCCCTGATCCTCGGCGTCAGTTACTTCATCAAGTTCGCCTTCGACAACGGCTGGGTGAGCGAGCCCTTACGCGTAGGCATCGGGCTGCTCGCCGGCGCGGGACTCGTCGCGGGCGGTCAACACTTCGTGCGGCGCGGGCTGGGCTTCTTCGGCCACGCCCTCAGCGGCGGTGGGCTCGTGGTGCTCTACATCGCGATGTACTCCGCCCTGCACGTCTACGAGCTGATCGGGCCGGCGACGGCGTTCGTCGCCATGGCGGCGGTGACGATGCTCGCGACGACGCTCGCCGATCGGCATCGCCTGCAGGTGCTCGGCGCGCTCGCGGTCTTCGGGGGCTTCATCACACCCGTACTCGTCGGCGGTCGCGACGACGCCCAGCGGGTGCTGTTCACGTACAACACCGTGCTGCTGCTCGGCGCGCTCGCGCTGGTGGCACGACACGCGTGGGCAGGTGTGGCCGCACTGGCGTACGTGCTCGCCGTCGTCATGGCGGCAGCCTGGGCCGACAGCTTCTACACGCCCGCCGCCTGGCTGCGCACGCTGCTGTTCCTGACCGTGCAACTGGCCGTCGTGCTGGGGATGCTCGTGGTGCTCCGACGTCGTCTGGCACGACCCGAGCTGCAGCGGTGGGGCGTGGTCGCGCGGCCGGTGACGTGGCTGCTGCTGACCGCGCCGCTGGTCTATCACGTTGCCGCGGTGTGGATGCTTGGCCGCTTCAACGGCCGGCTGCTCGTCTACCTGGTGCTCGCCACCGTAGCCGGCCTCTCGGCGACCTATCACGCCGGATGGCGCTGGGTACGCTCGCTTCTGCTGCTGCTCATGGCGCTGCCGCTCATCGCCTGGATGCAGAACCTCCAGGCCCCGACCTGGTACACGGGCGCCGTCGTGACCGCGTGCGCCATCTACCTCCTGCACCTGGCGGGGCAGTGGCGCGACCTCAGCGACGATGCGCCCACGGCGCGGCTGCCGGTCGCTGAACTTGTGCACACCCACGCGACAGGGCTGTTCCTGCCGCTCGCTCTGTACCTGTTCATAGAAGACCGGTTCGCCTGGTGGAATGCGCCCATGCTCACCGCACTCGCCGGCTGGAACGCGGCGATCGCGCTGGGATTGCGCAGGCGGCTGCCCGTGCTGGCGCTGCAGTTCGGTGCGGTGGCGGCGACCCTGCTGGCCCTGGCGATCAGCGAGTGGTTCGATGGTCCGGTGGTCGCCATCGGCTGGACGCTCGAGGCGGCCGCCCTCGGGTACGCGGCCCTGCGCACGCACAGCGCCTGGTTGACGCGCGCCAGCTACCTCCTCTTCGGGCTCGGCGCCGTGCGTCTCGTCGACCTGCTCACCGACCCGATGCCCATCGGCACGCTGCCCCTGCTGAACACCCACACCCTCGCCACGGCGATCGTCGTCGGCGCCATGGCCTGGCTGGCAGCCAGGCTGAAGCACACGCAGGAGGGCCTCGACGAGTCGCTCGGCCGGCACGTGCTGATCGTCGGCGCGCACATGCTGGTGATCGGCTGGCTCTCGGCCGAGATCAGCCAGCTGTTCGGCGAGCGGGCATACGCGTCCACTGCAGCCGGCCTTCCGGCAGCGGCCGCCAGCGCGGAACTCGCGCGACAGGTCGCCCTGTCGGTGGCGTGGGCGCTCTATGCCGTCGGGCTCGTGGCCGTCGGGTTCCAGCGGCAGTACGCCCCCGCCCGCTACCTGGCGATCGCCCTTTTCGGGCTGACGATCGTCAAGGTCGTGACGAAGGACATCGCCGAGCTCGATCGCGTGTACCAGATGCTGAGCGTGCTCGGCGTCGGCGTGCTGCTCGTCGCGGCGTCGTACCTCTATCAGCGGATGCAGCGGACACGGACTGAGACATCAGCAATGAGGAACGGGGAGTAAGGCGCAGATGTCCGAGTTCTCGTGGCCCGAGGCGCGAATCCTCGCCGTGGACGACCAGGTCCAGAACGTCAACATCATCGACCGGTTGCTGCGCCGGGCGGGATTCGAGCGGATCATCACGACGACGCACCCGCAGCAGGCGCGGCCGCTCTTCGAGGAACACCGTCCGGACCTGGTGCTGCTGGACCTGCACATGCCGCAGCTCGACGGCTTCGGCGTGCTCGATCAGCTCGGACCGCTGCTGCCTGCCGAAGGCTACCTGCCGATCGTCTTCATCACGGCCGATGCCGACCAGCATCTGAAGAAGCGTGCGCTCTCGATGGGCGCCAAGGACTTCGTCAACAAGCCGTTCGACGCGACGGAGATCGTCCTTCGAATCCGCAACCTGCTCGAGGCGCGATACCTCTACCTGGCGCTGCAGGCGCAGAACGAGGTCCTCGAGGCTCGCGTGCAGGAACGCACGCAGGAACTCGAGCAGGCGCAGCTCGAGATCCTGCACCGCCTGTCGCGCGCCGCCGACTTCCGCGACGACGACACGATGCAGCACACCGAGCGGGTGGGCCGACTGTCGGCGGCACTCGCACGCGAACTCGGCATGGAGCCGCACGACGTGGAACTGCTGCGGCTCGCGGCGCCGCTGCACGACCTCGGCAAGATCGCCGTGCCCGACAGCATCCTCCTCAAGGGCGGCGGCCTCAGTGACGACGAGTTCGCGGTGGTGAAGACGCACACCCGGATCGGCGCGCGCCTGCTGTCGGGCAGCACACACCCGCTGCTGCAGATGGCCGAGGAGATCGCCCGCACCCATCACGAACAATGGGACGGCACCGGCTACCTGGAAGGCATCAATGGCGACGCCATCCCGCTCGTCAGCCGGATCGTCGCGGTGGCCGACGTGTTCGACGCGCTGACGCACGCCCGCACGTACAAGAAGTCGTGGCCGCTGTCGGAAGTCCTGGAGGAACTCGAACGTCAGAAGGGCCGTCAGTTCGACCCCGCGGTCGTCGATGCCCTGCTGCGCATCGTCGATCGCGGGGAACTCACGGTGGAGGGACTGCAGGAGATTTGAAATTCGAGATTGGAAATGCGCGACGACGTCGAACCATGGCCGATCCCACGGCACTTCGCATCTGACATTCCGAATTTCAAATTTCCAGGTACTTCCCGATCTGCTCCGCCGCCTGTCGGCCTTCGGCGATCGCCCAGACGATGAGCGAGGCGCCGCGGCGGGCGTCGCCGGCGACGAACACGCCGGGCGCGGTCGTCTGCCGTGTCACGGGATCGGCCTTGACGCGGCCGGCTGCGTCGCACTCCACGCCGAGTTGCGAGAACAGCGGCAGCGGCTCGGGCCCCGTGAAGCCCATCGCGAGCAGCAGCAGGTCCACGTCCTCGACGAACTCGCTGCCGGGCACCGGCTCGAACGACAGCCGGCCGTCCTTCTCGACCATCTCCACACGCACGCCGTGCAGACGCTTCAGGACGCCGTTGTCGCCCTCCAGCTTCGTGGTCATGATGGAGTAGTCGCGAACGCCGCCCTCCTCGTGAGCGGCCGACACGCGATAGATGTTCGGCCACTGCGGCCACGGGTCGGCCGGGCTGCGGCTGTCGGGCGGACGCGCGGCGATCTCGAACTGCCTCACGCTCGCGGCGCGCTGCCGGTGTGCGGTGCCGAGGCAATCCGCTCCGGTGTCGCCGCCGCCGAGGATGATCACCTTCTTGCCGTGCGCGTCCATCGCCGGATCGGGCTGCAGGTCGTCACCGGCGTTCAGGCGGTTCTGGCGCTCGAGATAGGTCATCGCGAGGTGCACGCCCTGGAGGTCCGCACCGGGCACCGGCAGGGTGCGTGCCTGTGTCGCGCCAACCGCGAGGCACACCGCGTCGAACTCCGCCGTCAACTGGTCACCGGTGAGGCTGCCACCCACGTCGACCCCGGGCCGGAACTCGACGCCCTCCGCGGCCATCTGCTCGAGCCGTCGATCGATGAGCCGCCGGTGCATCTTGAAGTCGGGGATGCCGTAGCGGAGGAGGCCGCCGATGCGATCGGCCCGCTCGAACAGCACCACGTCGTGGCCTTGACGCGCCAGTTGCTGCGCCGCCGCGAGCCCGCCAGGCCCCGATCCGACGACGGCCACCCGCTTGCCCGTCCGGTGCGCTGCAGGCTCGGGCACGACCCAGCCCTGTTCGAATGCGTGGTCGACGATCGAGACCTCGACCTGCTTGATCGTCACCGGCAGATCGTTGATGCCGAGCACGCATGACGCCTCGCAGGGCGCCGGGCACAACCGTCCCGTGAACTCGGGGAAGTTGTTGGTGGCGTGCAGCCGGATCGAGGCTTCCTTCCAGCGATCGCGATAGATCAGGTCGTTCCAGTCGGGGATCAGGTTCCCGAGCGGGCAGCCCTGATGGCAGAACGGAATGCCGCAGTCCATGCAGCGGCTCGCCTGCCCACGCAGCGCCTCGGCCGGGAACGGCTGGTAGACCTCGTCCCAGTCGTTGATGCGTTCGCCGACCGGCCGGCGTGTCGGCGTCTGTCGCGTGAGTTCGAGAAATCCCGTCGCCTTGCCCATTACACTGCCACTCCCTGCAGTTCGGCGCGCTGCGCCTCGAGCGCCTTCTTGTAGTCGATCGGCATGACGCGCACGAGCCGTGCAACGGTGTCGGCCCAGCGCGACATCAGCCGTGCCGCCACCTCGCTGCCGGTCACCGCGCGGTGCCGTTCGAGCATCTCGAGCACGAAGCGCTCGTCCTCCGTCTCGACGGCCTCGAGGTACACCATCTCGCGGTTGCACCGCTGGGCGAAGTCGCCATCCTCGTCGAGGACGTACGCCACGCCGCCGCTCATGCCGGCCGCGAAGTTGCGGCCGGTACGACCGATGACGACGACGCGCCCGCCGGTCATGTATTCGCAACCGTGATCACCGACGCCCTCGACCACGGCCAGCGCGCCGCTGTTGCGCACGGCGAAGCGTTCGCCGACGACGCCGCGGATGAACACCTCGCCGCTGGTGGCGCCGTACAGGACCACGTTGCCGGCGATGACGTTGCGTTCGGCCAGGAAGGGCGCGTCCACCGCGGGACGCACCACCACGCGCCCGCCAGAGAGGCCCTTGGCCACGTAGTCGTTGGCGTCGCCTTCGAGCCGAAGGGTGATGCCCGACGGCAGGAAGGCGCCGAAGCTCTGTCCGGCCGACCCAGTGAACGTGATGTCGATGGTGTCGTGCGCGAGCCCCTGACCGCCGTGGCGGCGCGTCACTTCGCTGCCCAGCATCGTGCCTACCGAGCGGTCGACGTTGCGGATGGGGAGAGCCAGCGTCACCTTCTCGCGACGGGCGAGCGCGGGTTCGGCCAATGCGATCAACTCGGCATCGAGCACGCGTCCGAGATCGACGTCCTGCCTCACCGTACGGCGCAGCACCGGCGGCGTCGCGCCCTCGGCGCCGAACACGTGCGTCGTATCGAGGATGCGCGCGAGATCCAGGCCGCGCGCCTTCCAGTGCTCGACTGCCGGCTTCACGTCGAGCAGGTCGGCACGGCCCACCATCTCTTCGACGGTGCGGAAGCCGAGCTGCGCCATGAGTTCGCGCACTTCCTCGGCCACGAAATGGAAGAAGTTGACGACGTGTTCCGCCTGGCCCGTGAACCTGGTGCGCAGCGCCGGGTTCTGCGTCGCGATCCCCACCGGGCACGTGTCCAGGTGGCACACGCGCATCATCACGCAGCCCATCACCACGAGCGGCGCGGTCGCGAAACCGAACTCCTCGGCGCCGAGCAGCGCGCCGATGACCACGTCGCGGCCGGTCTTCATCTGGCCGTCCACCTGCACCACGACGCGGTCGCGGAGGCGGTTGCCGACAAGGGTCTGCTGCGTCTCGGCCAGGCCGAGTTCCCACGGCACACCCGCGTGCTTCAGTGAGGTGAGCGGGCTCGCCCCGGTGCCGCCATCATGTCCGCTGATCAGCACCACGTCCGACTTGGCCTTGGCGACGCCGGCCGCCACCGTGCCGACACCGACCTCCGACACCAGCTTCACGCTGATGCGCGCCTGGGGGTTCGCATTGCGCAGATCGAAGATCAGCTGTGCCAGATCCTCGATCGAGTAGATGTCGTGGTGCGGCGGCGGGCTGATGAGGCCGACCCCTGGCGTGGAATGGCGCACCTTGGCGATCCACGGGTACACCTTGTTACCCGGCAGCTGCCCGCCTTCGCCGGGCTTGGCGCCCTGGGCCATCTTGATCTGCAGCTCGTCGGCGTTCACCAGGTAGTGGCTGGTGACGCCGAAGCGGCCCGACGCCACCTGCTTGATCGCACTCCGTCGCCAGTCGCCATTGGCGTCCGGCGTGAAGCGATACGGATCCTCGCCGCCCTCGCCGCTGTTGCTGCGCCCGCCGAGCCTGTTCATGGCGATGGCGAGCGTCTCGTGCGCCTCCGCGCTGATCGAGCCGAAGCTCATGGCGCCGCTGGCAAAGCGCCGCACGATGGACTCGACGGGCTCCACCTCGCCGAGTGGCACCGGCGGGCGCACACCCGTGCGCAGCCGGAAGAGCCCGCGGAGCGTCGCCAGATCGCGGCTCTGGTCGTCCACCGCCTGCGTGTACTGCTTGTAGATGTCGTAGCGCTTCGTCCGCGTGGCGTGCTGCAGCTTGAAGACGGTCTCCGGGTTGAAGAGGTGCAGTTCGCCGTCGCGACGCCACTGGTACTGGCCGCCCGGCACCAGCTCACGATCCACCTGCGGCGCCGGCGTGTAGGCGCGCGCGTGATTGAGCAGCGCCTCGCGTGCGACGTCCTCGATGCCGATGCCGCCGATGCGCGACGGCGTGTTCGTGAAGTACGTGTCGACCAGATCCTTCGACAAACCGATGGCCTCGAAGATCTGCGCGCCGCGATAGCTGGCCACGGTGCTGATGCCCATCTTGGACATCACCTTCACCACGCCCTTCTCGACGGCCTTCAGGTACTTGCCACGCAGGTAGTCGTCATCGGTGGATGCGTCGGCAAGCCCGAGATCCCTCAGCTGCGCGAGCGTGTCGAGCGCCAGCCACGGATTGACCGCGCTGGCGCCGTAGCCGATGAGCGTCGCGAAGTGGTGTACTTCCCGCGCCTCACCGGTCTCGACGATCAGCGTCACGTGCGTGCGGGTGCCGGCGCGCACCAGGTGGTTCTGCAGCCCGGCGACGGCAAGCAGCGCGGGAATCGGGCACTTCTTGGCCGTGACGGCGCGGTCCGACAGCACGAGCACCTTCGCGCCGTTGGCGATCGCGCCGTCGGCCCGGGCAAACATCGCGCGCAGCGCCGGCTCCATCCCACCCGGGCCGTCGGCGACCGGGAAGACCATGTCGAGCACGGTGACGTAGAAGGGCTGATCCTCGCGGTAATGCGTGGAGGGGAGGAGCCGCCCGGCCCGGTCGTAGCGCTGCAGCGCCTTGAAGCGCGCCATCTCCGCGTTGTCGAGGAACGGGCTCTCGCAGAGCACCATCCGGCAGCTCTCGGGCTGCGGGTCGAGCAGGTTCCGCTCGGGTCCGATCGCCGTGCCGACCGACGTCACGAGCTTCTCGCGGATCGCATCGAGCGGCGGGTTGGTGACCTGGGCAAACAGCTGCTGGAAATAGTCGGGCAGCGGGCGCGCTCTCCGGCTCAGCACGGCGAGCGCCGCGTCGTTGCCCATCGAGCCGATCGGCTCCTCGCCCTTGAGCGCCATCGGCGCCATCAGGACCTTGAGGTCCTCCTGCGTGTACCCGAAGACGTGCTGGAGGGTGCGCAGCTGGTCGCCCTCGTGGGCCGGAGGCGTGTCGGCCGGCTGCAACGCGTCGAGCGGCACGAGGTGTTGCCGCACCCATTCCTGATACGGCGCCTCGGTGGCGATGCGGTGCTTGATCTCCTCGTCCGAAACGATGCGCTGCTCGGCGAGATCCACGAGGAACATCTTGCCGGGTTGCAGGCGACCCTTCTCGATCACCTCGCTCGGCGGCACGTCGAGCACGCCCACTTCCGACGCGAGGATGACGTGATCGTCCGCCGTCACCCAGTAGCGTGCGGGACGCAGGCCGTTGCGGTCGAGCACGGCGCCGATCTGCACGCCGTCGGTGAACGTCACGCAGGCGGGCCCGTCCCACGGCTCGACGAGGCAGGAGTGATAGGCGTAGAACGCCTTCTTCTCCGCGCTCATCGTCTCGTGGTGCTCCCATGCTTCTGGCACCAGCATCATCACCGCGTGTGGCAGCGAGCGGCCACCCTGGACGAGCAGTTCGAGCACGCTGTCCAGGCACGCCGAGTCGCTGAGGCCTTCACGCACGATCGGCAGCACCTTCTTGAGGTCGTCGCCGAACAGCGGCGACGCCAGCATCGCCTCGCGGGCGCGCATCCAGTTGATGTTGCCGCGGAGCGTGTTGATCTCGCCGTTGTGCGCGATCAGGTGATACGGGTGCGCCAGCTCCCAGCTCGGGAAGGTGTTCGTGCTGAAGCGCGAGTGGAAGAGCGCCAGCGCGCTCTGGGTGCGCGGGTCCTCGAGGTCGGAGAAGTAGTCACGCACCTGCGGCGGCGTGAGCATCCCCTTGTACGTCAGCGTGCGGGACGACAGGCTCGGCACGTGGAAGTACTTGGTGTCGTCGATGCCGCTCGTGCGAATCGTCGTCTGGTACCGCTTGCGGATCACATACAGCTTGCGCTCGAAGCTCGCGTTGTCCTCCACGCCCGGCCCCGGCGCCACGAACACGTGGTCCATGACGGGCTCGACCGAGCGCGCCGTCTGCCCGAGCGTCCGGTTGTCTGTCGGCACGCGGCGCCAGCCGAGGAGCGTCTGCCCCTCCTGCCGGTCGACCATCGCGAAAATGAGCTTCGCCAGCGACGCCGCCTGCGGGTCGGGCGCACTGAAGACCAGACCCACGGCATACCCGCCGGCGGGTGGCAGCGCCGCCAGCGGCTTGCCGGTCTCGGGCTCGAGAATGCGGCCGAGCGCGCACTCGCGCTCGAAGAGGTCGTGCGGAATCTGGATCAGGATGCCCGCACCGTCGCCGGTATTGGGCTCGGCACCGGTGGCGCCGCGGTGCTCCATGCGCTCCAGGGCGCGAAGCGCCCGGTCAACGAGCTGATGCGAAGCCTGTCCGCGCAGGTGAGCGAGAAAGCCGACGCCGCAGGCGTCGTGCTCGAAGGACGGGTCGTACAGGCCGCGTTGAGGCCGCTGGGGCGACTGCGTATTGTCCATGTGGGCACCAGCGCCGAGAGAGGACTCCGTCGGGGATACGTCCCGCCCGGTGACTCAGCGTGCGAAGAGTGTATGCCCGCACCTCCAAGCATGCGTTTTACTCATGAAACGAATGCAGGAGGGACCACCGTCACGCGGCATTCAACGGCTCAAATGATTATGAAAGCAGAATCTGCGGCAATGAACTGACTGCTGCGCTTCACCGGCCGAGGAGGGCAATCGAGCTGATGGACCAGCGCTTCACCGAGTGACTGGCTCCGGCCGTGAGGCGCACGCGGGCGGTCTGGCGCGGCTCGAGCGGGAGCACGACCCTTGGATCGGTCGGGGCCGCCAGGGTTGCCCGGAAGGCTGCCGCCGACGTCGGCCCATCGTGCACGACGTCCCAGCGGTCGCCGACCTGTGCTTCCACCACCAGCCGGACCGGGTAATCGGTGGCGAATGCCCCGAGTCCGAGTTCGAGCGCATGCACGTGCACGGGCGCGCGGAACTCCACGATCACTCCCTGTCCCTGCCGCTGCGGTGCGCCGGTGCTCCACCGGGATGTCGGATCGGCGTCCGTCGTCGGCCGTGTCGCATCGCTGCCATCGAGCCCGTGCACCCGCTGCGGCAGGTGCCGCCGCCCGTCAGGCGGGTCCGGTGCGGTTCGGGCCGGCAGCCGTGCGAACTGCCATGGGCCGCTGCCGCCGGCGGGCACGGCGCCGGCCGCTGTCACGGCGCCCGATAGCGCGTCCGCATCGGCGGCACGGCGATCCACGGCGACGAGCAGCCCGGCGGGCTCGGCCAGCGCCTGCAGGATCGACGCATCGCCGTCGTCCAGGGCCGACTCGAGGAGTCGGTAGTGCGCCGGATCGTAGCCGCTGTAGCCGTTGATCACGGGACGCCCGTGCGTGCGCCCGCGCCACATCGCCGCCACATCGTCGGCCGACTGGCCGAGCGGCAGTTGCAGGACGCGGGCGCCCCCAGGGGCGGGCCAGGACTGGGC
>JAEZCY010000035.1 GCA_023429845.1 Acidobacteriota bacterium
TCCGTATGTAGCCGCCGGGCCTCGCCCGCCCGGCGGACTGGCCCCTACTCGCGCCGCTGCAGCACCATCAGCGACCGGCTCTCCAGCTTGATGCGACTTGTATGCCGTAACACGCGCGACGTCATGCCGACGTGGCCCGTGCTGGTATCGATCACCATGTTCCACTCCTGCCCGAACACCCCGTCCGGCGGAGTGAAGCGCAATGCTTCATAGTGCGCGTTGAACATCACGAGGAAGCTGGCGTCGAGCACGCGCTCACCGCGCGGGCCGAGACTCGGAATGGCCCGGCCATTGAGAAACACCGAGAAGGCCTTGTTGTGTCCCGTCCCCCAGTCGGCCGACTCCATCACCTGGCCGTCGGGCGTGAACCACTCGATGTCGGACAGCCCGTGCAACTCCACCCCCTGGAACCAGCGGCGCCGACGCAGCACGGGATGCACCCGGCGGAACTCGATGAGCTTCCTCGTGAAGCTCAGCATCGCGTCGTCGACGTGCTCCCAGTCGACCCAGCTGAGCTCGTTGTCCTGGCAGTACACGTTGTTGTTGCCCTGCTGGGTCCGCGAGCACTCGTCTCCGGACAACAGCATCGGGATGCCCTGCGAAAGGAAGAGCGTCGCGAGGAAATTGCGCTGCTGCCGCTCGCGCAGCGCGTTGACCGCCGGGTCGTCGGTCGGCCCCTCCACACCGCAGTTCCACGACCGGTTGTGGCTCTCGCCATCCCGGTTGTCCTCGCCATTGGCGTCGTTGTGCTTGTCGTTGTACGAGACGAGATCGCGCAGCGTGAACCCGTCGTGCGCGGTCACGAAGTTCACGCTCGCGTAGGGACGACGGCCCGTCCCTTCGTAGAGATCGCTGCTGCCCGTGAATCGGTACGCGAACTCGCCGAGCGTCTGATCCTGGCTGCGCCAGTAGTCGCGAACGCAGTCGCGATACTTGCCGTTCCACTCGCACCACAGCGCCGGGAAGTTGCCGACCTGGTAGCCACCCTCGCCCACGTCCCACGGCTCGGCAATGAGCTTGGCCTGACACACGACGGGGTCCTGCTGGATGAGGTCGAAGAAGGCCGACAGCCGATCCACGTCGTGCAGGCCTCGCGCCAGCGTCGCCGCGAGGTCGAAGCGGAACCCGTCCACGTGCATGTCGGTCACCCAGTAGCGCAGCGAGTCCATCAGCAGCTGCAGGACGTGCGGGTGCCGCATGTTGAGGCTGTTGCCGGTGCCGGTGTAGTCCATGTAGTACCGCGGCTGGTCGGCGACCAGGCGATAGTAGCCGGCGTTCTCGATGCCCTTGAACGACAGCACCGGACCGAGATGGTTGCCCTCCCCCGTGTGGTTGTAGACGACGTCGAGGATGACCTCGATGCCCGCCGCGTGGAGGGCCTTCACCATCTGTTTGAACTCGGTCACCTGCGCGCCGCGCTGGCTGGTCGCGTACTCGTTGTGCGGGGCCAGGAAGCCGATCGAGTTGTACCCCCAGTAGTTGCGCAGGCCCTTCTCGACCAGCAGCGAGTCGTGCACGAACTGGTGCACCGGCTGCAGTTCGATTGCCGTGATGCCGAGCGCCTGCAGGTACTCGATGATCGCCGGATGCGCGATGCCGAGGTACTTGCCGCGCCACTCGGGCGGGACGTCGGGATGCCGCATCGTGAGGCCCTTGACGTGAGCCTCGTAGATGACCGTCTTGTGCAGCGGCGTGCGCGGGAAGCGGTCCTCGCCCCAGTCGAACCGCTCGTCCACGACGACGGACTTCGGCATGAAGGGGGCCGAATCGGCGTCGTTGACCGGACCTTCAGGGTCGCCGAAGCGGTACGGGAACACGGCCTCGTCCCACTCCACCTGCCCTTCGATGGCCTTGGCGTAGGGATCGAGCAGCAACTTGCTCGGGTGACACCAGCTGCCCCGTCCGGGGTCGTACGGCCCGTGAATGCGGAACCCGTACCGTGTGCCGGGCTGCACGCCGGGCACGTAGCCGTGCCAGCAGTACGCGGTCACTTCCGGCAGCGTGATGCGCGATTCCTGCCCCCCATCGTCGAACAGGCACAGCTCGACTCGCTGCGCCGACTCCGAAAAAAGCGAGAAGTTCGTCCCTGCTCCGTCGTACACCGCGCCAAGCGGATAGGCGCGCCCCGGCCAGATCTCCATAGACGGGAGAGAGTACCAGCGGCGGCCGATGCGCCGCGCACATAGCGTAACGGCAGAGTTTCGGCTTACCGGCCCGATGCGCCGTCCGACTTCAGGTAGCGAATCAGATCGGCCAGTTCCTGGGCGTCGAGCACGTCCCCCAGCGCCGGGGGCATCAACGCCCCCGGCGCCGCAGTGATGCTGGTGATGTTGGCCCGCAGGATGGTGTGGGCCTGCCCCGCGCCATCCCGCAGCGTCACGCTGCCGGCCGTCTCCGATTCGAGACGCGCCAGGAGCGACAGACCGTCGCGCGTTTCGACGCCATACGACTCGTAGCCCGGCGTGATCTCGTGGTCGGGCACGACGATGTGCAGGAGCAACGCGTCGACCGGCTGATTGCCGATGCCGCTGAGGTCAGGACCAACCCGGCCACCGCTGCCCCGGAAGGTGTGGCAGGCGACGCACTGCGTCGCGTACACCTGGTGGCCGCGCCGGGCGTCACCCGTGAGACGAGCGACCGCCGCACGCAACCGTTCGTAGTCGGCCGTCGCGGCGCCCGCGCCCCCGACGCTGAACAGCGCCTGCGCCCGCTCGCGGATCGCCGCGTCGCGATGCGCCGTGAGCCGCCCAGCGCGCGCGGCCCCGATCGAGACCGGGGGGACGCCGCCCTGCGCGACCGCATCCAGCAGCACCCCGATCAGGCGCTCCTCCCCGAGCATCGTCGTGAGCACGACATCCCGCACGCGCGGCGAGTATGTGGACCAGCGCGAACGCGATACGAGCGTCGCCGCGGCTCCGGGTTCCCTCATCCGCCCGATGGCGCGCACGCCAGCCATCTGCACGGCCGCGGGCTGCTGCGCATCGAGGAGCCGCGCCAGGGTGTCGCCGGCCGTCGGCCAGCCCGCCTGCGCCAACAGGTCGATCGCGGGCACGCGCTGCTCCGGCGGCGCGGCATCCAGGAGAGCGAGCTCCCGGGCTCGGGCAAACTGCACGTGCAGCCGTTCGCGCGCGAGACGTGCCTCGGGTGTGTCGCCCGACACGAGCGCCAACAAGGCCGACCCGTCAGCGGTGACCAGGCCGCGTGCCCGCAAGCCCTCGGCCAGCCCGGCAAGCGCCGGCGGCTGCCAGCTGAGCTCGGTGCCCGGATCCGCAATCATCGACAGCAGTTCGAGACATGCCGCGGGGGACTCGGACGCGCCGTAGAGGCGTCCGAGATCCTGCATCACCGCGCCGCGAACGGCCGGCGCGATTGGCCGCGCCTCACCTGCGCGCTGGAACTCGGAGAGGAAGGCGGCGACGCGGCCGTGCAGTCCACCGAACACGGCGGCCCGTAGCCACCGATCCGCTCCGTCGCGCGCCGCAATCGCCGCGAGCGTGCGAGCGGCCCGTTCGTCGGCCACGCCGCCGATCGCCAGCGCGACCGCCAGCCGCACCCGCGCGTCCTCCTCGCCGCCCCGACGCACGACGGCGTCGAGAATCCCGCGCGAAGCAGCGAGGCGGCCTTCCGACAGGCGGACCGCGTGTTCGCGCACGGCGGCCGACGCGTCGGCGAGGGCCTCCACGAGATCCTCGTCGGCCAGGGTGCCGAGGGCATCGAGCGTCCACAGGGCGTGAAGGCGCGCGAGGGGGGCGCCTTCCTGTAGCAGCGCGCGAAGCGCCGGGCTCGCAGACGAGACGCGGCGTTCGCACAGCAGCCGTTGCGCGGTGTTGCGCCGCCACGAGTTGCGGTCGCCGAGCGCCGCGACGAGGCGCTCCGGATCGGCATCGGCCAGGTCATGGCGATGGCGCATCGGGGGCGCGTCCACGGCCGCCACGCGATAGATGCGCCCCATCCCCCGGCCGGCCGTGAAGTCGAACAGACGGCGGCTCTCCTCGGGCACGTAGGCGGGGTGGTCGATGTCCTTGCGGTACATGTCCACCACGTACAACGCGCCGTCGGGTCCGTTGGCGAGGTGCACTGGACGGAACCAGCTGTCGCGCGAGGCAAGGAACTCCACGCCGTCGCGGGCCGGTCGAGATCGGAACGTGACGCCGACGCGTTCGCGCACCTGGCGCTGGACCAGGTTCTGCGCCGACTCCGCGATGAAGATGCTGCCGGCATGGCCAGCCGGGAGCGCGTCGCCCCCGTGGATGTGGACGCCGCTGGCCGACGTGAAGGTGCCGGCGTGCGGCGTGTTGATCAGCGAGGGGTGGAACGACGCGGTCGTCAGGTCGCGCGTCAGCGGCCAGACGATGGCCTCGGCGCCTACCGTCGAGACCTCCTGCACGGTGTCGGAGAACGCGAGTGCGGGGTTGCGCTGCAGGTGCCGCGGTTCGAGCACGACATGCCACACCGGATGTCGGTTCGCGCAGATGAACCGCCGCCCCTCGTCGTCGAACGTGAGCCCGTACTGGCCCTGCCCGCCGACGAGCTCGAATGCACCCGTAAGCGGATGGTAGCGCGAGTCACTCGATGCGAACTCGACCGGCGGCACGTCTGGCCGCTGCGGCGACCGCACGCGGCCGCCGTTGAGGCCGCTCGTCAGGTAAATCCACCCGTCGGGCCCCAGCGTCGGGTGGCTGAAGCGGATCTGCGCCGTGCGGTTGGCATTGAAGCCCGTCAGCGCGACTCGACGCTCGTCGGCAATGCCATCGTCGTCCGTGTCCTTGAGGTAGAGCAGATCCGGAGCGACGGTGACGAACACGCCGCCGTTCCACACCATGACGCCGTTCGGGTAGGTCAACCCGGTGGCGAAGTCGGTGCGGGTGTCGAACCGGCCGTCGCCGTCCGTGTCGGTCAACCGCGCGATCACCCCCGACGGCGTTGCGGCGGGCTCTCCTTCGAGCGGATCGGGATAGCCGCGGTTCTCGGCAACGTAGAGACGGCCGCGCTCGTCGAAGGCGATCGCCACCGGATCCTGCACGAGCGGCTCGGCCGCCACGAGGTCGAGGCGATAGCCGGGCTCCAGCACGAAGGACTGGAGCGCCTGCTCGGGTGCGAGCGCCGGGCGGTCGTCCGGGGCCGCTGGCCCCCGCTGTGCAGGATTGCCCCCGGCCTGCAGCACGATCGACGCCCCGAGAATCGCAACCGGGAGCAGCAGGTCGCGCCGGCGCCCCACCTGCCGCGACCAACGCGGCATCACGGCGTCACCGGCCGACCGGGGGCGGTGCCGTGCAGGTGCGCGAGCAGTTCGAGCAGGACGTCGGTCATCCTGCGCGCCGCGTCGATCTCCACCCGGTTGGTGCCGAACCAGGTCTCATAGCCGCCGAGTGCATGCTGGCGGGCAGTCGGGAGGTAGCCTTCGGAGCCGTTCGCGAGCGAGATGGTGAACGTCTGCGCGAACGGACTCCTGCTCTTGATGTCGAGACCGATCTCGGCAAAGACCTCGAACGGGAACGTCGCGATGCCGACGTCGCCGATGCGCAGCGCCTGCAACGTCACGTCGAGCGTCGGCGGCGCACCGGCACTGCCGTGCACCCGTTCCGCATAGATACGCTCACGTGGGTGCCGCGGCGCATCGGCCGGCTGCGCAAGACCCTCTTTCGCCCAGGCGGCGAGTTCGGGAGTGACGCGACGACGCTGCAGGGTGACGACGCGCTCGGCCGAGGCGAGGCCGACGTGGTCCCGCCAGGTCAGGTGCTGAAGGGACGAGTACACCGAGGCGGCGACGCGGGTGGCCACGCGCTCCATGCGCTGGTACGGCGGCAGCGCCGGTTGCGGGTTGCGGACGTCGATGTTGTTGATGTCGCCGCTGGTGCCGTTGGACAGCATCGCCACGAACCGCGACGCACCGCCGTCCTCACCGAGCAGACGTGCGAGGGAGCGCGCGAACACGCCGAAGTAATCGGCCGACACGTCGCCCTGCGGCACGCCGCCGACGTAATGCAGCGAGTAATTGGCCAGCACCGCGATCGGCCGCTGATCGGGCGTGCGCACCGCAATGAAGGCGATCTCCGGATCGGTTGGGCCCGCGGGTTCCACGAGGTCGGGGCTGCCGGCACGCGGGTTCATCTGCACGCGGTCGGTGCCGCCGAACGGATTGGTGAGATGTGGCCCCGGCTTCATGAACCAGCGGCGATTGAACACCTCGTCGGGTAGCAGGGCGCGGCCCCAGGCGATTTGCGCAGGCTGCAGGTCGGTGGCGGCACGACGGATGCCGTCCGCGATGCGCGACGCCAGGAACTCCTGGTAGGCATCGAGCGCCGGCTGCTGGTCGTACGCGGCCGGCGACCAGCGGTCGCCCAGCGCGGTCGTCGCCGAGTGCGTGTGGGTGGCGCTGATGAGGATGCGGTCGGCCGGGATGCCGGCGTGCGGCGCGGCCAGCGACCTGGCGCGCGCGAGCACGTGGCGCGGTACGCCGAGGCTGTCCACCACCACGATCGCCAGCCGCACGTCCCCGTCGTCGAGCACGAGGCAGCGCGCGAGGAGTTCGTCGTGGACGTGGGTGGCGGGCAATGGCGCCCACCCTCCGACGATTGCACCGCCCAGCGGCGGGGTGATGTTGCTCGTCGCCGCGCCGGCCCGGAACACACGCGCGGGTTGCTGCGCGATCGAGACGGCGGGCAGGCACGTGATGGACAACGCGGCGATTGCGCCGAGAAGAAGCCTGCGATTCATCGGGCGGAGTCTATCCCACGGCCTGTGGCGGATCGCGCGCGGCGCCCGCCGGGCGAGGCCCGGCGG
>JAEZCY010000213.1 GCA_023429845.1 Acidobacteriota bacterium
GGACGCCTCTGACGAGGCGTCCGCGCCACCGAGGCAGAAAACCGATGACCAAGGCGGATCTCGTCGAAGAGGTCTCCCGTGTCTCCGATCTCACCAAGAAGGACGCCGAATCGATCGTCGAAACGGTGTTCCTGAGTGTCATCCGTGCCTTGCACGCGGGTGACAAGGTGGAGTTGCGGGGCTTCGGCAGCTTCCGTCTCCGCCGGCGTGAGCCCCGCAAGGGCCGCAACCCCAAGACCGGCGACCGCGTGGACGTGCCGTCCAAGCAGGTCCCGTACTTCAAGCCCGGCAAGGAACTCAAGGATCTGATCAACGCCGGCGTGGCCGACGAACCCGACGCGGTGCTGGTGCCCGAGTCGGATCCCGCCACGGTCGCCTCCTGACCGGCGATGGACCACCTCTGGTCGCCCTGGCGGCTGCAGTACGTGACCGGCGGCACCGCGCCGCCCGGGTGCGTGTTCTGTACGGCCGACACCGGGACCGACCCCGCGCAAGCCGCGCTGGTCGTTCACCGCGGCACCACCTGCTACGTCATCCTCAATCTGTTCCCGTACAACAACGGTCACCTGATGGTGGTGCCCGGGCGCCACATCGCGACACTCGGTGAGGCGACCGCGGACGAACTGCACGAGATGATGCGACTGACGCAGCATGCCGAAGGCGTGTTGCGGACTGCTTACGCCCCGCACGGCATCAACGTCGGCATCAACATCGGCAAGGCGGCCGGCGCCGGCGTCGCCGACCACCTGCACATCCACCTCGTGCCGCGCTGGAACGGCGACACCAACTTCATGACGACCGTCGGCGAGAGCCGCGTGCTGCCCGAGACGCTCGACGCGGCTGCGGCGCGCCTGCGGCCGCTCTTCGCCGCCGCCGCCGCCCGCTGAACGGCGCACGGCTGCCGGCCCGCATCGTCGGTCGTCCCGGGGGCGACGGCGACGTATCTCCAGTGGGCGCGTGTACGTAGCCGTCGGGCCTTGCCCGACGGGTGCGCTGCCCGTCGCGCGGGGTGCGCGGCTACGTATCCGATGAGGCGTCTGGTAGCCTACGGGCGTGCGCGTCCAGCCGACGGAACGACAACGGGCCTTCGCCGATCGCGCACGCGCCTTCGCCGAGGACGTGGGCGCGGCGCGCGCCGCGACCATCGACGAGCAGAACGCCTTCCCGCGCGATCTCATCGCCCGCGCCGGCGCGCGCGGTCTGATGGGCGTGACGATTCCCGAGCACTGGGGCGGCGCCGGCGAGGACGATGTCGCCTACGTCCTCGCACTCGAAGCGGTGGCTCGCGCGAGCGCAACCGTCGCCGTCATCCTCTCCGTGAACAACTCGCTTGTCGCCGAGACGCTGCTGAAGCACGGCTCGGATGCGCAGCGGGAGCGCTGGCTGCCCGGGCTGGCGCGCGGCGAAGCGATCGGCGCGTTCGCACTGTCGGAAGAGCAGGCGGGCTCGGACGCGGCCAACCAGCAGGCGACGGCCACGTCCGACGGCATCGGGTATCGCATCCGCGGCACGAAGGTGTGGGTCGCCAACGCCGAAGCGGCCGACGTCGTCATCGTCTTCGCCGCCACGCAGCCTGACCGGCGCGGGCGCGGCATCTCGGCCTTCCTCGTGCCGATGGACGCGCCAGGGCTCACGCATCGCGTTCGCGACTCGCTCGGCGTGCGCGGTCTCGGGTGCAGAGACCTGCTGTTCGAGGACGTGCTCGTCGATTCGAGTCACGTCATCGGACTTCCGGGGCAGGGGTTCGCCATCGCGATGGAGGCGCTCGACGGCGGTCGGGTGGCGATCGCGGCGCAGGCGCTCGGCGTCGGCGAGGCGGCGCTGCAGGAGGCGCTTGCCTATGCGCAGCGTCGCGTCGCCTTCGGGCAGCCCATCTCGCAATACCAGGCGATCCAGTTCATGCTTGCCGACATGGCGACAGGATTGGAAGCCGCCCGTATGCTGACATGGAAGGCTGCGACGTCGCGCGCGCGCGGTGAGCGCGCGACGACCGAAGCGTCGATGGCCAAACTGGCCGCATCGGAAGCCGCGCACGCGTCGGCCGACCGCGCCATGCAGATTCTCGCGTCGGAAGGCTACCGCCGCGGATCGACCGTCGAGCGCCTGTTCAGGGACGTGCGCGCCACGGAGATTTACCAGGGCACGTCCGAGGTGCAACGCATGATCATCGCCGACGCGGTGCTGTCGTGATTGGCACGATTGAACTCGCGAGACGCATCGAAGCCGCCGAGACGCGTCTCAGCGTGGCCATGGCAGACGTCACGTGCGCCGGGGGCGATCCCACGGCGTTCGCCCTGCGGGTGGGAAGCGGCGTCGCCGTCTATTGCGGACCCCGCGCGCCGATGACCAAGGTCATCGGCCTGGGCATCGCCGAGCCCATCACGGACGCCGACATCGACCGCGTCGAAGCGGCCTACGGGCCGACCGGGGAGCACCCGGGCTGGGAGGTCGCGTCGCTCGGCGACTTCGCGTCGATCCGGCGGCTCGAGGCGCGCAGTTACCGGCTGCAGCGCATCGAACTCGTGCTCGGTCGCGACCTGTCGCGCCCGACCCTTATCGACCCGCCGCCCTCCGACATCAAGGTCACCCGCGGCACCGAGGAGCAATGGTCACGCATCGCGGTGGCCGGATTCGGGGCCGCCGAAACGGTTGCCGGACGCGACGCGCCGGCGGAACTGTACGACGAGAGCACGCTCGAACGCGTCGTGCGTCAGCTCGCCGGCGTGCCGGACGTGCGGCATTACGTCGGCTTCGTCAATGGCGTGGCGGCCGGCGCCGCGTCGGGGCGCGTCGATGCCGGCGTGTTCCAGTTGTGCGGCGCGGCCACGCTCCCCGAGTACCGACGGCTCGGCGTGCAGAGTGCGCTGCTCGGCGCACGTCTTGCCGACGCGCGCGCCGAGTCGTGCGATCTCGCCGTCGTCACCGTGGAGCCGGGTTCCCGTTCGCAGGCCAACGTCCAGCGCCGGCTGTTCGCGCCCCTGTACAGCCGCCTGGTGTATGCGAAGGAAGCCCCCACTCGTGATTCGTGATTTCGCCACCTGCAAGGGGGTCGTCTTCGACCTCGACGGCACTCTCGTCGACAACATGAGCCTGCATGCGCAGGCCTTCGAGATCTTCGCTGCGGCACACGGGCTGCCGGCCCTGACGATGGATGTGCGCCGGCGCATCGACGGCAAGCGCAACAGCGAGATCTTCCCGATGCTGTTCGAGCGCGAGATGACGATGGAGGAGGTGCTGGCGCTCGAGGAGGAGAAGGAAGGCGCCTACCGGCAGATCTCGCGCGGCAGGCTCGTACCGGTCCGCGGCGCGTTCTCGCTCCTTGCGCGACTCGAGGCCCGAGGCATCGGCGTCGCGGTGGCCACGTCGGCGCCGCACAAGAACGTCGCACACACGCTGGCGGAAACCGGCCTCGACGCGCGGCTGCCGATCGTGGCTCGCGGCGACGAAGTCGTGCGCGGCAAGCCCTTTCCCGACGTGTTCGCGCTGGCCGCCGAGCGGCTGCACATCGCCCCCGACCAATGCCTCGCCTTCGAGGACGCGCCCATCGGGGTCGCGGCAGCGATGGCTGCCGGCATGCAGTGCATCGCCGTCACCACGACCTTCTCGGACGAGCAGTTCGCGGCACACATCCCCGCGCCGCACGCCACGGTGTCCGACTACGATGCGTTCCTCGCGGGCCCGGGGAGATGGCTGCTGGACGACTGACGCCGCGGGGCGCCGGCGTGTCCTACCTGTTGCGAAACGCCTCGACGTCGCGGTGGAAGACGAACAGCGGATCGGCGCTACCGGCCCGCGTGGTGAAGTTCCACGTTCGGCCGCCTCGCTGCTTCAGGCGCAGTCGTTTGTCCTGGTACTCGACCACGAACGTCTCGACCCCGGCAAACGGCAGCGAGAACGCATCCTGGTGCGTCGTTTCGTACCGGAAACCGTCGCCGTCGGCGCGCAAGGTGCCCTCGCACGAGCCGACCCCGTGCTGGTGGACCACGGCCACGTCGGCGCTGAACTGCGCGGCGGCCGTGCTCGGAGAGGCAGCGAGCGTCACGGCCACCTCGGTCGTGCCGTCGCCGGCGACGTCGATGGTGCGGACGACGGGCGGACGCCCCGCCATCTGGACATTGAGCTGGTAGG
>JAEZCY010000254.1 GCA_023429845.1 Acidobacteriota bacterium
CCGCCCCCGGCCCCGGGGCCCCAGTCGCGCGGGGGGGCGTCGTGGGTCGAACCAGTTCGAATGTGCTTACTGAACCGGCGTGATGGTGGCGCTCGGCGTGATGGGGTCGGTGATCGCGGCGCCGCTCTGGTCCTGGAACACCGTGTTGCGCTCGTCCACCGCGAACGACCGCTGGCCCGTCGAGCCGATGGTGAGCGGCTCGGCGTGCGCGTAGAACGCCGATTCCGCGTCGGCGATGCCGTTGCACGTGTTGGCCGCGATCGTCACCGGGGTAGCTGCGGCAGCCGCACCCGCTTCGAGGTCGACACCGTAGCCGCTCTTCACCAGGCCAGCCGTGCCCCAGGCAGTCGCGCTTGCCTGCGTCGGGTCGAGGTCGGGGCTGACGAAGCCGGCCGTCGAACCGCCGGCGGCCGGAGCCGTGGCGAGCTGCTCGAGGGTGACCGCGAACCCGCCGCCCGCGCAGCTCGAGGCGAACGTCGCCTGGCCGCTGCTGATGGAGCGCATCGAGCCGATGGCCGAGGACTCGTTGCCCGACATGCGGGCGCGGAGCAGGCCCGGGATCGCGATGGCGGCGATGATGCCGATGATCGCGACCACGATGAGCAGTTCGATGAGCGTGAAACCCTTGTTGTTGCGGATCTTCATGATTGATGTTCTCCCTCTGAGCGTTTCTGCGGTGGCCCGTGAGCTGGAGTCGACTTCCGCGACTCCGTGATGTCGTGCCCCCTTAGGTAGCAATCGCGGTGCCACCTGGGCCACAGCCGCTCGATCCGCGCATTCCGGCGGAAAACCCTTGTATTCGACGCTGCAGACGGCTGGCTGGCCGCCCTCGTCACGATCAGGAACCGCAATCGGGTGACGAATCCTGTCAGTGCCGACAACTCACGTTACCGGAAGTGCCGATAGTTGTCAGCGGTGACGGCGGCGGCGGCACACCACACGTCAGGTAGGGATGGCCGTCCCGGCCGTCCGTCTGCGCGGGGGCCACTTGCGACTGGAGGCGGAGGCAGTCGCAGACGCACGGCGGAGGCAGTGGCAGACGGACCGCTGGGACAGCGGTCCCTACCCGACGTGTGGGGGAGGTGAGAGGCGGAGGCAGTCGCAGACGGACCGCTGGGACAGCGGTCCCTACCCGACGTGTGGGCGAGGGTGAATGCGAGGCGAGGAGCGCAGGCAGACGACCTGCGCAAGGTTAGAGGTCGTACTTCTTCGCGTAGTAGCGGAAACTGCGGAAGCTCATGCCGAGCAACTCGGCGGCGCGCATCTTCACGCCGTCGGCCCGGCGCAGTGCCTCGGCCAGGTACTCGCGCTCGAGGTCCTGGACGTGGCGCTCCAGGTCGAACCCTTCCGCGGGAAAGCTCGCCGTCGCTGCCCCGCCACTGCCCGCGGCGCTCGCGGCAGCCCCTTGGCCCGCGGTCGCGCCAGCGCCCATCGCCGGCGGCGCTGCGCCGAGTACGTGGTCGGGCAGGCTGCTGCGCGTCACCGACGAACCCGTCTCGAGCGCAACCGCGCGCTCCAGCACGTTCTCCAGTTCGCGGATGTTCCCGGGCCACCCGTAGCGCGACAACGCCTCGATCGCCTCGTCGCTGACGGCCGGCGCCGGGCGACGCATCTCGCGCGCGAAGCCCGCGGCGAAATGCCGGGCGAGCACGGGGATGTCTTCGCGCCGTTCGCGGAGCGGCGGCAATGCGACCGGTATCACGTTGACGCGGTAGTAGAGGTCTTCGCGGAACGTGCCCTCGGCGACCATCTTCGCCAGGTCGCGGTTGGTGGCCGCGATGATGCGGATGTCGGCGGCGAGTTCGTCGGATCCACCGACGCGGCGGTAGCGCCGTTCCTGCAGCACGCGCAGCAGTTTCACCTGCATCAGCGGGCTCATCTCGCCGAGCTCGTCGAGGAAGATGGTGCCCTTCTCCGCCTGCTCGATCAGCCCGCGGGTCGTGTGCATCGCGCCGGTGAACGCGCCCTTCTCGTGACCGCACAGCTCGGACTCGAGCAGCGTCTCGGTGAGCGCGCCGCAGTTCAGCGCGACGAACGGCCGGTCGGCGCGCGCCGACAGCCTGTGGATCGCCCGCGCCGCCATCTCCTTGCCCGTGCCCGACTCGCCGGTAATCAGCACCGTACTCGCCGTGCCGGCAATCGCTTCGATCAGCCCGAACACCCGCTGCATCGCCGGGCTGCGGCCGAGCATCGTGTCGCTCGCGCGCGGCCGAGCGTCGCCCTCTCCCGCTTCGTCGGCGGGCGGTCCGACCTCGCGCAGGTGCTTGCGCTCGAGCGCGAGCGCCACCACGCGCTTCAGTTCGTCCACGTCGAACGGCTTGCTGATGTAGTCGAGCGCGCCCGTGCGCAACGCCTCGATGGCGGTCTGGGTGGACGAGAAAGCGGTCATCAACACGCCGGGCACCTCGGGCTGCAGCACCTTGGCCTCGCGCAGCACGTCGATGCCGCTGCAGTCGGGCATGCGGATGTCGGAGATCACCAGGTCGAACGGGCGCTGGCGCAGCGACGCAATCGCCTGCGACCCGTTCTCGGCGACCACGACGTCGTACTGCTCGCGGGCGAGCATGATGCCGAGGAACTCGCGCATCGATCGCTCGTCGTCCACGACGAGGATGCGAGGGGCGGTGGGTGCCATGGTCTCGAAGTGCACGGGTGCTAGGCGCTCAAGCGGGCGGGGGCGGGTTGGGTGCGGTCGGCGGTCGCGGGCAGCACGACCGTCACCTCGGTACCCGCGCCGGGCTCCGACTGCACGGACACGCGGCCGCCATGGTCGGTGACGATGCGACGCACGATCGCCAGGCCGAGTCCGGTGCCCTGCCTGAAGCCCCCCTGGAATGGCTGGAACATCCGCTCGACGTCGGCCGGCTGCATGCCGACGCCCTCGTCTCGCACGGCGAGACGCAGCGGGGACGCGCCCGGCCCGGCTGCCGGCTGCGACACGCTGAGGTGCAGCGTGCCGCCCCTGGGCATCGCCTTGATGCCGTTGCTCGCGAGGTTCCACACGACCTGTCGCAGTTGCGCCTCGTCCGCGTCGTGATAGGCGCGCTCCGGCGCCTCGACGGCCACGTCGATCGGCGGCGCGCCTTCGTCCGTCTGCTGCTGCAGCAAGGCCGCCACGTCGCGCACGACGCCCGCGACGTCCACGCGCGCGCGCGTGACGCGCTGGGGCCCCGCATACGCGAGGAAGTTCTTGATGATGTCGTTGAGCCGCTGTGACTCGCGCATCACGATGTCGAGCAGGCGCGCATGGTCGTCGCGCAGGTCGAGTTCCTTGCGCAGGAGCTGGATCGAGCCGCTCATCGAGGCGAGCGGGTTGCGGATCTCGTGGGCGATGCCCGCGGCCATCTCACCGACGGCGGCGAGGCGCTCGTGGCGCTGGCGCTCCCCTTCCTTCTGGTTGATCAGCGTGAGGTCCTGGAACGTCACCAGCTGCCCGGCTCGCTGACCGCCTGCCGCGAGCAGCGGCGCCACCGTCGCCCCGAGTTCGATCACGCTGCCGTCCACGCGGGAGTACGGGCACTCGAGGCGCACGGGCATGCCCGCACTCGATTCCGCCATGCACGCGAGCGGCAGGACGTCGCCGATCGCCTGCCCGAGCACGTGCTCCGCACGCACGCCCAGGATGGCTTCGGCCGTGCGGTTGAACAGGACGACCGCGCCGTGCGCATCGGTGACGATGAGCCCGCCCGCCATGCTGTCGATGACCCGCTGACTGAGGGTGGTGAGGTCGGCCAGGCTGGTGGTCGCCTTCGCGAGGTCGGCGTCGCTGCGCGACAGCGATTCGACGAGGTGCCCCACCAGCAACGCGATGGCCACGAACCCGCCGACGTTGGCCAGCACCGTGTACCCGGCAAGCGGCGGCAGCGGCAGCGGGGCCCGCGGCAACGGCTGCTGCAGCAACGACGGCGCCGGCACCCAGCCGTACTGCGCGGCCGCCACGGTGACGAAGCCGATGCCGAGCACTGCGGCCGCACGGAGCCCGAGCGAGCGCCCGCCGATGACGCTCGCGGCGAGCACCGGCAGCAGCATCATCGGCGTGTACGAGCTGAAGAGGCCTCCGGTACACCAGACCACAGCCAGGACGACGAGCGCGTCGGCCACGAACTGCGGGCCGAGGAGCGCGCGTGCCGTTCGCTCCCCCGCCAGGAGGCTGATCGCGCTGCTCACGAGCGGTACCACGGGCAGCGCCGCCAGCCAGATCGCCTGATGCAGGTCGCCCCGGCCGGCGGCGAACGCCGCGAGCGGCGCGAGCAGGGCCACGGCCACGAGCGCGCGCAGGCCTGCCAGCCAAATCAGGGAGGACCCGCGCGGCCGCCATGGCCACGCCATCGGGTCAGCAGGCGCAAACGAGGGATGCACGGCAGCAGCAGGGATCGTCGTCACGTCAGGTCAGCTTGGAGATGAGATCGAAGATCGGCATGTACATCGAGATCACGATGCCGCCGACAACGACGCCGAGGAACGAGATCATGATGGGCTCGAGCAGCGTCAGCAGCCCGGCGACGGCCGTGTCCACTTCGTCTTCGTAGAAGTCGGCGATCTTGGACAGCATCATGTCGAGCGCGCCGGTGGCCTCGCCGACGCCGATCATCTGCGTGACCATCGGCGGGAAGACCTTCGTGTCCTGCAGCGGCTTGGAGACCGTCTCGCCGCGCTCGATGCTCGCGCGGGTCTCCATGATGGCGTCCTCGATGATGGCGTTGCCGGCGGTGCGCGCCGTGATCTCGAGACCGTCGAGCAGCGGCACGCCCGAGCTGATCAGCGTGGACAACGTGCGGCAGAAGCGCGCCACCGCCACCTTGCGCAGGATGAGCCCGAGGATCGGCGCCTTGAGCAGCAGCGCGTCGATGGTGTGCCGCCCCTGATTCGTGCGGTAGTACGTGCGGACGGCGAAGGCCAGGCCGGCCAGCCCGGCGATGAGGAGCGGCCCGTAGGCGACCAGGCCGTTGCTCAGGGCGATGACGATGCGCGTCGGCAGCGGCAGGCTCGCGCCCAGCCCGGCGAACATCTGCGCGAACGTCGGGATGACCTTCCAGAGGATCACGCCGACGACGACCGCCGCGATGATGATGACCGCGACCGGGTAGATCATCGCGGACTTCACCTGCGAGATCAGCTTGACGTTCTTCTCGATATAGGTGGCGAGGCGCTTCAGGATCGTGTCGAGGATGCCGCCGGCCTCGCCCGCCTGGATCATGTTGGTGAAGAGCGCGTCGAACGTGCGCGGCTGCTTGCGCATCGCATCGGCCAGCGACATGCCGCTCTCGACGTCCTCACGCACCTTGAGGATGGTGGCGGCGAACCGCTTGTGCGGCTCCTGTCGGCCGAGGATGTCGAGGCACTGCACGAGCGGCAGGCCGGCGTCGATCATCACGCTGAACTGACGCGTGAAGATGGCCAGACTCTTGGCGGGCACCTTGCCGCCGGGCTTGGCGGGCGCATTGCGCGCCTTGACCTTGACCGGATCGATGCGCGTGATGAGGATCTGCTCGCGCCTGAGCGCGGCAACCGCCGCCTCGATCGACTCGGCCTCCCGCTCGCCGGTGATGGCTTCACCAGCGTAGGTCCGTCCGGAGAACGCAAACGCCTGCATCAGTGCACCCTTCACAGTGGGCCGTCGGCCTGGGGCCGTGGGCCGTCGTCTTCATGCCTATCCCCGGCGTACGGGGACTCCTGCACCGGCGGGCCGGTGGAGGCCCGCGCCGGGCACCACGCCGGTGCCGCGCTGAATCATGTCCTGCAGTTCTTCCTTCATCGACGAGGCCGACATCGCGGTGTCGATGGTGATCTGACGCGAGAGGTACAGCGAAGCCAGCGACTGGTTCATCGTCTGCATGCCGAGCTTCTCCTGGCCGGCCTGCATCATCGAGTAGATCTGGTGCACCTTGTCGTCGCGAATCAGGTTGCGGATCGCCGGCGTCGGCACGAGCACTTCCAGGCTGACGATGCGGCCGGGGCCGTTGGAGCGGCGCAGCAGCGACTGACAGACGATGCCTTCGAGCACGAGGCTCAGCTGCGTGCGGATCTGCGACTGCTGGTGCGCGGGAAAGACGTCGATGATGCGGTTGATCGTCTGTGCCGCCGAGTTGGTGTGCAGTGTCGCTAACGTGAGGTGACCGGTCTCGGCGATGCGCAGCGCCGACTCGATCGTCTCGAGGTCGCGCATCTCGCCGATCAGCACGACGTCGGGGTCTTCGCGCAGCGCCGCTCGCAGCGCCAGCGAGAAGCCCTGCGTGTCGCTGTGCACTTCGCGCTGATTCACCAGGCAGCCCTTGTGCTGGTGGATGTACTCGATCGGGTCTTCGATCGTCAGGATGTGCTCGTTCCGCTCGGTGTTGATCTTGTCGATCATCGCCGCGAGCGTCGTGGACTTGCCGCTGCCGGTCGGCCCGGTGACGAGCACGAGCCCACGCGGCCGCTCGGAGAGCTTGGCCAGGATCGGCGGCAGGTTCAGTTCCTGGAAGCCGCGGACCTTTTCCGGGATCAGGCGATAGACCGAGGCCACCGCGCCCCGCTGGTTGAAGATGTTGCAGCGGAAGCGACCGACGCCGCGGATGCCGAAGGAGAAGTCGAGTTCCTGCGTTTCCTCGAAGCGCTTCTTCTGGGCATCCGTGCAGACGCTGTAGGCGAGCTGCTTGGTCTCGGGCGCCGTGAGCGCTGGCAGCTTGAGGGGCACCAGCTTGCCGTGGACGCGCACCGTCGGCGGCGCGGCGGTCGTCAGGTGCAGGTCGGAGCCGTCGAGCTCCACCGTCGTCTTCAGCAGTTCGGGCAGTGTGGCCATCGTTCTCGGGACTCGGGACTCGGGGCTCGGGACTCGGGAACTGCCGGACGAGTTCGCATACACACGGTGCTTCGTTCTTCGCTCGCCGTTCGGCGTTCGGCGTTCGGCGTTCTGCGCAGTGTGCGGCCCCGGCACATTCGGCCGCGGACCGCCTCCCGCACATCGCGCGATGGCCTGCTAATCGGCAGGTCGCCAGCAACGCGTGAGCGCGTGCCGACCTGTAGTGCAACCTGAGCGCCGTTTTTCGTCAGCCGCAGCCGGGACGCGCCTGGGACCGCAACTAGCTGACCACACGAGGGATATCGGCGCCGTCGCAGTTGACGTGACGTCGCGCGTCAGGCATGGCGGCAAGAAGTGCGTACCGTCGCCGATGTTGCAACGACATTTCTGAGATCGCCCTGCCGCTACTTCACCGTCTCGCGTGTGACTTCCTCGGTGGTCGTCACGCCTTCCTTCACCTTCAGCAGACCGCTCTGGCGGAGCGTGATCATGCCCTCCTCGATGCCCTTCTTGCGGAGGTCGAGAGCGGAGGCGCCCACGAGGATGAGTTCACGCAGTTCGTCGGTGATCTCGAGGACTTCGTAGAGGCCGACGCGGCCCTTGTAGCCGGTGTTGTTGCAGGCGTCGCATCCGGTCCCGCGCATCGGCACCACGGTGGAGGCATCGTCGGGCGAGAAGCCGATGTCCACCAGGCCCTGGGGTGGCAGCGGGTGCGGCACCTTGCACTTGGTGCAGATGCGGCGCACGAGGCGTTGGGCGCAGATCAGGTTCACCGAGCTCGCGACGAGGAAGGGCTCGATACCCATGTTCATCAGGCGGCTGACCGTGCTCGGGGCGTCGTTGGTATGCAGCGTCGACAGCACCATGTGACCCGTGAGCGCGGCTTTCACGGCGATTTCGGCGGTTTCGAAGTCGCGGATCTCGCCGACGAGGATGATGTTCGGGTCCTGCCGCAGGAACGAACGCAGCGAGGCGGCGAACGTCAGCCCGATGCTCTCGCGCACGTTGACCTGATTGACGCCGGCGAGGTTGAATTCCACCGGGTCCTCGGCCGTCATGATGTTGGTCTCGGGCGTGTTCAGCTGCGAGATCGCCGAGTACAGCGTGTTCGTCTTGCCGCTGCCGGTCGGGCCGGTCACCAGGACCATCCCCCACGGCTTCTCGATCTGCGTCTTGAACTTCGACAGCGAACTCGACTCGAACCCGAGCTTCGTCATGTCGAGCATCAACTTGTCCTTGTCGAGGAGGCGGAGCACCACCTTCTCGCCGAACAGCGTCGGGAGGCACGAGACGCGGAAGTCGATCTCCTTGCTGTGGCCCTGGTCGTTGATGCGGATCTTGATGCGGCCGTCCTGAGGCAGCCGCTTCTCGGCGATGTCGAGCTTGGCCATGATCTTCAGGCGCGAGATGATCGCGTCCCTGAACTTCATGGGCGGCTGCATCACGGGATAGAGGATGCCGTCGATGCGGAACCGGATGCGGAACTCGCGTTCGTACGGCTCGATGTGGATGTCGCTGGCCCCCCGCTGGATGCTCGAGGTGAGCACCATGTTGACCATGCGGATGACCGGCGCCTCGCCGGTCTGCTTCTCCAGCGCCGCGACGTCGATCTCCTCGAGATCGTCGAGCACTTCCACGGCCTCGCCGCTCGCGTCGGCCCGCTGCTGCGCGTCCTCGAGCGCCCGGTTGGCGAGTTCGAGCGTGTTCGTGGAGGTGGAGGCGCGCGCCGGGGTCGCGTAGTACTTCTGGATCGCGTCGCCGACAGCCTGTTCGGAGGCCACGACCGGCTCGACGTTGTAGCCCGTCATGAACTTGATGTCGTCCATGGCGAACACGTTGGTCGGGTCGGTCATCGCCAGCGTCAGCGTGGCGCCCGCGCGGCTGAGGGGCACGACCTGGTACTTCTGCGCCGTCTCGACAGGTATGAGTTTGACGACGGCGGGATCGATCTCGAACTTGCCCAGATCGATGGACGGCACGCCGTACTGTCGGCTCAAGAGCGCGGTGATCTCCTCATCGCGCACGAAACCGAGCTTGACCAGATTCAACGCCAGCTTGCCGCCGTTGGCCTTCTGGTAGCCCAGTGCCTCCTGCAGCTGCGTCGGCGTGATCTTCTTCTCCTTCAGGAGGAGCTCACCGATTCTGACCGCCATGTTCCCCTGACGAGTGCATGCACCGCGGATGCCGCCGCGGTGGGACGCCGCGGACCGCGTCGGAGCGGGGTGCCCCGAACGCGCGGTGCAACTCTCGCCACGTGAAATCGGCAGCCGATGACAAAACTTGCATCGCCATTCGGGCGGGGACCACGGCGGCGGGCCGGGACAGCCCGCCTGCCCGGACGGGACCGGGGCAGAGGGCGGGGACCGCGACGCCTCACGTACACTGGGGGGATGACGTTCCGAACGGCGCTGCTCCTGTGCGGCGTGCTGCTGGCCATGGCACCGCGGGCGGGCGCGCAGGGGTTCGAGGCCGTCGGCCTTCGGGCGCTGGGAATGGGCGGAGCGTTCGTCGGCGTGGCAGACGATGCGTCGGCGACGTTCTGGAACCCGGCAGGCCTGGTGACCGGGCCGGTGTTCTCCATGGTGGCCGAGACGGGCGTTGGCGACTACGACCGGGCGCCGGTCACGAGGCGCCCGGGTGTGCCGCCGGGCACCACGGCGGCGTACCGACAGGGCGGCACGCTGGTCGCGCTCGGCACGTGGCCGCTCGGCGCCACGTTCTATCGCCTGCCGACGGCGACTGCGCGGGTGCTGACGGCTGGTCCGGTGCCGCCGCCCACGGGCACCCTGGCCGATCTCACGCGGCTCACGACCACGCACGTCGGCGTCAACGTCCTGCAGACCCTGGTCTCGGGGCTCCACGTCGGTGCGGCATTCAAGTACGTGCACGGAAGCGCCGGCGC
>JAEZCY010000274.1 GCA_023429845.1 Acidobacteriota bacterium
TACGTGGGCGTACCCCTGGAGGAGGCGCGCGCACGGCGCGCGGAGGCCGACGCCCTCGCCGAGCAGTACGACCGCCTGGCCAGCGAGAGCCGCTGAGTCGCGCAGGCGCGGACACGGCCGACCGTGCCGTGTTGGCGTCGGCATCCTGAAGACCGCAAACCGGGGGGCGCACGATCGTGTCGACGACGAATCACTTTCCGATCGGCCGACTGCTCGCGGCCGTCACCCTGCTTGCCTGCCTGGCGGCCACGCCGGCGCGGGCGCAGGAACTCACACCGGTGATCCCGCCGTGCGCGTGCGACGAACCAGCGCCGCCGCCGGTCTGGGTGGGGTCGCTCGGGGCCGGACTCGCGCTGACGCAGGGCAACAAGGACACCTCGAACTTCAATCTGTCCTTCGACATCAAGCGTGATCCGAAGACTCGTACCGTCTTCAAGGCCGACGCGCTCTACATCCGCGCGGCCGAGGACGGCGAGCGCAACGCCGACCGCGCGCTTGCCAATGCCCGGGTCGAGTACCTCCTCACCCAGCGGACCTACGCGTTCGGGCAACTCGCGTACGTCCGCGACAAGTTCAAGGACATCGACTGGTTGCTGGCGCCCACGGGCGGCATCGGGTACAAGGTGGTCGCTACCGAGCAGACGTCGCTGGACGTGGACGGCAGCGTGGGCGTGGTGATGGAGAAGAACACCGGCTTCGACACGGAGACCGACGGCGCCTTCTCGCTCGGGCAGCGCTTCTCGCACGCGGTGTCTCCCAACGCGACGATCAACCAGGGTGTCTCGGCGCTGTGGAAGATGGACGATCCGGGCGACGCGCTGTATACCTTCGCGGTGGGACTCGCCGCATCCGTGACCTCCCGCACGCAGCTGAAGCTCGAGTTCCAGGACCTCTACAAGACGAGACCCACCGGCGTGGGCGTGCAGAAGAACGACATCGCGTTCATCACGGCGTTCGTGTACAAGTTCTGACGCGGGGAGGCACAATGATCAAGGAATTCAAGGAATTCATCGCCCGGGGTAACGTGATCGATCTCGCCGTCGGCGTGATCATCGGCGCAGCGTTCGGGGCGATCACCAAGTCGCTCGTCGACGACATCGTCATGCCGATCGTCGGCCTGCTGCTCGGCCGGGTCGATTTCGCAAACCTGTTCGTCGTGCTCAGCAACGGCACCCTCGCGACGCCCCCCGCTACGCTCGCCGAAGCCAAGGCGGGTGGTGCGGCGACCCTGAACTACGGTCTGTTCATCAACACCGTCATCAACTTCCTGCTGATCGCGTTCGCGGTGTTCCTGCTCGTGAAGTTCGTCAACCGCGTGCGTCGTCAGCTCATGCGAGAGCCGGAGACGGCTGCGGCGCCGCCACCGGAAGAAGTGGTCCTGCTGCGCGAGATTCGCGACGAACTGAAACGCACCAGTGCCTGACCGCGCACTCGTCGAGTGCGTACCCAATGTGTCGGAAGGGCGCAACCCGTCGGTGATCGCGGCCCTTTCGGCGGCGATCACTTCGGTGGCCGGCGTACGCCTGCTGCACGTGGACTCCGGCGTGGACGCCCACCGCACGGTGTTCACGTTTGCCGGGCCTCCAGAGCCCGTGGGTGACGCGGCGCTCGCGCTGGCCCGCGCCGTGGCCACACACATCGACATGCGTCGCCATGCCGGCGCGCATCCACGAATCGGCGCACTCGACGTGTGTCCCTTCGTGCCGATGCGAGACACGTCGATCGCACGCTGTGCGGCGCTGGCGCGGCGCGTCGGGGCGACACTGGCGCACGACTTCGATCTACCGGTGTTCCTCTACGAAGTCGCGGCCTTCGACAACGAACGCCGCGGGTTGCCGTTGCTCCGGCGAGGCGGGTTCGAAGGACTCGCGGCGAAACTCGCCGATTCCCGCTTCGTGCCCGACTTCGGTCCCGCGACTCCGCATCCAGCCCTGGGCGCCAGCATCGTCGGCGCGCGCCCGTTCCTGATCGCGTGGAACGTCGCGCTCGACACCGACGATGTCGCGGTGGCCCGTGCTGTTGCCGGGCGCGTGCGGGAGTCCGGCGAGGTGGTGACCGATGCGCGGGGGCAGCGCGTGCATCGTCCGGGACGGCTGCGCAGCGTGCGGGCCGTCGGCTGGCACATGCCGACCTTCGGACACGCCCAGGTTTCGCTCAACCTGCTCGATTTCACCGTCACGCCGCTGCATGTCGCGTACGGCGCCGTCGCGGAGGAGGCGGCCGCGTACGGCGCCCGCGTGATTGGATCGGAGCTCGTCGGACTCGTGCCGCTCGCCGCGCTCCGCGAGGCAGGCCGGGCTGCCGCGCCTGACGAACCGCTGGACGTCCCGGATGCCGTGCTCATCGACGCCGCGGTCGCCGCCCTGGGCCTGCACGCGGTGCGTCCCTTCGAGCCGCAGGCCCGCGTGCTGGAATGGGCGATGGCCGGCGCGTCCGCCGGGCAAGGCCCGGCGGCTACACACAGCACTACGTAGCCGCCGCCCCCGACCGTACGTAGCCGTCGCCCCCGACCGTACGTAGCCGTCGCCCCCGGGCGACGGTCAGGGCGCGGTGGGGGAGGCGCCTTTGGCCTGCGTGGACGGTGCCGCGGGCAGCACGCCCTTCAGGAGCGTGCGCACCCAGAAGTCGTGGGTCTCGCGCGCGGCGTGCCGCCGTTGACTCGCCTGCAGCCCATGCCGTGAGTCCGGGTACAGCATCAGCTCGAATGACTTGTCATCCTCGGTGAGCCGGTCGATCACCTGAATCGAGTTCTGCATGTGGACGTTGTCGTCCACGGTGCCGTGTGTCAGGCGCAGCCCGCCGCGGTACCGGTCGATCCACGTGAGCACCGCACCCGCCTTGTAGCCCTCGGGATTCTCGTTCGGCCGATCCATGTAGCGCTCGGTGTACACGGTGTCGTAGAGGCGCCAGTCAGTGACCGGCGCACTCGACAGCCCGAAGTCGAACGACGGCGCCCCTTTCGTGAGCGCGAGCAGCGTCACGTAGCCGCCGTAGCTGCCGCCGGTGATGGCGATGCGGTCGGTGGCCACGAACGGCTGCGATCGGAGCCACTCGGCGGCCTTGCCGTAGTCGTGTGTCTCCCACTTGCCCAGTACACGATGCATCTGCGCGACGCCCGCCTTGCCGTGATGGCCGCTGCCACGATGGTCCACGACCATCCAGATGACGCCACGCTGCGCCCAGTACTGGGCCTGCGCCGACGGCCAGGTGTTGCGCACGGTTCCGGCGTCCGGTCCGCCATAGACGCTCAGCAGCACCGGGTAGGTCTTCGCCCTGTCGAAATCGGGCGGCAGCACCCACATCGCCGGCAGGTCGACACCGTCGCCCGAGGGGATGGTGAACAGTTCGGCCCGCCCCCATGCGTACGCGGCCATCGCCTCGCCGCGAGCCGCGGCGATCTCGCGGACGTGCGTGCCGTCGGCGCGGTAGAGGTCGATGGTGGTCGGTTCGGTGACGCTGGCGCGAGTTGCCAGGAAATGACGCCCATCGGGCGACATCCGGACATGGTAGGTGCCCGGCACCGTCGTCACGGTATCGGTGCCCGAGCCGTCGAGACGCACGCGACGCACCTCCGTGTTCCACGTTTCGCCGATGCGCCCCGGCTGCGCCAGCACGAAGACCACGCCCGCGGCCTCGTCCACGTAAAGTACGTCGCGCACCCGCCACGCGCCACGCGTCAGTTGCCGCTTTCGCGTGCCGTCGGCGGCGTGGAGGTAGAGGTGATCCCAGCCGTCGACGTCGCTGCGCACGAGGATGTCGCCCGTGGCGAGCGTCGTGAGGTCCTCGTACCAGTTGACCCACGTGCCCTGCTTCTCTTCGAAGAGCGGCGTCAGCGCACCGGTGCGCGGATCGCCGCCAAGCACGCGGATGGTGTCCTGCTCGCGGTTCATCCACTGGACGAACAGCCTGGCGCTGTCTCGTGTCCACGAGAGCCAGGCGAGGTAGTGGTCGGCCTCGGGCGGGAACTGCATCCACGTGATGGAGCCGCCCGTGGCCGGGACCGTGCCGACCCGCACGTTGGGGTTCCTGTCGCCGGCCTTCGGGTAGCGCTGGCGTTCGAGGCGCCCGTGCTGTCCGTCTGCCCAGTAGATGGGGAACACCGGCACGGGAGCGTCGTCGAAGCGCAGGAAGGCGAGGCGACTGCCGTCGGGGGCCCACCAGAACGCGCGGTAGTTGCTGCCGCGGCCGAGGATCTCCTCGTAGTACACCCACGAGGCGTACCCGTTGCTGATGGTGTCGCCGCCGTCGGCCGTCAGTTGCCGCTCGAGCCGGTTCACCAGGTCGTAGGTGAAGAGGTTGCCGTCGCGCGTGTAGGCCAGCAGGCGGCCGTCCGGAGAGAGCGTCGGGTTCTGCTCCGTGGCTGCGGTGTAGGTGAGGCGCTGGCTCGCTTTCGCCCGCACGTCGAGCGCCCACAGGTCCCCGCCGACGAGGTGGATGCGGAGTGTGTCGTCCTTGGTGCGTGCCGCGACGGGGTTGTTCGAGAGACCCTTGGGGGCGATCTCGGCGAGCACCGCCGGGTCCTCGTGCAGTTGCGCGCTGCCGTCCGACGCCCGCACGCGGAAGATCTTGGCGTCGCGGGTCTCGAGGTAATGTTCCGAATCGAGCCACCCGGTGATTTGAGGCAAGGGCTGCAGTCCGGGCTGACTCGCGCCCCGGCCGAGGCCCCCAAAAGCCTGCTCGTACGTGAACCACTGCCGGGCGTTGTCCTGCGCAGACGATGGCAGCGTGGAGGTCAGCAGCCACAGCAGGGCAGACGCGAGGACGCGGCGGGTCATGCGGCAACCTTTCGGTACGGGCCGCGCAGCTGGGAGATCCGGCCCAAGAAATCGAGTGTACCGCAGGGCAACGCTACAATCTGCCCAGTGAGACTGGCTGCTTCTGCCCTGGGAATGCTGGCGATCGCCGCGGCGACGGCCGGCGCACAGCCAGCCCTGCCCAACGTCGACGAGCGCGTCGTGGTGACGGCGACGGCTACACCGGCTACCGCGGCGGCCGTGGGACGGGCGCTCGCCGTCGTGACCGCTGACGACCTCGAGGGCCTGCCCGTCTCCACGGTGAACGACGCGCTGCGACTGCTGCCCGGCGTGTGGGTTCGCCACCGCGGGGCGTTCGGCGGGCAGACCGACGTCAGTGTCCGCGGGGCGTCGTTCGGCCAGACGCTCGTGCTGGTCGACGGGGTTCGCGTCAACGACCCGCAGACGGGACACCACAATGGCGATCTGCCCGTGGCGCTCGAGGACATCGCCCGCATCGAGCTGCTGGCAGGGGCGGGTTCCTCGCTGCACGGAGCCGACGCCGTCGGCGGCGTCATCAACATCATCACGAAGCGCGAGGCGTCGGCGCCGACCGCCCGCGTCTCGGCGGGGCAGCACGGGCTCGTCCAGGCCGCGGTGGCCTGGCGTCCGGACGATGCCGGCCCGTTGGCCGGGGCGAGCGCCTCCGCCGACCGATCGGGCGCGTTCATGCCGGCGCGCGAGTTCCTCCACCAGCAGGCGCGGGTGGACGTACGGCTGGGCCGAACCTCCGTGGCGCTCGCGCACCTGGACAAGGATTTCGGCGCTGCAGGGTTCTATGGCCCTGCACCTTCACAGGAGCGCACGACGCAGACGATGGTGTCGGCACACTACGAGGGGCCGGCCCGTCGAACCTGGTCCATGGCTGCCGACGGCTGGTACCGAACCCACGGCGACGCGTTTCACTACGACCCCCGCGTGGCAGGCACGCTCCCGAACCGGCACCGCACGCAGATCGTCGGTGGTGGCACGCGGGTCGGCCGTCGGCTCGCGCAGTCGCTGCGTCTCACGGCCGGAGTCGAAGGCACGGCCGACTGGCTGCGGTCGTCTGCACTCGGCGACCGCGCGCAATGGCGGCTGAGCGGCTTTGCCGAACTCGAAGCCCGTGCGGGACGTCTGATGCTGTACCCCAGCCTGCGGCTGGACGGCTACTCGACCTTCGGCCAGGCGTGGAGCCCGTCCCTCGCGGCCGTCGTCCCGCTGCAACCGCGGGTGAAATGGCGCGCCAGCGTAGGCAGGGCGTTTCGCGTGCCCACGTTCACGGAGCGCTTCTACAGCGACCCCAACCACATCGCCAACGACGCGCTGGCGCCGGAGCGCGGCTGGACCGCCGACACCGGTATCGACACGTACCTCGGCGAAGTCTGGGTCGGGAGCGTCACCGGGTTCGTGCGGCGCGAACGCGATGTGATCGACTGGGTTCGCCCCGACGCGTCGCAGCGCTGGCGCACGGCAAACATCCGCGACGTTCGGAGTCACGGGCTCGAGACATCCCTGCGCGGGCGGCAGGGACCGATTGCGGTCGGCGTGCAGTATGCATGGACACGGGTCGAGGCCTCCCGCGTCGCCGGCCTGTCGAAGTACGTGGACGACTATGCGCCGCACGGCCTCGGCGCCGACGCCGCAGTCCGCTGGCCTGGCGCGCTGGAGTCCGGGGTTCGGGTCGAGCACAGGCGCCCTGCGGGCCGCGACGCCTGGACCACCGTCGATCTGCGGGTCGCGCGGCCGCTGGGCCGCGTGACGCCATTCGTCGAGGTGGCGAACCTGGGTGACGTGCGGTACGAAGAGATTCGCGGTGTCGCCATGCCGGGGCGGTGGGTGAGGGCGGGAATTGCGGTGAAGTAACCTGAAATTTGAAATTGGAAGCTTCAAGTGCTCGAAGCGTCGATGTGATTGGACATTTCCAGTTCCGAATTTCACATTTCTTCCGGAGGCCCCATGGCACGGGGATGGGAAAGCAAGTCCGTCGAGGAGCAGCAGGAAGCTGCGGCGGAACGCAGGGTCTCGGCGGCCATGCCGGCGGTGGCACCCGAAGAGGCGGCCAGGCTGCAGGAACTCGAAGCGCTGCACCTCGCACGAGCCCGGGTGCTGGGGGACTTGCAGCGGGCGTGCCGTCCACCGCATCGCGGGATGCTGGAGCGTGCGCTCGCCGATGTCGAGGCGAAGATCGCGGCCTTGAACGCACGGTGACCGGATGAAACGACGAGGATTCCTGTTCATCGCGCTCGGAGTGGTGGGTGCGGCGTGCAGCGCGGACCGGCAGGCGGCGGGACGCGGCGAGGGTCAGACGACCGGCGCTGGCAGCCGCACCGGTGGCGAGGCCGCTGACGCTGCCGTTCACGGC
>JAEZCY010000279.1 GCA_023429845.1 Acidobacteriota bacterium
GTTCGGGAGTAGGGAGTCGGGGCTCGGGATCGGGGTTCGGGATTCGGGAGTCGCGAGTCGGGAGTCGGGAGTCGGGAGTCGGGAGTCGGACTCGGGTACGGAGTCTTCCCGAGCCTCGGTCTTTCCCGCGGCCCTCTCGAATCCCGAGTCCCGAGTCCCGCCTACGTATCCAGGTACTTGCCCATGATCGGCGCGAGCTTGCGCCGCGTGGCGTCGGGCACCAGCTCACGACGCGTGATGATCGCGGTCGCAAGCGCCGTGCCGCACCCGCAGGTGCGCGGCACGCCGGCCAGCGCGGTGACCGCACCGGCGATCACCTGCTGCGCGGTGCGCGCGTTCCGGGTCAGGTTGTCGATGATCATCTCCACCGTCACGTGATCGTGATCGGGGTGCCAGCAGTCGTAGTCGGTGACGAGCGCGATCGTCGCGTAACAGATCTCGGCCTCGCGTGCCAGCTTGGCTTCCTGCAGGTTCGTCATGCCGATGACCTGCGCGCCCCAGGAGCGATACAGGTTCGACTCCGCCTTCGTGGAGAACGCCGGTCCTTCCATGCACACGTAGGTGCCGCCCTTGTGCACGGTCGCCCCGGCCTGCACGGCCGCCTCGTGCGCCACCTGTGCGAGGTGCCCGCAGAGGGGGTCGCCAAACGCGATGTGCCCGACGACGCCGTCGCCGAAGAACGTGCCGATACGGCCGCTGGTCCGATCGATGAACTGGTCCGGGATGACGATGTCGAGCGGTGCGATGTCCTCGCGCAGCGACCCGACGGCGCTCGCGGAGAGAATCCGCTGCACGCCGAGCGTCTTGAAGCCGTAGATGTTGGCGCGGAAGTTCAGCTCGGACGGCATCAGGCGATGCCCGAGGCCGTGCCGTGGCAGGAAAGCGACGCGCAGCCCCGCCAGCGTGCCCGTCACGTAGGGACCGGACGGCGCCCCGAACGGGGTGGTGATGGTGAGTTCGTGCCGGTCGGTGAGTTCGGCCATGTCGTACAGGCCGCTGCCACCGATGATGCCGATCTGGATGGACATGGAAGTCAGGCGCAAGGGCAAGAGTCAGAAAGTGCCCCCGACATGATGGGGGCCGTCCGGCGCCATTGTCCAGCCTGACGCCTCGGTCACGGGCGCCGCAACGCGCGCTCGACGAGTGAGGCGGCCGCCGCGTGCGGGTCCAGTTCGCGTCGTGCCACCCGGTCCAGCACCGCGTCGAACTCACCCGGCGCGAGCACGCGTCGCTCGACGTGCGCGAGCAGCTGGCGCGCCAGCAGATCCCGCACGCGATACGCGTCGCGCGTACGACGACGGGCGGCCAGCCGGCCGCCCGGGTGCCGGCGAAATGCCTGCACCGCCTCGCTCAGCGCCTCGACGCCGACGCCGGTCGAGGCGTCGGTCCGAATGACCGGCGGCCTCCAGGCCGACGCGTCGAACGTCTGCAGCGACAGCAGCGCCTCGATCGAGGCGGCGGCGCGGTCGGCGCCCTCGCGGTCGGCCTTGTTGACGACGTAGATGTCGGCAATCTCCATGACCCCCGCCTTGAGCGCCTGCACGTCGTCGCCCGTCCCCGGCACGACGACGACGATCGAGACGTCGGCGCTGCGTACGACATCCACCTCGTCCTGCCCGACGCCCACGGTCTCGATCAGGACGACCCCGAAGCGGGCGGCGTCCAGCACGAGGACGGCGTCACCGGTGGCGCGCGCGAGGCCCCCGAGGAGGCCGCGCGTCGCCATGCTGCGGATGAACACGCCTTCGTCGCCGGCGTGACGTTGCATCCGCACGCGATCGCCCAGCAAGGCGCCGCCCGTGAACGGGCTCGTCGGGTCCACGGCCACCACCCCGACCCGATGTCCCTGGCCCCGCCACACGCCCGTGAGCCGATCGACGAGTGTGCTCTTGCCTGCACCCGGTGGCCCGGTGACGCCTACCAGGTAGGCAGCGCCGGCGAAGGGATGCAGATGCGCGACGAGCGACGCCGCCTCGGCCGACTCGTTCTCGACCAGGGAGATCGCGCGTGCGACGGCCCGTACGTTCCCGCTCCGTACGCGGTCGGCCAGGTCGGCGACGGTCACGCGAGCAGCTGCCGGGCGATGACCAGCCGCTGCACCTCGCTCGTGCCCTCGCCGATCGTCAGCAGTTTCACGTCGCGGAAGAACTTCTCGGCCGGATAGTCCTTCACGAAGCCGTACCCGCCGTGAATCTGCACGCACTCCTCCGCGGCCCGTACGGCCACCTCGCTGGCGTACAGCTTGGCCATGGAGGACTCCCGCGTGGTGCGCACGCCATCGTCCTTCAGGGCCGCCGCGCGATAGGTGAGCAGACGCGCTGCAGCGATCTTCGTCGCGAGGTCGGCGAGCTTCCAGCGGATGCCCTGGAACGACGCAATCGGCTGGCCGAACTGCTCGCGGTGCAGGGCATACGCACGCGCCGCCTCGTAGGCGCCCTGCGCCAAACCTACCGACAGCGCCGCAATGCCGATGCGGCCGGCGTCGAGCACCTGCAGGGTGTTGATGAAGCCCTGCCCCTCGTCCCCGAGCAGCGCATCCCCGGGGACCCGGCAGCCATCGAAGATCACCTCGCTCGTCTCGCTGGCCCGCATGCCGAGCTTGTTCTCCTTGCGACCGGCACGCATGCCCGGCGTGCCGGCGGGCACGATGAACGCCGAGATGCCGCGATTACCGCGCGCCCGGTCGGTCACCGCCATCACCACCATCACGCCGCAGATGTTGCCGTGCGTGATGAAGGTCTTCGCGCCGTCGAGCACCCAGCCATCCGCGTCGCGCCGGGCGACCGTGCGGGTGCCGGCCGCATCGCTTCCCGCCGTCGGCTCGGTCAGGCCCCACGCGCCCAGCACCTGCCCGGTGGCGAGCGGCACCAGGTGGCGCTCCTGCTGCGACGCGGACCCGAACATGTGGATGTGCGCTGCCGCCAGTCCGTTGTGCGCCGCCACGCTCAAGGCGATTGCCGGATCCACACGCGCGAGTTCCTCGATGCAGAGGCAGTAGTCCACCGCCGACATGCCGGCCCCGCCCAGGGCGTCAGGGAACTGGATGCCCATCAGCCCGAGATCGGCAAGCGCCGGCAGCAGCGTCATCGGGAACTGCTGCGCCTCGTCCCACGCCATCACGTGCGGCCGCAGCTCGCGCTCGGCGAACTCGCGAACGCTGTCGCGCAGGAGGCGCTGGTCGTCGGTGAGGTGGAGGTCCATGACGTCGGCCTTCGTCCTTCGTCGGTCGGCCATCGGGCTCGCCGGCGTTCAAGCGTACGCCACGCCTGCGTCGTCCCGGTAGCGGCCGCGCGGGTGCACGCGGGGTCCCGCATAATGCGTCGATGCGCGTGTCGCTTCGTTCACTCCTGCTCTCCGTACTCGTGCTGGCTGGCGCCTCGTCTCCGGCATACGCGGATCTCACGCTGTTTGCCGGCCTGCAGAGTTCGCCGGAGATACGCCCGGCAACGGGCATCAGTCTCGGGTTCGGGATGCTCGTCGTCGGCTGGGAAGTGGAGATCGCGCGCGCGACGCAGCAGCAGGACGATGCGGTGCCGTCTTTGTCAACGGGCACCGGCAGCCTATACGTGCAGAACCCGATTCCGATCGGCGGGGTGCAGTTCTACGCCATCGCCGGTGCAGGGCTCTACAGGGAACGGCTCGACCTGGCGTATCAACAGACGGACGTCCACGTCGCGCTCGGTGGCGGCGCCAAGATCGAACTCGCGGGCCCGCTCAAGCTGCGGCTCGACTATCGCGTGTTCAAGCTTCGCGATGCCGTGGCGCCGGGCAACCCGCAACGCATCTATGCAGGCCTGACGCTGGCGTTCTGACGGGGATACGTGGCACGACGGAGGAGCCGGTTTCCGGCCGGCTCACCGCACGGTGATGAGGTAAGTATTTCCTGACGGATTGCGGGCGTCGAGCGAGCCGGTGAGCTGCTGTTTCAGCATCGTCGCCTGTTCCGGGAGCACCGCGTCGATCAGCACGTCGAACCCCGAGCGGTCGGCGTCACCAGCGAGCGCCGGCACCTGCAGGAAGTACATGAGGCGCCCCTCGGCGTTGGGCAGTGAGGACCGGTGGATGCGGAGGTTGCGCGCCTGGGCCTGCCGCACCGGGTCGGCGCTCTTGCCGAGCGCATCTCTCACCTGCCGCGCCACGGTTTCGAAGTCGGCGACGCGGTCGGGCAGGACGCTGTAAATCACGAGCCACAGGTCGCCGGCCGTCTCCGTCTCCCCCACCGGGCCCGGCGCAGCCACGGCGGGAGCGGGCGGCGCCGGCG
>JAEZCY010000301.1 GCA_023429845.1 Acidobacteriota bacterium
CGCCTGAGAGGCGACGGGAAAGGGCACGAGGCTCATGACGACGTTACCGCTTCAGCTGCAGGGTCTCGACGAGCACCTCGTCCGACACGGTGATCGTGCGCGAGTTGGCCTGGTAGCCGCGCTGCGCGAGGATCATCTGCGTGAACTCGGTGGCGATGTCGACGTTGGACTGCTCGATGGCGCTGCCGATCAGCGTGCCGCGTCCGCCCGTGCCGGCGGTGCCGATGTTCGGCAAGCCTGCGGCCTGCGTCTCCCCATACCGGTTCGCCCCGAGCTTGGTCAGCCCCTTCGGGTTGCTGAAGTTGGCCATGGCGATCTGCCCGACGGCGACTTCCTTGCCGCCGAACTTCACGAGGATGGTGCCGTCTGCCGCGACGGCGATCTCGCTTGCTTCTCCCGCAGGTGCGCCGTCCTGCTCCGGTGCGGCCATCTGCGAGGCCTTCGCGAAGCTCGTGAGGGCCGGCTCGGTTGCCGGCGGGGGCGTGATGTCCCAGGTGATGTTGTTGCCGGTGGCGCCGTTGGCCCATGTGGCGGGACCGGTGAGCACGACGTCGGCGGCTGGCGCGGTGAGCTTGCCGTTGCCGTCGAAGGTCAGCGCGCCCGTGGCGAGCTGGAACACGCCCGTGCCGCCGTTCACGTCCGCCTCCGGCACGGTGGCGGTGTACGTCCAGGCGCCGGGTCCGGTCTTCTCGAACTCGATCGTCACGACGTGCTGGCTGCCGAGGCTGTCGTACACCTGCATCGACGCCGTGTAGTTGGCAGCTCCGGTGACCGCGGCACTCGCGTCCAGGTTGATCTGGGCGCGGATGTTCGTCGTGGCCACTGGCGCGCGTAGCACACCCTGCGGCACGACGATGTCGGTGAGGCCGCCGGTGGTGATTACCGCGCCGGTCGCCTGATCCACCTGGGTGTAGCCCTGCACGCGCCAGCCATCGGTGGTCACCAGCTGGCCCTCGTCGTTGAAGCTGAAGTTGCCGGCGCGCGTGTAGGCGTTGCCGCTCTCGCCGCGCACGACGAAGAAGCCGTCGCCCTGGATGGCGACGTTGGTCGCTTCACGCGTGTTCTCGATCGCCCCCTGACTGAACACGGGCGAGATCGAACCCGTCACGACGCCCAGTCCGACCTGCATCGGGTTCAGGCTCGTGCCGCCGACATTCTGGCTCACGAGGTCGGCGAAGCTGACCGCGCTGGCCTTGTAGCCGATCGTGTTGATGTTGGCGAGGTTGTTGCCGATGACGCTCAGGTACGTTGCGTTGGCGTTCAGGCCGGACAACCCGGCGGAAAAGGAACCGACTGCCATCTCACTTGCCTCCGTTGGTGTTGACGCCGGACGTGCCGTTCTCACGGCCGGCCTCGTTGGTCCCGCTGGCCCCCGCCGCATCGCCACCGCCGTCGGTGAGCGTCACGCCGAGCGCGGATCCGATCTGATCGAGCTTGGTGGCGATGGCCGTCAGCTTCTCGAGGGAGCTGAACGTCGCCAACTGCGCAATGAATTCGCCGTTGTCCTGCGGCTTTGTCGGGTCCTGGTTCTGCAACTGCGTCGTCAGGAGCTTGAGGAACGCGTCCTGCCCGAGGTCGCGTGTGGCGGCGGTTCGCGCGGTGCCCTGCGCCCCGGAACCGCTGGTCTGCGTAGCGCTGCCGATTACTGGTGTGCTCACTGGAAGTCTCCTGCCCGACGCGCGGCCTTGATGGTCGCCAGTTCGTCGATTGCCTGCATCTCACGTCGCGACGCCTCGGCGTCGAACGCCTGCCGCGCCCGTTCCTTGAAGCGGTCGAGCACCCGGCGCTCCTTGCGGGCCTCCTGCGCCTGCGTCAGTCGCAGATCCCGCGTTTCGAGCCGCTCCTGCACGTCGAGCCGACTCGCCTCGACGTCGCGTGTCCTGGCTACAATCCAATTCCGGTGCCACGTCAGCAGCACCACGTCGGCCCCCTCCCGTTCCGCCTGCGTCGCAGACGCGTAGGCGTCTCGTAACCTGTCACTGGCGGTCCTGAGACGGGCCGTGGCGTCCTGCAACTGCCGTTCGGCGCGTGCCAGCGCCTGTTCGGCCTCCTCCTCCGCGCGCTGCCGCATCTGCAGCACGGGTTCGAGCCTGAAGCGGAAGCGAGACATGCCGATTGTGTCGTTCGAGGGGACCCTGGTCCGCGTGCGCGAAGTGTCGAGTGTGCGACAGCCCTGGACGGCGAGAGGCGCCTACAGCGCGCCGAGCGCGTCCACTGCGCGTTCGTAGTTCACCAGGTCGTCGGCCGGCTGCTTCAGGAACGCATCCAGCGCTTCACGGTGCGCCAGCGCATCGTCGATACGCGCACTGGACCCGGCCACATACGCGCCCACCGACACCAGGTCCTCGTTGTCGCGGATGAGCGACAGCCAGTCGCGCACCTTGCCGGCCTTCAACCGGTGCTCCGGCGTGGTGACGTCGGGCATCGTCCGGCTCACGCTGGGCAGGATGTCGATCGCCGGGTAGTGATTGCGGGCGCCGAGCGCGCGCGAGAGGATGATGTGGCCATCGAGAATGGCGCGGACGTTGTCGGCGACGGGCTCATTGGTGTCGTCGCCTTCGACGAGGACCGTGTAGAACGCCGTGATCGACCCCTTGCCCTGGATGTTGCCGGCTCGTTCGAGCAGGCCCGGGAGCAAGGCGAACACCGATGGCGGATAGCCCTTGGCGGTCGGCGGTTCGCCGGCGGCCAGGCCCACCTCGCGCTGTGCCATGGCGAAGCGCGTCACCGAGTCCATCATCAGCAGCACGTTCCGGCCCTGCTCGCGGAACCGCTCCGCCATCGCCGTCGCGGCGTACGCGGCGCGCAACCGCACGAGCGGCGGATTGTCCGAGGTGGAGACGACAACGACCGACCGACGCCGACCCTCCGGGCCCAGGTCATGTTCGAGAAAGCTGCGCACCTCCCGGCCACGCTCGCCAACCAGCGCAATCACCGCGACGTCGGCTGCCGTGCCGCGCGCCATCATCCCCAGCAGCGTGCTCTTGCCGACGCCGCTGCCGCCGAACAGGCCGACGCGCTGCCCGCGACCGACCGTCAGGAGGCTGTCGATGGCGCGCACACCGGTGCCGAGCGGCTGTCCGATGGGCTCACGGGCCAGCGGATTGAGCGGCGGCGGATGCAACGGCCCGACCTCGGTCGTCCGCAGCGGCCCGAGGTCATCCAGCGGACGGCACAGGCCATCCACGACGCGCCCGAGCAGCGCATCGCCCACCGGCACGGACGCAGGCCGTCCACGAGAGACGAGGAGGTCGCCCGGTCGGATGCCCGTGGTGCTCCCGAGCGGCACCGATTGCAGTAGGTTGTCGCGGAAGCCCACCACTTCCAGCAACAACGGCGCGCCGCCGTCCGATGAGACGAGTTCGCACAGCTCGCCGACCCTGACGCGTGGGCCGCGCGATTCAACGAGCATCCCGACGGTGCGCACCACGCGACCGACCATCGGCAGCGGATCGATGGCCTCGACCTGGTCGCGGTAGCGACCCAGCGAGAACCCGCCGGCAAGGTCGCCCGACATCACGCCACCCCCCGCCGCGCGATCACGGGGGCTGGCGCGTCGCCGAGCACCGCGCGTGCGATCTCGTCCACCTGGGCATCCACCGAGGCGTCGATGAAGCCGAACTCGGACTCGACGAGACAGCCGCCGCGCGAGACGGAGGGATCGGGCACGATCTGGACCTGCCGTCCGCCAAGCACGGCGCCCTGACCGGCCGTCACGGATGCGTAGTCGTCGGGGTGAAGCCTCACGGTCGCCGGCCGCGCACCGCCGAGGCGTTCGAGCGCGATATGGGCGAGCGCCGCGGCCAGCTCAGGGTCCACGCTCACCTCGCGCTGCAGCACGCGCCGGGCAATCGCCATCGCGAGCTGGACGAGTTCACGCTCCGTCTGGCGCACCATGTTGTCGCGGAGCCCGGACAGTTCCTCGAGCGTCTGCGCGAGCCGGCGCAGCATCGCCTCGGCGCGCTTGCCGCCAGCTTCGAGCCCGGCGCGTTCCCCTTGCGCATACCCCTTCGTGAACGCCTCGCGCTCGAGCGCCGCGAGCTGCGCCTGCTGCTCCGGCGTGGGTACGAATGGCTCGGGCGCAGCGGTCGGCTGCGCCGAAGGTGCATGGTCGGGAGTGGCGGGCGCATCGACGGGCCGCCAGATCTCGGGCGCCGCGCGCCCCGGCTGCGAAGGACTCGTCGTCGCCGGGCTCCACGTGAAGCGCTCGAGCGGTGCGTCGCCGCTCAGTCGGCGCGCCTTAGGTGACATACGGCTCCCCGGCCGCCGCGCCGGTCTGCAGCAGGCCTTCCTCTTCCAGCTTGCGGGCGATGCCGACGATCTCCTGCTGCGCCTTCTCCACTTCGCGCAGGCGTACCGCGCCGAGCAGTTCGATCTCCTCGCGGATCATGTCCACGGCGCGCTTGGACATGTTCTGGAAGAACCGGTTGCGGATGTCCTCCGATGCGCCCTTGAGCGCGACGGTCAGCCCCTTCTTGTCGGCACGCTGCACGATCTCGCGCAGGGCGTTGTCGTCCACGTGGAGCAGGTCGTCGAACACGAACATGAGGTGGCGAATCGAGACCGCGAGATCGGGCGTCTGGGATTCGATCGCCTCGAGCACCGGCTGGCTGACGGCGCGGTCGATGCGGTTCAACAGTTCGGCAACCGCACGCACGCCTCCGTACGACTCGTGCGTGCTCGCCCCGAGCGACTTGAGACGCGCTTCGATCACCGACGAGATGCGCGAGATGACCTCCGGCGAGATCTCCTCGAGGCTGGCCATCCGTGTGACCACCTCCACGCGGAGATCCTCCGGCAGGCTTTGCATCAGTTCCGCCGCCGGCCCAGGCTTCAGGTGCGCGAGGATCAGCGCGATGGTCTGGGGATGCTCGCTCTGGATGAACTTGGAGAGCTGCTGCGGGTCGGCCTTCTCCAGCCCCGTGAAGGCCATCGACGACTCGAACGTCTTGACGACCCGGTCGAGCACGCGCTTGGCCAACTCTGGCCCGAGCGACTTCACGAGGAGGCGCCGCGCGTAGTCAACACCGCCCTTGGTGACGTACTCGGCCGCCTTCCACATGCTGTGGAACTCGTGGAGCACCTCGGTGGCGGTGGCGGCCGGCACCGGGCCGAGCAGCGCCACCTCACGCGCGATGAGCTCGATCTCCTCCTCGTTCAGGTGCTTGAACACCTCGCTCGAGGCATTCTCCCCGAGCATCAACGTGAGGATGGCGGCCTTCCGGACGCCGTTGATTTCCGTGAGACGAGGCGCCAGCACGGTGCTCATCGGCTGCCCTTGCCTTCCGCGAGCCAACCCCGCACCAGCTTGGCGGCGCTCTCCGGCTCCTTGGTGGCCATCTGCGTGACGCGCCGCGTCAGCACCGGCTGCCGGCGATCGCCCTCAGCCGGCGTGGCGTCGAGCTGGGCCTCGATCTCGCCTTCGATTTCCTCGATCGTCTTCGGCAGCTGCTGCGGCATCTTCATCGACACGTGATCCGGCCCGGCGACGGTCAGCAGCCGTGCGACGAGCGGCCGCACGAACAGCAGCAGGACCATCCCGACGATCACCACCACTGCCAGCCCGCGCAAGGCACCGCCGCTCTGCTCGCCGATGCGCGAATACCACTTGGGCGCCGTCACCGGGTCGGCGACGGGCGCCTCGAACGCGATGTTCTCCACCGTGACCTGGTCTCCGCGGCGGGCGTCGATGCCGAGCGAGGCGGCCACCAGCTTCTGCAACTTCTGCATCGAGGCCGCATCGCGTGCCTTGCGGCTCGTGGTCGCCGAACCGTCGGCGCCCGTGGCCGTCACGTGCTCGTCGTCCACGATCACTGCGACCGACACCTGCGCGAGTTCCCCACGCGGACGGATCGTGTGGGTGACGGTCTTTGTCACCTCGTAATTCGACACCTTGCTGCTCTTCGTGAAGCCGGCGCTCGTGGTGGACGGCGCGGCCGGCCCGGTCGCGGCGGCCGGCGTGCCATCGGGCTGGACGGCGGCGGGCAGGTTGGCCCGCGTGCCCGCAATGCCGGCGGTCGCGGCGCCCTCCCCGCCTTCGATGGTCACCTGCTCGCTGCGAAGCACCGTCTCGGGCGAGTACTCCTCAGTGGTCCGCTCCTGCGATTCCGGGTGCAGCCGGGCCGACACGTTCACACGGACACGGTCGATGCCGACGACCGGCTCGAGCAGCGACACGACGCGCATGGCCATGTCACGCTCGTACTTCTGCTGCTTCTCGAGCTCGAGCCCGGCAAGTGCACCGTCGTCGTGCGCTTGAGCGCCTCGCCCGAGCGACCGCCCGTAGCTGTCGATGATGACCACCTGCTCGGGGCGGAGCCCTTCGACGCTGGCCGCCACCAGATTGGTGATGGCCATCGCCGCCTGGGGCGGCAGCGCGCGCGTGCCTTTGAGCGTCAGCGTGATCGAGGCCTTCGCGGGCTGTTCCTTGGCGCCGAAGAGCGATTCCTTCTGCATCGCGATGTGGATGCGTGCGCTCGACACCTCCGACAGCGTGGCGATCGTGCGGGCCAGCTCCCCCTCGAGGGCCCGGCGGTAATTGACGTGCTCGAGGAACTCGGTCTGGCCGAACGCGACCTTGTCGAAGATCTCGAAGCCGATGCGGCCACTGGTCGGCAGCCCCTCGCCCGCGAACTGCAGCTTCAGCGAGTCCATCGCCTCGCTCGGCACGAGGATGGTGCGCCCGCCCTCCTGCAACCGGTAGGTGACGTCGGACGCTTCGAGGCGCTCCACCACCCGAGACGCCTCCTCGCCGTTCAGGTCGCTGAACAGGACGCGGTACTCCGTCCGGTTCAGGTACCACGCTGACCCGACGACGAGCGCGACGACGCCGACGAAGACGGCGACGAGCGAGACCAGCTGGCCAGTGCCGAGGGAGGCGCGCACCGCCTTGCCCTTCTCGACGACGGCCTGCCACTGCACAGGGAGGAAAGCCACGGCTTACTCGAATTCCGGAGGGAGGCGCGGGCCTAGACGGGCATCCGCATGATTTCCTGGTACGCGTTGACCAGTTTGTTGCGCACCTGCACGCCGAACTGCAGCGTCAGATCGGCACGCTGGAGGGCGATCATGGCGTCGTGGACGTCGAGCTGCTTGTTCAGCATGCCGTTGATCGCGGCGTTGGACGCGTCGTGGCTCTCCTCGACCGTCCCGACCAGGCGCGCGAGCGACGCGCCGAAGCCCTCCGTTCCGGACCCCGCGGACGGCGCAGCCGGCGACGTGCTCCCCGTTGCGACACCGGTGACAACTTTTGCGGCGATGGCGTCGATGGCCATGACTACACCTTCCCGAGTTCGAGCGCCCGCGAGACCATGTCGCGGATCAGGTTGATGGCGGTGAGGTTGGCCTGGTAGGCGCGGGACGCGCCCACCATGTCGACCATCTCTTCGGCCGGCGTGACGTTGGGCAGGGCCACGTACCCGTCGCCGTCCGCGTCGGGATGCGAGGGGTCGTAGCGCCGGCGTGCCGGGGACTCGTCCTCGACGATGGCGGCCACCTTCACCCCGGATGCCGAGGCGCGGCCGAGCGCGGTGTCGAAGCTCTGGCCCTGATCGGTGGAGAGGACCACGTCGCGGCGACGATACGGCCGCCCGTCAGGTCCGCGCGTGGACTCCGCGTTGGCGAGGTTCGAGACGGCAACCTCGATCCGCGTACGTTCGGCGGCAAGCGCGCTCGCGGCGGCGTCGACGGCACGGTTCAAAGTGGACATCAGCGCGGCTCCTAGCGGCTTTCGTTGATGGCGTACCGCACCAGGCGGAACCTGGCCGCCAGTGCGGTCTGTGCGCGGGCGAACTCTCCGGCGGCCCGCGTCATGTTGAGGAGTTCGCGGTCCACCTGCACCGTGTTGCCGTCCCGGCGCGCGGCCGACTCGGCTTCTCGCATCGCATACCCGCTGGAGGACGAGACCGCACCGCCCAGGTGCCGGTCGTTCGTCACGGCGAGGCGGGCGCCACCGACCTGCTGCTCGAGCGCCTCGTCGAAGGCGACTTCCTGGGCCTTGTAGCCGGGCGTGTTCAGGTTCGCGAGGTTGCTCGATGACGCGACCTGGCGGGCGGCGGCCAGGCTCAGGGTCCGTCGGAGCGCGCTCATAGTCTGCGCGTCGGAGGTCGTCGGCGAAATGGGCATGGCGTCGGCGTTCAAGGTGGGTCGCACGCCTGCCGATTACCGGTCTGGCGACAACCCGCCTGCCGAGGAGCAAGAAGCCCGCCACCTGCCCAGGTGTGGGTGTTTCCTTGTGAATTGCCGGATCGGACCGAAAGGAGCCTGACGGACTCCCGGAACCGGTGTCGAGGAACCGTCAGCCGCGGGAGCGGAGCGCGGCTTCGATCCGGGTCAGGCGGTTCTCGATGCCGTCCAGGCGGAGCAACAGCGCCTGGCGGAGATCCACCCCGTCCTTGTGCGAGACCTGCCGCGTGAGCCGACGGTTCTCGGCGTGCAGCACCTCGATGTCGTGGATCCGCTGGAGGACCACGTCGATCTGCCCCAGCGAGAAGGGCTTCGTGAGGTAGTCGTACGCCCCGAGGCGCACCGCCTGAATCGCGGAATCGAGCGAGGCGAACCCGGTGACGATCACCACGTACGTGCCTGGATGCGCGGCCCGTGCCGCCCGCAGGACGGCAAGGCCGTCAACGCCAGGCAGGTGCAAGTCCGTGATCACGAGGGAGAACCGCTCAGGGTCGCGCTCGATGGCCAGCAGGGCGGCGCGCCCGTCGGCCGCGCCCACCACGTCGTAGTTCCGCGCGCGGAAGTACTCGGTGAGTAGTTCCCGGATGTCCGCTTCGTCCTCGACGATCAGCACCGCCTGCCGTTCAAGCGTCTGGGCCACTCCGCCTCCTCGCGTCGTGCATCGTACTCCGAGCCCGACCGTTGCCCTGGATCGTGTGGCACGTCGGGCGCCTCGGCACCCGCGCCGGCATCACGGCCGGGCCTAAAGATGCACTGTCGGAAGACCGACATTGCGTTTGACATGCCACACGGTTCACCACGATACTGGGCCTCACACCGGGTCGCCCTACCGACGTCCCAGCGGCCGTCCACCCCGGTTCCGCCTTATCCGGCGTGGAGGTGCTTGTGACTACTCGCCCACAGCCGTCCGTCCTTGTGGTCGAGGACGAAGCCGAGCTCCGGCAGACAATCGCGGAATCCCTGACCGAACAAGGCTTTGTGGTCGCGCAGAGTCCCGACGGCGCCGACGCGCTCGAGCGCCTGAAGGGGTTCGCGTACGACGCCATCGTCATCGACCTGCGCCTTCCCGACGCCGACGGACTGGAAGTGCTCGACGCGGCCGTCGCACGCTATCCCGACATCCTGCCAATCATGGTCACCGGGTTCGGCGGAGTCGCGGAAGCCGTGTCGGCGATGCGACGCGGCGCGATCGACTTCCTGATCAAGCCGTTTCAGCTCACACAGCTCGCCCGCATCCTGACCACGTCGTTCGAGCAGCGACGGCTGCGTGAAGAGAACGCGGAACTGCGCGCGCAGTTGCGCGATCGCTACCGCTTCGACAGCGTCATCGGGCACAGCGCCGGGATGCGCCACGTGTTCTCCACGCTGGAACTCGTCGCCCCGATGAACAGCACCGTGCTGATCCAGGGCGAAACCGGCACCGGCAAGGAACTCATCGCGCGCACGATCCACCACAACAGCCCGCGAGCCGACCAGCGGTTCGTCGGCTTCAATGCGGCCGCCATCCCGGAGCCGCTGGCCGAGGCGGAGCTGTTCGGCCATGCCAAGGGAGCGTTCACGGGCGCCGTCCAGGCGCGCGTCGGACGATTCGAACTCGCGCACCGCGGCACGCTGTTCATCGACGAAGTCGCGCTGATGACCATGCCGATGCAGGCCAAGTTGCTGCGGGCCCTGCAGGAGAAGGAGATCGAGCGCGTCGGCGAGAGCCGGTCGATCAAGTTCGACGCCCGTATCGTCGCCGCCACCAACCTCGACCTGAAGAAGATGGTCAAGGACGGCACGTTCCGCGAAGACCTCTACTACCGGCTCCACGTGATTCCGATCACGTTGCCGCCGCTGCGCGACCGCAAGGAGGACATTCCCCTGCTCGCGCGGCACTTCGTGCAGAAGTCCTGCCGGAACAACAACCTGCCGGCGCGCACGCTGACTCAGGACGCCATGCGCGCGCTGATGAACTACAGCTGGCCTGGCAACATCCGCCAACTCGAGAACGCCATCGAGCACGCCGTGGCCATGACGGGGCACGACACCGAGATCCAGGCGCGGGCGCTGCCCGAAGACGTCTCGCAGCCGACGTCGTCGCTCCTGCTGCCGACCGTCGCCATCCCCGACGAGGGGATCAACTTCACGCAGGTCGTGTCGCAGCTCGAGCGGGAACTGATCGTCCGCTGCCTCGAGAAGACGGGCGGCAACAAGCGGCAGGCGGCCCGCTTGCTGCAGCTGAGCCGCACCACGCTGATCGACAAGCTGAATCGGCTGAACGTCGCCGGCCCCGCCCACGACATCGAGGCCACGGCCTAGTCGCTCGGCGCTACCTCGCCGGCACCTGCACCTCGACCATCGACGGCGCGACGAAGCGCAGCTGGCCCCCGGACGCCTGGGCCAGCACGCGGGCCGCCGTCAACCCCAGCCCCACTGCCCCGTCCCGCGTCGTCATGTACGGGCGGAAGTACTCCTCCTCGCGCCGGATGTCGATCCCGGGGCCGTTGTCGGCCACGGTGACCACCACCATCCGCGAGTCGGCGCGCCCGTAGCTGAGACGGATCTCGGGATCCGGGCGCCCGGCCAGCGCCTGCTCCGCGTTGAGCAGCAGGTTCACGAGCATCTGCTCGAAATGCTGCGAGTCCATCCGCACCGCGAGTGCGCCTTCTGACTGCGGCTCCACGTGCACGGTGATGCGAGCGCGTGTCAGATGGTAGCGGCGCAGGTTGAGGGTGCGCTCGATCGACCGTGGCACGTCGCATGTGCTGGAGGCGCCGTCGCGCCGCGCGTAGGTGAGGAGTTCACCCAGCAGACCCGAGCAGCGCACCGCCTGACTGTGGATGCGCTGGAGCTTCTGCGCCACGTCGTCGGGCGTATCCGGTCGGGTGGCCATGATCTCGCCAAGGCCGCCGATGACCTGCAGGGCATTGTTGATCTCGTGCGCCACGTTGGGCAGCACGAGTTCGAGCGTGATCAGCCGGTTGGCAAACACCAGGTCCCCCGCCGGCAGATCGCGCGCGGGGTTCCCGAGCGCCGCCGGCGTCACGGACAGCGGTTCGGATGGGGACACGTCAGTCCTTCTGGGCCCGCGTACCTCAAGCTGCGGCGGGCGCCGCCGATTAGCCCCGTGAGGCGACGGGGTCGGGCACGTCGCCCGGCGACCAAGTCTAGCAAGCCGGAGGAGTATGCGCTTTCTCGTGGTGGACGATTCGTCGACGATGCGCCGAATCATCATCAACACGCTCAACAAGCTGGGGTATCAGGACGTGGTGGAGGCGGGCAACGGACGCGAGGGCATCGACCGCGTCACCGAGGGGGCCGTGGACCTCGTGATCACCGACTGGAACATGCCGGAGATGAACGGCATCGAGTTCATCCGTTCCCTGCGCGCGATGGACGGCAAGCAGCAACTCCCGGTGCTGATGGTCACCACGAACGCCGCCAAGGACGACATCGTCGAGGCGTTGCGCGCCGGCGTGAACAACTACGTCGTCAAGCCTTTCACGCCCGACACCATCAAGGAGAAGATCGACGCGGTACTGGCCCGCTGAGATCGGAGGAGACGCTGCTGCATGTCACCAGTCGCTTGTGTGGACGAGCCGCCGACATACTCGATGATCGAGATACTCAAGGCGAGCCTGCTGGACGTCTTCGGCACGATGATGGGCATGACCCTTGAAGAGAAGCTGCCCCTCGACGGAGACGCCCTGCGCCCGCAGAGCAACGTCGTGGGCCAGATCGGCTTTGGCGGGTCGCGGTCCGGTCTGGTGGTGTTCTACGCCACGTTCGCCGGCGCCGGCGCGATCACGCGTGCGCTGCTCTGCATGGGCGAGGACGACGCGCCGTCGCGGCCGGAGATCGCCGACGCCATCGGCGAGATCACCAACATGATTGCCGGTTCGTTCCGGACGCGCATGGCCACCGAGGGCGACGCCTGGGCCATCTCGATCCCGACCGTCACGATGGGATCGGACTTCTACATGACGCCGCTCGCCGACGGGCGCCGCACGCTGCTGCCGTTCCGCATGGGTGATCACGAAGTGTGCGTCGAACTGGTCGTCGGCACGACGGTGGCGCGCGCATGAGCCTCCCCGCTGGAGCAGAAGCGTCGAGCGCCGCACTCCTGCTGCGCAGCAGCGAGCACCCGTGGCTGCGGACCGAGGACCTCTCCGTGCCGATGCTGCCTGACCAGGCGCAGCGCGTGCTGCAGATGGTCGGCGACCCGGAGGTCACCATCGCGACGCTCGCCTCTGTGGTGAGCAAGGATCCCGTACTGGCCACACGGGTGCTCGGCATGGCGAACTCCGCGCTCTATGGCGCGATGTCGCCCCTGCGCTCGGTGGCCGACGCGGTCGTGCGGCTCGGCACGCGCACGGTGCGCAACGTGGTGGTCACCGTGTCGATGCAGTCGCAGTTCAAGTCGCCGGAGGTCTACGGCCACGAGGGCGCGCGCTTCATGGAGCACGCGGTCGGGACCGCGTATGTATCGCACCTGGTGGCCGACAAGCTCCGCGCCGACGTCGAAGAGGCGTTCCTCTGCGGGCTGCTGCACGACATCGGCAAGCTGGTCATCCTCAAGACCGCGCACCAGTATCAACAGAAGCACGGCGCGACGATCCGGTCCGACGAACTGCGTGCGGCCCTGGCGCAGCACCACGCCGTCTGCGGCGCCCTCGCACTGGGGTTCTGGAACGTGCCGGAGGACGTGCGCGAGGTCGTGCAGTTCCACCACGCGTTCGAAGAGGCCAGCGATCCGCAGGCCGCGGCGATCTGCTATGCCGCGAACCTGCTGAGCCACCGTTATGGCTTCGGGTGCCAGCCGGAGGGCGACAGCGTGCTGGAGGACGCGGTGTTCCCGTACCTGGATCTGGACGCCGCGTGGATCGCCCACGTGGACGTGCGCGCGCCGGGGCTGTTCAACGCGGCGCGGCAGGCCCTCGGCTAGCGCGCCGCTCGGCGAGGACCTCGCGCACCTTGCCGAGCAGGTCCTCGAGCGTGAAGGGCTTCTGAAGGAAGCTCGCGCCATCCTCCAGCATCCGGCGGTCGCCGATCGCTTCGTCGGCGTAGCCCGACACGAAGATCACCTTGAGGTCGGGCCGGGCGTGCAACAGGCGCTTGGCCAGCGCCGGTCCGCCCATGGTCGGCATGACGACGTCGGCAATCAACAGATCGATCTGTGCGAGCCCCTCGGCCACGTGCAGCGCCTGGTGTCCGTCTTCGGCGGTGTGGACGATGTAGCCGTGGCCGCTCAGCCACTCGTGTATCAGTTCGCGGACGCCGTCCTCGTCCTCGACAAGGAGGAGCGTCGCGGATGGTGGCGGCGTCGCCTCGACCGTCACCGCCGGCGCCTGGCTCCGCGTCGATTCATCGTCGGCGAACTCGAGCGGCAGTGGCACCTCGTCGGCGCGCGGCAGGTAGATGCGGACGCGCGTCCCTGCGCCCAGTTCGCTGTCCACCCAGATGTAGCCGCCGCTCTGCTTGACGATGCCGTAGACCATCGACAGCCCGAGCCCGGTGCCCTGCCCCGGCGCCTTCGTCGTGAAGAACGGCTCGAACGCGCGCGCCTTGGTTTCGGCGTTCATGCCGGTGCCCGTGTCGGTCACCGCCAGCAATACGTAAGGCCCCGCAACCACGACGAACGGCTCACCGTCGTCGGAGCGCGTGAGCTCGACGTTCGCGGTTTCGATGGTGAGGAGCCCGCCGTCGCGCATGGCGTCACGCGCGTTCACCGCGAGGTTCATGAGCACCTGCTCGAGTTGGGCCGCGTCGGCCTTGATGGGCCAGAGGCCCTCGGACAGGTACGTCCGCAGCTCGATGTCCTCGCCGATGAGACGTGTCAGCAGCTGCTCGACGTGGAGCACCACCTTGTTGACGTCGACGAGCGACGGCTGCAACACCTGCTGCCGGCTGAACGCGAGCAACTGCCGGGTGAGCGCGGCGGCGCGGTCACCCGCCTTCTTGATCTCGACCGCGTTGCGGCGCAGCGGGTCGTCCTCGCGCAACTGTCGCAGCAGAATCTCCGTGTAGCCGCCGATGGCCTGCACGAGGTTGTTGAAGTCGTGCGCGATGCCGCCCGCGAGCCGGCCGATCGCCTCCATCTTCTGCACGCTCTGCAACCGGATCTGGCTCTGGAGCAGGCCCTCCTCGGTGGACTGCCGGATGATGGCCGTGGCGAGGATGTTGCCGATGGCCTGCAGGAATGTCAGGTGTTCGGTACTCGGCAGGCGGTCCTTGATGTTGAACACCGCCGCCACGCCGAGCGGGTGACCGATGCCATCGAGGCGCACACAGGCCATCGACTCCACCCCGTGCTCGCGCAGCACCGCCGGCAATCCGAACTCCGGGTGCGACGGCAGCGCGTCGACGACGCGCGTCGGCTGCTGGAGGATGAAGCGGCCGAACGAACCCTGGCCGGTACTGAGCGAAACGCGCCCGATCACGCCGGGGCGCCAGCCGCCTCCCGCACGCATCAACAGTGCGTCCCCCCCAGGCGACCGTTCGAAGAACACCGCATGGCCACTCTGGGTGACCTCGCGCGCGAGGCGCATGCCGGAGTCGAGCAACTCGCCCACTGGCGTGGACGACAGCGCGCGCGCCCCGAGATCGGCGACCGTCTGGAGGGCGCGCACCGGGTTCACGAGCGTCAGGACGCCTTGGATGTGGCGTGCAGGGCTTCGACGCGCTCGCGCGCGTCGGCAACATAGGGGCTCTGGGGGAACTCGTCGATCACGCGCTGCAGCGTCTGCGTCGCTTCGGCGGTGCGCCCTGCCTGGTGATACGCATCGGCAAGCTGCACCAGCACGGCGTCGAGCGGCAACGGGCCGTCGCGCCGCTGCGACAGTTCCAGCAGCGTCTGGATGGCCGGGTCGTACTGCTTCTGCCGCACCTGCATACTGGCAAGCCCGAGCGAGGCCATCCGTCCGAGCAGCGACGAGGCGCCGGCATCATCCTTGACCCGCTGGTACGCGTTGGCCGCCTCTTGCGGACGGTTGGACTCGGCATACAGCGAGGCGGCGTAATAGCGCGCGCGCACACCGGCGTCCGTGCTGCCGTACTCGTCGGCCGTGGCGAGCATCTGCGTCAGCGCCGCCTCGGCCCGGGCAGCCTCGGTCGGGTAGGTACCCTCGCCTGCGGGTGCGGGCTCGGGCGCCGTGCCCGCGGCGGGAGCAGGCGCGATCGGCGCGCTGAGGACCTCCACGGCCCTGGCCAGTTCCGCCTGCGCGCGCTCCTCGGCCCGCGCCTTGAACGCGCGATACCCGAAGGCCGTCACCACGAGGAGCAGGACGGCCACGGCGGCAAGACCGAGAGTGCGTCCGTGCCGGGAGACAAAGGTCGAGGCGACGACAAGGGCGTCGGCGGCTTCGTTGTGCTTGAGGTATTCGCGTTCGGCTTTGTTCATGGTCTGGTCCGGCTCGCCGGTCGTCCCGCATCGTGAGCCAGATGTGTCAGCGTCGAACCAGGAAATACGACCTTCGCGCGGCTCGCCAACCGCAGCGCACGCGCCAATTGGCCAGCGTGAGCGAAGGTTGGTGAGCGTGCCCGGAGTCGAACCGGGGACCTGCCGCTTAGGAGGCGGCCGCTCTATCCATCTGAGCTACACGCTCACACGCCCGGCGCTCCGCCACCCCACATTGGGGGTCGCCTCCCGCCGAGCCATCCGCCATGATGCACTGCTCTGCGGTGCCGGAGCAAGACGTGGTCGTCAGGCGTCGTACCGCAGCACGGTGTGGACCGGGGTGTCGCCGAGCTGCGCGCGGCCGCCGAGAAAGGTCAGTTCCACGAGGAAGGCGCAGGCCACGATGTGTGACTGCAGCCCGGCGACCAGCTCGATGGTGGCCTTGGCCGTCCCGCCCGTCGCCAGCAGGTCGTCCACGATCAGCACGCGCTGGTTGGCCGTGATGGCATCGGCGTGAATCTCCAGTGCGTCGGTGCCGTACTCCAGGTCGTAGGTCACTCTCACCGTGCCGGCCGGCAGCTTCCCCACCTTGCGGACGGGGACGAAGCCGGCACCGAGCCTGTCGGCAAGCGCCGCCCCGAAGATGAACCCGCGGCTCTCCATGCCGACCACGAGATCGATCGATGTGTCCAGATACGGCGCCGCGAGGGCGTCGAGCGCGAGCCGCAGCCCTTCCGCGTCGCGCAGCAGCGTGGTGATGTCGTAGAAGAGAATGCCAGGCTTCGGAAAGTCGGGCACGTGGCGGATCTTGCTCTTGAGCAGGTCTGCGTTCATGGGTCTCGTCAGTCAGCTGTTACCGATTCGTTCAGGCAATCCGAAAGCCGCGCGCGCCGCTCGGCACCACGTCTTCGGTCGTCACGTCGTCCACGCGGGCGCGGGGCGGCCCCTGCCAGAGGCGCCATTCGAAACGCGTCAGCGCCTCGGCCTCCCCTTCGACCAAGGCCTCCACCGCGCCGTCGGCGAGATTGCGCACCCACCCCTCGAGCCCCTCGGCGCGTGCCGCATCGGACACGAACGCCCGGTAACCCACACCCTGCACCCGTCCGCTGACGCGGTACTTCACGGCCTTCATCATCGGGTGCTCCACGCTTCGCCATCAGGGCATCGCCCGCCGTGCAGGCGTCTGCCCGCACCACCTTCGAGTGACAGGCCGCCGCCGAGGCCGGAGCCACATCCCCGTTGCGTGGTCTCGGCTCCACGGCGTCCGGCGAGGAAGCTCATCATCCTAGCAGGCGACGACAGCGCTCGTCTCGACGTGTTCGACGCGGCAGCCGCGCCGCGCCCATGCCGATCGCAGCTTCTGCTACCCGCCTCCTTCGGCGCATCGCATTTTCTGCGACGCGCCGCGACCGTCGTCCGGTTCGTGCGAAGTGTTGCGGGCACGCGGCGCTGGCTCGCGACTTGCGACGGGAGTTCACGGACGTACGGGAGGTTGGCCCGCTCCGTCTCCCGGTGGCCCGGCCGCCGGAGAGGAGGCGTCCATGGGTCGCACGACACCGGCGGTCACGACCGCCCTGCTTCTGCTGTTGCCCTGTATCGCGGCGGCGCAGAGCGTCAACATGGGAGAGACCTTCCACGGGTTGGAGGCCCGCGCGAGGCGCGTCACACTCACGTTCCCGGATGCGGTGGTCGAAGTACGTCGCGGCGCCGACAAGGCCATGGAGGGTGTGTTGCGCAACCGGGCCGGCGCCATCGGCGGGCGTCTGCGCGTGGCGGCGGGCGACCGGCGCGTGCAGCACCACGGGGCGCGGTCGGCACCGCAGGAGTTCCTGTTGCCGGAGCAGGCCGCGGTCGGTCTGGACTGGGCGGCGCATCAGTTGTACACGCTCCACAGCGACGCGCAAGCGAGTGCTGACGGACTCGCGGCCGACGTCGTTGGCGACGCGGGCGCGTGGGAAGGTCACGTGCGGCGCAGCAAGCGGGCGACGTCGCGCGGCGTCTCGGTCGGACAGCTCGCGGCGCGGCTCGAAGCCGTCGAAACCGAGTTCGACGACGTGGTGGTGCGCGCGGCTGTGGATCGACACGATCGGAAGAAGTCGCCGAAGCGCATTCACTATTCGCGGTTCACGGCGCAGATCCATGATGCGCGGACGGGTGCGCGGCGGGGCTTCGTGCGGTGGTTCGACACGGCGCAGGTGCTGACGTGGAAAATCGAGGGAGGCGACGAGGGAGTCGTGATGCCCGACAGGCTGCCCGGCGGCTGGACGTTCACACCGACGATGGCCTGGGCGAACGTGCAGGCCTACCAGTTCGCGACGCAGGCGGCGCGGTCGCTCGAAGGCAGGGAGCCGCTGGTCGCCGCGGCGCGGAGCCCCTTCAACCGGGCGTCCATGGCGGCGCCATTCGCGCAACTGGCGCGGGCGATCTCACCGCTGCCGACCATGGCCTGGGATGCGCTGGCGGCGCGGGTGGCACCCGTGCTCCCTGACGTGCCGGCGGCAACTGGCGGCTGGCCGGCGGCGCTGGCGTTCGGGGGTGCGGCGACGGCCAACGAGGAGGGCTGCGACCGCCTGCACTGGCTCGACGGCACCGTGTTCCGGATGTGCTGCGACATGCACGACCAGTGTTATGAGAAGAACGGCTGCTCGGAGAAGAGCTGGTTCTGGCCGTTCTCCGGCACGTGGTCCTGCCAGCGGTGCAACGCCCAGGCGGTCTACTGTTTCTGCACGGCAAGCAATCCGATGTACTGCGGTGCGGGCGGCGGGAGTGGTGGCAGCAGCGGCAGCCCCGGGTGCTCGTCGGTGGCTGGCGGCTTCTGCCCCATCGAGTGCCAGAACTGCCAGGCCAACTGACGTCCGGTCGAGCGCGAAAGGCGCGGAGGGGACCATGCGATCGATGGGAATGCTCGGCCTCGCGGCAGGGCTCGTCGCGCTCGGCATCGCTGTGCTCGGCACGCGATGGGACGGTATCGAGGTGTCGCCGGGGGTGTGGCGCGACTCGGTCGGCCTCGGCCAGTGGGCCACACTCTGGGGCACGCTGGTCATTGTCGGGCTCGCGGCCGCTGTGTGGCTGCTGCGGTGGCGAACGCGTCTGCTCGTCGTGCTGCCTCTGTTGGTCTGGATCGGGTGGTCGCTGAGGGGCGGCACCCTGCTGCCGATAGCCTTCGCCATCTATGCCGCGCCGACGGTGCTGGCGTGGTGTGCCGGACTGCTGCTGGGGGATGGCGCCTGCATGCTGGCACGCTCCGTGAAACGTGCGGGGACATGAGCAAGAACAACAACGTCAATCCAGGACAGTACAAGGTCGGCGGGCGCGAACGACAAGGCGAGGACCTCGTGCAGGCCGACCACAAGGCGCAGTACACGACCAGCCCGAAGCCCCCGAAGGCGGGTACCCCGCGTAAGGACGACGCCGCGGCGCCCAGCGACAAGCGGAATACCGAGTAGCGCGAAACTCGCCGTCCGAACGTACCCGGTGGAGTGGGCGCTGAGCCCACCCCACCGGCACCACCCGGCAAGGCGCCCCTCTCACACGCGGAAGCGGAGGAACGCACCGACGCCACCAGCCGGCTCGAGCAGGCTCGCGTCCTCGATGAAACGCAGGTTGGCGCTCGTCCGCCTGGCTTCACTCACGAGTTCCTCGACGACCTGCTCGTCGAGACGACTGCGCTGTCCGGCTGGGGTCGCCGTGCCGACGTCAGCCGATTCATGGTCGGTGGCGCTCGACGCGGGCGCCGCCGGCACGACGAGCGTGTCCACCTGGCCACGCTCCAGGGCGCCACGTACGCCGGCAACCCCGACGGTGGCGAGTCCGCGCGAGCGGTACGCATCGATGAGCGCCTCCACCACCTCGCGGTCCGTCTCTTCGTCCCTGGCCCGGAACGCGTCGAGCGTGGCGCGGAGAATCTCGTGTTCGCGCGCGTTGACGTCGAGGCGCATCACGTCGATCACCAGGGCGTCCACGCTCTCGTGCAGTTGCTTGCGCAGGAGGGCCACGGCCTGCGCTTCACCGCTGAGGATGATGGCCTTGACTCGTTCCTCGCGCACGACGCGCTCGACAGCGTCCGCCACTTCCTTCATGTGCTTGAGGTGGAGATCGTCGACATGGCGCTGGTAGCGCGCCTGTGACCAGCCGCCGACCTGCACACGCTGGGTCTTCTCGTTCTCGATCGTCTCGGCGTGCTGCAGCGTGCCTGTGGCGCAGACGAACAGGCGTGCAGTGTTGGTATTCACGACTAGCGCCGCATACATGGCGTACTGCTCGATGGCGCGCGCCAGTGGAAACAGGTGCGGCGCTTCGTCCACGTACAGCATGTGGCCGTCGAGAGGAGCATCGAGCGCGATCGCCTCGAAGAGCGAGTCGCCGCCGTCACAGGAGAAGATCGCCACCGCGGCAGGTCCTGGCAGGGTCAACTCCTCCAGCAGGTACTTTCGGATGCGCGCCTCGTCGCGGTTCAGCGCGTCGCGGAACGTCGAGTCGTCGGCGAACGTCGCGCTCGGCTCAGCGAACGCACGTTCGAGAAAGGCGTCATGGGTCTGGCGTCCATGCTGGTTGGCGGTGAGGTCGAGATAGAGGCTCACAACCGGCATCGGCGCGTGCTGGAATCGGGCAAGGCGGTCGAGCACTGGTTCGAGCGAGGCAATCGGCACGGAATCTCCTGGTCTATGGCGCGTACCGCGCGTGATTGCCCGGCGCAGGCCGGGCGTCTCCACGGCGACTGCAAAGCACGCGCCCGCGGGCGTCACGTGCACTGGAGCCGCGGTCATGAGCGTCAGCTTGCGCGCGCCGGTCGCGACGGTATGGGCGTTGCACCGATACGTCCATCGACGCGCACCTCGCGCGTGACCGAGGAGTGACACGTGACCACAAAACAGGCAGGCATCAGCAACCGGGAAACACCGCAGGAAGAGCAGCAAGAACGCGACACGCTCGCACGTCCGGACGGCGTCGAGCGCGACCAGGCGGGGCATCTCGTCAGTGCATCGCCTGCGGAGCGCCTCGAAGCAGACGACGATGCGAGTCGCCCTCGTCCGGATGCCCGGGACGGCGACGCCCGTCGGGACGTGCGTCAGAGCCGCTCCGGGGGCTGAGCAGCGAGTCGATCGCGCAGACGCCTGGCGTCCGTGGGCGCCTGCGCATCGATGTCGTTGTTGAAGTATGCGTAGACACGGTGGCCTGCCTCGACGTGCGCCCCGAGGAAATCGGCCCACTCGTCGAGAACGCGACCCTGGTAGCGGCCCGCGTACTTGTGCGTGGCGCCGTGAAACCGCACGTACACCGTGTTGCCCGTAACGGCGCGCGCCGCGGATCCGAGCGGGCCGCCCGGCATGTCGTGCAGGCACAGGCCGACCCCGTGCGCATGCAGCAGCTGCAACACGTTGTCGTCGACGCCCGTCTCGTGCCGGAACTCGATGACGTGCTCCAGAGGTCCCACCCTCGGCCCGTCATCGCCGGGGGTATACCTCGGCAGTGCCGCGACGAAGTCGGCCAGCCGTTGCAGGTCAGGCATCCAGCGAGGTGGGAGTTGATACAGCAGCGGCCCGAGGTGTGGGCCGAGGTGCTGCGCGTGCTCCAGGAGTCGATGGACGGGTTCGGCCGGATCCTTCAGCCGCTTCATGTGAGTGAGGTATCGACTCGCCTTCACGGCGAACACGAAGCCGGGCGGCACGCGCGCGGCCCAGGCTGCGAAGGTCTCGGGGGCGGGCAGTCTGTAGAAGCTGTTGTTGAGCTCCACGGTGTCGAACTGCTCCGCGTACGCCTCGAGCCACCGACGCCGGGGGACCTCGGCCGCGTGGAATCGCGCCTTCCAGTGTGGGTAGTCCCAGCCCGAACAGCCGATGCGGGGCGCACGTCTCATGGCAGACGACGGAGGCGAGGGCCATGCCAGCTGACGGAGCGCCGGTACGAACGACCCAGCGACGGTGCTTGCCGAGCGCGACAGCTGAGCGGTAAGCGGGTATCGACGGGTGACGTTCGGCGCCTTCGACAATTGCCGGTACACTGCACGCGCAGCCGCCCGTGCGGTGACTGGCCGACATGACACGCCACCCGTCATCATCTTCCGAGACGTCACCTTCCCCACTCACGGGCGCGTCGTTCGGAACGTGGACGTGGACCCCGACGACCGATGCGCTGGTCTTCGAACCGGGGCTGCGGGCGCTGCTTGCGGTACCTGCCACCGTCACCCTGCACGACTGGCTCGGGCGCATCGATGCTCTGGAGCGCGACGCCGTGAGCCACGCGTGGCTCGCCGTGCTCGAGGACGGGCACGACCGTGAACAGCAGTTCACGGTGGACACGCCCGCGGGGCGGCGGCGCTTCCTTTTCCGCGCCCGCCGGGCAGAAGCGGAGCCCGGAGTGCCGAGTCGGGTAGTGGGCGTACTGCTCGACGTGACCGCCAGCGCCCGTCTCGCGGCGCTCGCCGAACAACGGACCAGGTCACAGGAAGAACGGCTCCATCTCGCCCAGGAAGCCGGTCGCGTCGGGTCGTTCGAGTGGCTGGTTCCCGAGGACTGCGTCGAGTGGTCCGCCGAACTGGAGCGTCTCTACGGGGTGCCGGCCGGCACTTTCGGCAACACCTTCACGCGGTGGGCGGAACACGTGCACCCCGACGACGTCGCCACGGTGGTGGCGCGTATACAGCGCAGCATGGGCCGGCACGACGACCGCTGCGAGTTCGAGTTCCGTGCCCGGCTGCCGTCGGGCGTCCATCGCTGGCTGGCGGCCCGCGTCCGCTTCACGTACGACGCAGACGGGACGCCACTCCGCGTCGTCGGTATCAACGTCGACATCGACGCGCGCAAGCAGGCCGAGACCGCGTTGCGCGACAGCGAATCCTGGTTCCGGCACCTCGCGGACTCGCTGCCGATCATGGTGTGGGCCGCGAACACCGACGGCGACCTCGACTACGTGAACGCGACGTGGCGGCGCTACACCGGCGAGCTCGAGCTGGACGAGTGGGAGCGGGCGATCCATCCCGACGACGTCGCGCCGTTGCGTGAGCGGTGGGCTGCGGCGCGCGCCCGACGCGAACGCTACGAGGCACGCTGCCGCATGCGGCGCGCGGCAGACGGCACGTGGCGGTGGCACTCGGTCCGCGCCGTGCCCATCTGCGATCCGGCAGGCGTGCTGATTCGCTGGCTCGGGGCGCTCGTGGACGAGCACGAGTTGCGGATGCTCGTCGAACAGAACCAGGCCCTGCTCGCCTCCGAACAGCGAGCGCGGCAGGCGGCCGACGACGCCGCCCGCATGAAGGACGAGTTCCTGGCAACCCTCGGGCACGAGCTCAGGACGCCATTGAACGCGATCACCGGGTGGACCAGCCTGCTGAAGCGTGGCGGACTGACCAACGACGACACAGCCAGGGCAATCGAGGTGATCGAACGCAACGCGCTTGCGCAGCGTGAGTTGATCGACGAGTTGCTCGACGTGAGCCGCATCATCTCCGGCCACGTGCGACTGGACCTGCAGCCGGTGTATCTCGAGGACGTTGTCGCGGAGGCGGTCGCGGCCATCGCTCCCATGGCCGATGCCCGCGGGCTGCGCGTGGACTCGGCCATCAATCCGGTCCCCGAACCCATCGTCGGCGATCGGGTGCGACTGCAGCAGGTGCTTGGCCATCTGCTGGACAACGCCGTGAAGTTCACGCCGGCGGGCGGCCATGTGCGGGTCAGCCTCGACACGGTCGGCGACGAGGCGAGGATCAGCGTGCGCGACAGCGGCGTGGGCATCACGCCGTCGTTCCTGCCGGCGGTGTTCGAACGGTTTCGGCAGGCTGAATCGCCCAGCGTGCGGCGGTTCGGTGGCCTCGGCCTCGGGCTCTCCATCGTTCGACAGATCGTGCATATGCACGGAGGCCGCGTCGAGGCGGCCAGCGAGGGCGAGGGACTCGGTGCGGAGTTCACGGTCACGCTGCGGCTCGACGGCGCGGTGGCGACGGCATCGCCGGCACGAGCGGCGCCACGCGCCGGCGACAGCGGCGCTCCGCCACTGCGCGGGCTGTCGATCCTCATCATCGAGGACGATCCGGACTCACGCGAGATGCTGAGCGTGCTGCTGGAGAACGTCGGCGCGGTGCCCGTGGCGGCGGCCAGCGTCAGCGAGGCCCTTCGACTGCTCGGCGACCTCCAGATCGACGTCGTGCTGAGCGACATCGGCATGCCCGAACGCGACGGCTTCGATCTGATCCGGGCGCTGCGAAGCTTCGACAACCCGCGCGTGCGGACGGCGCCGGCGCTGGCGGTCACCGCCTTCACCCGCCACGAGGATCGCGAACGCATTCTCGCCGCAGGCTTCGACGCGCACGTCAGCAAGCCGGTCGAGCCACTCGAACTGTTTCGGGCCATCGCCGAGGTGACACATCGTCGAGCCGTTGACGCGGCCCAGGACGAGCCGCCGTCCTGACGAGCCGCTGCGGTAGGATGCGCGCGATGCGCTCCCTTGCTGCCTGCCTGCTGCTCGCGGTTCCGGCCGTCCTGGCACCTGATGCCGGCGCCGAGACCCACCGCTTCACTCCCACCCACGGCGTCCCGACTTTCGCCGTGCGCCCGCCGGTGCTCACCGTACGTCCCGGCGACATCGTCGAATCGCAGACGTTCTCCACGCCTGACGACTACTACGCGCGCGCCGGTGGCGCCTGGCCCGGCGAGGTCGGTCCCTTCCTGATCGAAGGCCTCACGACGGCCGACACGCTCGTCGTGAAGATTCTGCGGCTTCGTCCCAACCGCGACACGGCGGTGTCAGCCGTCGTGCCCAACGGCATCAGTGCAGTGGCCGGTGATTCGCGCACGCGGATCCTCAACGACCCGCTGCCCGCGCGCCGCTTCGTATGGCAACTCGATCGGGCGCGCAACGTCGGCATCCTCGACCTCCCGAACTCGGCGAGCAAGCGGATCGAACTGCCGCTGCGTCCGATGCTCGGCCGCGTGGCCGTGGCTCCCGCTGGCCAGGAAGCATGGGGCGGGCTGTGGCCCGGCAACTTCGGCGGCAACATGGACGCGTCCGACATCGGCGAAGGTGCGACCGTGTACCTGCCGGTGTTCCACGCGGGCGGCTATTTCTATTTCGGGGACGGGCACGCGCTGCAGGGCGACGGCGAGATCGTCGGGTCGGGCCTCGAGACGACGATGGACGTGACGCTGCAGTTCGACGTGATCAAGGGACAGAAGATTGCCTGGCCCCGCATCGAGGACGACACGCACATCATGGTGGCGGGCAGTGTGCGTCCGCTCGTGGACGCCTTCCGCATCGCCCACGTCGAGTTGATCCAGTGGCTGGTGGACGACTACGGGTTCGAGAAGCTCGAGGCCTACCAGGTGGTGTCGCAGGCTGGTCTCGCACGGGTAGCCAACGTCGTGGACCCGAACTACACCGTCGTCGCGAGGTTCCCGAAATCCGCCCGGCCAGCTAAGGTTCCCCGGCGCTGACGTCGACGACAGCGGTCGAGAACAGAAACGGCCGGAACTCCTTGCGGAATTCCGGCCGTCTGCGAATTTCTGGTCGGGGCGAGAGGATTTGAACCTCCGACCCCTCGGTCCCGAAC
>JAEZCY010000310.1 GCA_023429845.1 Acidobacteriota bacterium
CTTGCCGTCAGCGGCACCGGTTCGGTCTCGGGTGCCTGCGCATGCGTAGCGTCAGGCATCGACGCGCCCCCGGCAAGAAGAAGAAAACAGACGAGTCGAGCGCGGCAGGCGCGTGACAGCGGGGCACGTGTGATGTACATGCCCGAGGCGCGCTATCACGTCATGTGCCATCGCTTCGTCTCACGGTGCCAGTTCGCGGGACAAAGTGTACACCTGAATGCACTTGTCCAGCACTATCTTCCGTTCCGAGTCACTATGGATTCCGACAGGAATGTTGCTCACAGATTGAATCGCGACACATTTGTCGGGCCTGTGAAGCGGCTCCAATGTGCTTTGCGCAAGAAAGTAGGTCGGCGGGGACGCAGGCACGGGGCCTCGCCCGAGCCCGGCTGGGGCGCATGGGCGCGGGCCGACCGCCGGTGTCGGTGAACGGCCGAGTCGCGACGAGCGGGGCGCCTGACGCAGGCGCCCCGGTTTACTGGACGACGATCTCGATCTGGCCGCGGCCGCGCTGGCCCGCCGCGTTCACGACGTCGACGGTGACGCGGCGCCGGCCGGCAGAGCCATACGCCTTCGAAGTGGTGGGGCTGGTCAGGGTACGGATGTCACCGTCGCCGAGATTCCAGATGTACTCGACGATGTTCTGGCTCGTCGCCGTGGCGTTGAACTGCACGACGGTGTTCACTGACGGATTCGTGGGCGACGCGGTGAGGTTGACGATGATGGAGCGCTCTTCGACGGTGACGGTGGTGACTGCGTCCGTCGATTCGCCGCCCGTGTCGAGCACCGTCACCGTCACGACGTAGGTGCCCTTGCGGGAGTACGCCTTCTGGACCGTCCGGGACCCGGTCAGCGGCCCCAGCGACTGCCGCGAGCCGTCGCCGAAGTCGATGACGACCTCACGCACCGCGTCACCGTTCGCCTGAGGCTGCACCGACACGGTGAACGTGACGTTCTCCCCCTCGCCGATCGCGGTCGCCGGGGGCGTGATCGAGACGGTGGGTCGTGCGGTGACGCGCACGAGAGTGGTGGCCGACACCGTGCCGACGGTGGCCGTCACGGTCGCTTCCCGGGTCGTGGTCAACTGCGTGCGGGCCTCGCCGTTGCCGTCGGTCACGACGGTCGCATCGCGAAGCGCGCCCGCGGTGGTGCCGAACGTCACGGGGACACCGGGCAGGCGGCGGTTGTTCTCGCCAGTCGCGACCGCAAGAATCTCCACGGTGCCGCCATCGCTGCCGACGGCGCTCGGGCTGGCGGTCACGGTCAGCGTCGTGGCCGCCGCGGCTCCGATGCGGATCTCGAGAGCCTCGGCCTGGGCGCCGCCCGAGAATGCCCGGACCTGCGCTACCCCGGAGGCCCCGCCCGCGTTGAGTCGCACCGTCGCGCGGCCACTGCTGGTGCGCGCCTCCGACGGCTCGATGCTCCCGAGCGTCGTCGTAAACATCACCTGCGTGCCGTTCTGCACGGGCACGCCGCCAGGCTCGGTCACGTTGGCCGTGACCTCGAGCGAGCCGTTGAGTGCCACGACCGTCGTGTTGGCAAAGAGCGTCACGGCCGAATCGGTGGGGGCGACCAGAGGCGCCTTGTCGCAGGCGGCCGACACCAAGGCGAGCGACGCGACCGCCATCCCCAGGAACGTCCGTCGCAAGGACCGCGGTCGGGAGAGCGGCGCAACGCGGCGCGGTGCTAGCATGGCCGACAAGAATAGCAAACGCATGAGAAGCCCCGCATCGACCCCGGCACAGTCAGACGAACGCGGCTACGCGATGGCCGTGCTGCTGGTGGGGATGGCCGTGATGCTGACGCTGATGACGGTCGCCATGCCGGTCTGGCGCCAGCAGCAGCAGCGGGAACGCGAAGAGGAATTACTGTTCCGGCTCAAGCAGTACGCGCACGCGCTCGCGCTGTACCAGCGCCGACTTCCCGGTGCCTCGCCCGCAAGCGTGGATGACCTGGTCAAGCAGCGTTTCCTCCGCAAGAAATACAAGGATCCGATCACCGGCAAGGACTTCGCGGTGCTGAGGGTCGGACAGGTCTCGCCCGGCATGAGCACCGGGCTCCCCGGGATGCCCGGCATGCCAGGGAGTGGACCGCCGACCACGGCCCGGGCCGGCGAGCGGGTGCCGCAAGCCGGAGCGGCGGCCGGTGGCGGGCCGCGCACCGCCACCGGTGGCACACCCGGCACCATGCAGGTCCCCGGTGCGACAGGTGGCGCCATCGGCGGCATCCGCGCCGTGGTGAGCACGAGCAAGGACAAGTCGCTGCGCGTGTGGAAGGGCCGCACTCAGTACGACCACTGGGAAGTGGCCATCGAGGACGTGACGCCGCGCTTCTTCGGCCAGCAGACGCCGCAGCCAGGCGATAACCGGCGCCCCGGCGGGAGCGGACGGAACAGTCCGGGCCAGGTGGGCAGCGGGCTGGGTGGCCCGGGGCAAGGCGGCGGGCCGAGGCCCATGGCACCGGGTCAGGTGCCTGCCAACCCATACGGCCGGCCGCCGGGTGGTCCGTGAGGCAGCGCGCGGCCGGGGTCTCCGGCGCTACGTCGGCGCCTGCCGTCCGCTGAGGCGCAACGCAAGCCACATCCCGACCGCGAGCACCAGCGGAGTGGCGGCTAGGACGCGTCCACCCGCGATCGGCAGCGTCAACCCCATGGTCCAGGGCAGCAGGATCGCACCCACGCATCCGATGGCCGAAACCACCGACACGGCGTAGGCGGCGCGGTCGGCGAACCGCTGCGTCACGAGCCCGAACATCGACGGGTACACCGGCCCCGTGGCGGCGCCGAGCACCAGGAGTCCCGCGGTGGTGCCGGCTGCGTGCCCGACGCTCAGTGCCAGCACCACGCCTCCGCCGACAAGGGCGACCAGCGAGCCCTGCAGCACGACGCCGGGGCCGATCCGGAGCGCCAGCGCGGTGGAGATGAGACGGCCCGCGAGGTAGGCGAGCCAGTACATCGACGTGAGGAACGCCGCGCGTGCCGGTGTCAGGTTCAGTGTGCGCTCGAGGTAGGTAGCGGCCCACCCACTGAATCCCGCCTCGACACCCCCATACAGGAACACGAGCATGCCAATGAGCAGGAGCGGCACCGGGAACGGGAGTCGTCGGCGGCCGGCGTCATGGCTGCGCGCGTGCGTGGCGCCGTCGCGCGGCAGCACCTGCCACGCCAAGGGCAGGAGCGCCAGCGCTGCCACTCCACCGACGGCAGGCACCCAGCGTGCGGAGCCTCCGTTGCGCAGGACGAGGCTTGCCAGGAGCGGACCGACGACCGTGCCGGCGCCGTACAGCACGTTGACGACGTTGACGACGAAGGCCGGGCGGTGCGTCAGCAGCCGCGAGGCCACGAGGTTGATGCTGATGGTGCCGAAGCCGTAACCGACCCCGAGCATCGTGCTGGCCGCCACGAGCGGCGCCAGGCTTCGCGCCAGGCCGAGGCCCACTGCTCCCGTGGCGATCGCTGCCAGGCTGGCGAGGATGACGCGACGCGTCCCGCCCCGGTCGAGGATCACCGAGGCCGTGATCTGCGAGCTCAGGAACCCGAAGAAGATGGCGCTGTAGATCACGCCGATCGATGACACGGCCGTGCCGGTCACGTGGGCGAACTCCGGCAGGCCGGGGCCGATCGACGCGATCGTCATGCCGACCGCGACGAAGAGCGCACCAAGGCAGGCGATGAGCGCGCGAGGATGCTCACGCACGCGAGGACGCCTCCATGCGCGAGCGCGAGGCGTGGCGGCGTCGGGGCTGGGCCGGCATGCGACGGCGGAACTGCGGCGTTCTACCTGCGGACCACGCGCTCAGCGGGACGCGCCGGCCGCGCCGTAGCCGACGGCGCGAGACGCCCGGCGATGGAAGTCCGCCAGGTACGCCGACGGGCGTCCCTGGCCACCGCTCATGCTGTCGTAGGAGTAGAGGAGCACGCCGGAGAAGCCCATTGCGCGGGCCACGTCCACCCGGTGTGCGGCTTCGTCCGCGCTGATCTTGTAGGCGCCGATGCCCGGCCAGACGCCGCCGGCCGGCTGCTGCGCGAGTGCCTGCAGCTGCTGCTCGAAGGCGGCGCGCCTCGTCGAGTACATCATCGGGCACACCGCATCCACGAGTCCTGTGCGAAGCCAGCCTGCCCAATCCTGCAATTTACGCTGACGCGCGTCGTCGGCATCCGGCCACACCGCCGCCGTGAGGCGGATCGCCGGCCGGTTGGTACGGGCCGTGTCGCGCACACGGGTGACGAGGTGTCCGAGGCGGGCGCGGCGGAAGGCCGCCCACCGCGAGGCGTAGTCGGTCACGAACGCGAGCGGGTCGCGTCCCGCCTTGGCGTCCATCGATGCGAGTTCGGCTGGGGTCAACTCGGGCAGCAGGGCCGCACGGAAGGCGTCGAGCGCGCCGCGGCTGTAGTCGAAATCCGCGGACGGATAGCGGATGTAGTCGAGGTGCAGCCCGTCCAGGGCATAACGGCTGGTGAGGTGGTCGATCACGTCCACCAGGTGCTGCTGCGCGCCTTCATGAATCGGCGACGCGAACACGCCTTCGATCGTCGCGCTGTTGCGCTGGCTCCAGGCCGCGAGTCGCGACACGTACCGGGCGTCGCGCGGCTCGATGCGGAGCAGCTCGCTGGCGAGCGGTCGCGGCACCATCAGCCACTCCGGGTGCTGCACCAGCAGGTGTTGCGGGGTCTTTGGAATCGCCGTCGCGCCGGCGATGAGGTTTGCGTTGACCCAGGCATGGACCTGTACGCCCGCCGCATCCGCGCGCGCGATCAGTTCGGCCAGCGGGTCGAAGCCGGCGGGCTGGCGTGCCAGCAACGCGGCGCGGGGATCGGGACCACCGCTGTAGAACGCGTCGCCGCGTCCGCGCACCTGCGCGAAGATCGCCGTGAAGCCGTGTCGCCGCGCATCGTCCACGACCTGCGTCACCTGTGCGGTGTTGGTCATCCAGCTGCGGGTGACCCACAGGCCCCGCATCTCGGCCTCGACCGGGGCCGACGTCGCCGCCGCGCGACCGGACCAGGCGAGCATGGGCAACAGGGGAACGAACGAGAGTCGCAGCAGGTCGCGGCGAGAGGCAGGAGGCATCGGTCTGACACGCGGAGCGACGAACGTCCGCGCGCCCGAAGTATATACTCCGGGTCGCGTCATGCAGGGCTCCCACACGCCACCGCTCGTCATCGGCATCGACGCAGGCGGCACGAAGACGGATGCGATCCTCGCCGACGGGCAGGGGCAGATCATCGCCCGGGCCCGGCGGGGCGGCGCCAATCTCGCCGCTCACGGGGAACTTGCCGTCGAGAAGACGCTGCACGAAGTGATCGAGGAGACGCTCGGCGCCGATCACCTGCGGCCCGACGTGATCTGTCTGGGCATCGCCGGCGTCGACCGCGCCGAGGACAACGCCATCATCCAGGGCATCATGCGGCGCATCGGGGCGCGTGCCCGGATCCTCGTCACCAACGACGCGCTGATCGCGCTGGTTGCCGGCGCCGGGCTCGGACCTGGCGTGGTAGCGATCGCCGGCACGGGCTCGATCGCCTACGGCCGCAACCAGCGGAACGAGGCCGCGCGGGCCGGTGGCTGGGGCTACATCCTCGCCGACGAGGGCAGCGGTTTCTGGATCGGGCGGCAGGCCCTGCGCGCCGTGGTGCGGCAGGCCGACGGGCGTGGACCCGCCACCGCGCTGACGCCGCTCGTGCTCGAGTTCTTCGGGGTGACCAGGCCGGAACAGCTCGTGCGCGAGGTCTACCGCCACTACCTCAAGCCGAGCGACATCGCGCGATGTGCGAAGCTGGTGCAGCAGGCCCGCGACGGCGGCGACCCGGTGGCGGCCAATATCGCGTCAGTCGCAGCTGACGAATTGGCGGCTTCCGTACGGTCGGTCGTGCGGCAGCTCGATCTGGCGACCGACTTCCCGGTCGTCATGGCAGGTGGCGCGTTCCATGCGGTGCCCTGGCTCCAGGAGGCGCTGCGGACGCGGCTGGCCGACGTCGTGCCCCAGGGCGACGTCCACCTGCTCGGCACGGACCCGGCGCTCGGCGCCGTTGCACTCGCCCTGGCGGAAGCCCGGGGCGCGGCAGCCATTCCCTCCTACAAGACTCGTGATCATATCGCTCTGTGACGACCCGCAGGATGTTGCCGATCTCGCCGCGCAACGCGTGGCCGATCTCCTGCACGACAACCCTCGCGCCGTGCTCGGGCTGCCGACCGGACGCACCCCCATCGTGATGTACGACCTGCTCGCGGAGCGGCACGCCGCGGGCACGCTGGACTTCTCGCAGGTCACCACCTTCAACCTCGACGAGTTCGTCGGCATCGGCGCGGATCATCCGGGCAGCTATCGCGCCTACATGCGCCGGTACCTGTTCGATCGTGTCAACCTGCCGGCAGGGCAGGGCCACGTCCTCGACGGGCTGGCGCCGGACGCCGACGCCGAGTGCGCGCGCTTCGAGGACGGCATCGCCGCCGCGGGTGGCATCGACCTGCAGATTCTCGGCCTCGGCGCCAACGGACACATCGGCTTCAACGAGCCGGCCGACACGCTCAACGTGCGGACGCACCGTGTGCAACTCCTCGAGCCGTCGCGCAAGTCCAACGCCGGCTTCTTCGACGGGGACGTCTCGCAGGTGCCGCACGAGGCGATGACGATGGGGATGGGGACGATCCTCAAGGCGCGCCGCATCCTGTTGCTGGTGACGGGCGCCGAGAAGGCGGAGACGGTCGCCAGGATGCTCGGCGGCGAGGTGGCGACGCAGCTGCCCGCATCCTTCCTGCAGCTGCACGGCGACGTCGAGTTGATTTGCGACGGCGCCGCCGGTTCGCGGATCCGCTAGGCTCGCCTTACGCTTTCCTGTCCAGGCCGAGCAGCGCCCGCAGGCGTGGCGCGGCCTCCTCGCCGACCGCTTCGCGCACCGAGTCGTGCGCCTTCCGCAGCGTCGCCAGCGCCTTGGACAGCGGCAGGCCGGTACGCTGCATGACGATGGCGGCCTTGACGTCGTTGCGCGCCGACTTGAGCAGCTTGCCCGCGGTGTCGTAGTCCACTCCCGTCGCCATGACGATGATGCGGCGCGCCCGGTCCTTCAACTTGTCGTTGGTGGCCTGCACGTCCACCATGAGGTTGCCGTACGTCTTGCCGCTGCGCACCATGGCGATCGTGGTGAGCATGTTCAGCACCATCTTCGTGGCGGTGCCCGCCTTGAGCCTCGTCGAGCCGGTCAGGATCTCGGGCCCGACGGCTGGCGCGATGATCAGGTCGACGAAGTTCTGCAGTTCGCTGCCGGGCCAGCAGGTCACGAAGATGATGCGCAGCCCGGCCTTCCGGGCGCGGGTGAGGGCGCCGCGCACGAAGTTGGTGACGCCGCTGGCCGAGATGCCGATGACGACGTCGCGCTTCTGCGGCCGCAGGCGCGCGATCGCCCGGGCGCCTTCCTCGTAGTCGTCCTCGACGCCTTCCTTGGGCGTGAAGACCGCGTCCTTGCCGCCCGCCATGATTGCCCGGACGCGCGTGGTGGAGACGCCGAACGTGGGCGGCATCTCGGCGGCCTCGACCACTCCCAGCCGGCCACTGGTGCCCGCCCCGACGAAGATCACCCGGCCGCCCTTGCGGAACGACTCGGTGACCATCTGCACGCCCGCCGTGATCCGTTCCTTCTCCTTGTGGACGGCCGCGACGACCTTGCGGTCCTCCGCCACCATCAGATCGATCACGTCGCCGACCGACGCCGTGTCGAGTCCAAGGCTATTGGGGTTGATGGCTTCAGTAGGGAGCGACTCCCACTTGGAGATGGGGGGCATCAGCGGAACTCGGATTCGGCGGGGGCCTTCGGAAAACCGCTGAAGCGTAGCGCGCAGGCCGTGGTGTGTCAACGAAGCGGCCAGGCGCGCTATGCCGGTTGGGCGCGCGCGCCGGTTGCTACAATCGCCGGCACAGATGCCCACCCATGCGTTGTCGGTCGACGAAGCGTCGGCCATCGGCCACCGTCTCGAAGACGAGCTGGGGCGCACGATCATCGGACAGCGTGCCGTCCTGCGGGAGATCCTCACGACGTTCTTCGCGGGAGGACACTGCCTGCTGCGCGGCGTGCCCGGACTTGCCAAGACGCTGATCATCAAGACGCTGGCACGCACGGTGGACCTGTCGTTCAACCGCATCCAGTTCACACCCGACCTGATGCCGTCCGACATCGTCGGCACGGAGGTGATCGAAGAGGATCGCGCCACGGGCCGGCGCGCGGTGCGATTCATGCCGGGACCGGTGTTTGCGCACATCCTGCTCGCAGACGAGATCAACAGGACGCCGCCGCGCACGCAGGCCGCGTTGCTCGAAGCCATGCAGGAGCGACAGGTGACAGTTGGTGGTGTGCGCCACGACCTGCCGACGCCGCAGTTCGTGCTGGCGACGCAGAACCCCATCGAGCAGGAAGGCACGTACAGCCTGCCCGAGGCGCAGCTGGATCGCTTCCTGCTGAACGTCGTCATCGGGTATCCCACCGCCGAGGAGGAACGGCACATGCTCGCGCGAACCACCGCCGCACCGCAGGAGGCGCCGCGCGTGGTTGCGACAGGAGCGGACATCGCCGCCGTGCACGCGCTGGTGCGAGAGATCCCGGCCGCCGCCAACATCGTCGACTTCGCGACGCGCCTCGTGCGCGCCACCCGACCCGGTGCGGCAGAGTCGCTGCCCATCGTCACCAGATATGTACGCTGGGGCGCCGGCCCCCGCGCCGGTCAGGCGCTGCTGCTGTGCGGCAAGGCGCGGGCGCTGCTCGACGGACGCGCCACGGTCTCCTTCGACGACGTACGAGCGCTTGCGCTCCCGGTGTTGCGGCATCGGGTGCTGGTCAACTTCCAGGCCGAGGCCGAGGGGCTGGATGCAGACGCGATCGTCGCGCGGGTGCTGGACGACGTGCCGGCGCGGGTGTGATCGTGCCGGCGGCGTCCCTGTCGCTCGACCCGGCGCTGCTGGCGCAGATCGCCGACCTCGAACTCGCGGCTCGGCTCGTCGTGGAAGGCGCGCGCCTCGGGTCGCACCGGAGCCCGTTCACGGGCGCCGGCGCCGAGTTCCAGCAGATGCGCCCGTATCTGCCCGGCGACGATCTCAAGCACCTGGACTGGAAGCACTATGCCCGCACGGATCGGCTGTTCACGCGCGTGTACCGCGAGGCCACCGAATGGCCGGTGATGCTCGCGCTCGACACGAGCCGCTCCATGGCGTTTGCCGATGCACGCGGTGTGACGAAACTGGAGGTCGCCCGGCTGCTGGCCGCCGCGCTGGCGTACCTGCTGATTCAGCAGGGCGAGGCTGTCGGCGCGGTGATGCAACGTGACACGGCAGACACCTCGCTGCCAGCCCGGGGCGGACGCGCGCACCTCGTGCGGCTGCTCGGCACGCTGTCGCGTCTCGATGCCGACGGTGCGACCGACATTGCGTCGGGATTGCGTCGCGCCGTGGCGCGCCTGGCGCGACGCGGCTGCATCGTGATCATTTCGGACCTGTATGGCGGCGAGGATTGGCACGCGGTGCTGCGCGAGGTGCGGCGCGCCGGCCACGAGGCGGTGATCTTCCACGTGTTCACACCCGGGGAACGCCGCCTGCCTCCGGGAGAAGACACCGAGTTCGAGGACCTCGAGACGGGTGAGCGACTCGTGACACATACCGCGAGGATCCGGGAGCGCTACGCGGAGCGGTTCGCGGCATTCCTTGCCGAGCAGCGCGCCGCTGCGCAGGCGGAAGGCGTGGCCTACGTCGAGGCCGAGACCCGCCGCGGCGTCGATGCACTGGTGCGCGAGTTCGCGGCCCAGCGCGCGTCACGCGAGGGTGCACCGCGGTGACGTGGGCGCTGCCCCTCGCCGGGCTGCTGGCCATGGCCGCGGCGCTGCCTCTGCTGGCGCACCTGGTCGCGCGCCGCCGACCCGTGCGCGTGCCATTTCCCACGCTGCGCTTCCTGCGGGAGGTGTCGGGCACGACCCGTCGGCTCACCCGTCGCGTGCACGACCGGCGGTTGCTGCTGCTGCGCGTCGCGATCATCATCCTCGTCGCGGTCGCGGCCGCAGGTCCGACGCTCGTCACGGCGACACGGCTGGACGCATGGCGACAGCGGCTGCATCGCGTCGTCGTCGTGGAGGATGCCGCTGCGCAGGGCAGCGGCTGTGGCG
>JAEZCY010000354.1 GCA_023429845.1 Acidobacteriota bacterium
CGGTCTCGGCATTCCCGCATTCCCGCATTCCCGCATTCATGTCCTCGGGTAGTAAGATCCCCCCACCGCCATGCGCGCCATCATCATCTCCGCCCTGCTGTCGGGTGCGGCTGCTGCCGCGGCCTGCTCCCAACCGTCACTCGCTCGACAAACCGCCGCAGAGGGGACTGTCGCCGCAACAGCGACGAGCAGTGTCGCTGCGGCGCAGGCGCTCGCGTCGTCGCTGAACGGCCCAGCCCGGGAGAAGGCGCTGTTGCCGGCAGACCACGAGGCGCGGACGCAGATGAACTACGTGCCGATGGTGCGCGCCGGCGTGCCGCTCGACGAACTGAGCGACCCGCAGAAGGCCCACGCCATGTCGCTCCTCAACTCCGGCCTCAGTGACACAGGCTTCCGCACCGCCCAGACGATCATCGCGCACGAGGACATCCTTCGCGAGTTGGAGAAGGACCGCGGTGTGAGCAACTACATGCGACGGCAGCCCGGGCTGTACTACACGGCCCTGTTCGGCACTCCCTCGTCCAGCGCGCCGTGGGGATGGCGGTTCGAGGGGCACCACCTGTCGGTCAACGTCACGCAGACCGCTGCCGGCGATCGCATCGTCGCGCCGCTCTTCTTCGGCGCCAATCCCGCAAAGGTGCCGAGCGGCCCCAGCGCAGGCCTCCGCATCCTCGCCGCCGAGGAGGACCAGGCCCGCGCGCTCCTGGCGCTGCTCACCGGCGAGCAGAAGGCGACAGCCGTCATCGCTCCACAGACGACCAACGACATCGTGACCACCAACAAGCCGAAGGTGGAAGACATGCACTTCGACGGTCTCTCCGTCGCGGAGATGACCGGGGCGCAGAAGGCGCAGTTACGCACGCTCATCGACGTCTATGCGTCGCGCGTGCCGGAGGCGCAGCGCACATCGCAACTCGCGCGCATGGAGGCCGCCGGTTTCGACAAGCTGTACTTCGCGTGGGCCGGCGGCTTGGCGCCGGGAGAGAAGCACTACTACAGGATTCACGGGCCGACGCTGCTCATCGAGTACGACAACAGCCAGAACGACGCCAATCACATCCACACGGTGTGGCGCGACCTGGACCACGACTTCGGCGGCGACGTCCTGCGCAAGCACCTCGCGGCCGTGCGGCATTGATCGGCAGCTGACGACCCGGCCCGCGTACCCTGCGCGCGCGCTCCGCTTCCGGTACCCTCCACGCATGCTGCCGATCGACTTGCGTTCGGACACGGTGACGCGTCCGACCGCCGCCATGCGTGCCGCCATCGCCGGCGCCCCCGTCGGCGACGACCAGTTCGGCGAGGACCCCTCCGTCAACGAATTGCAGGAGCGCGTTGCCGACCTGCTGGGCAAGGAGGCGGCGCTCTGGTTGCCGACGGGGACGATGGCCAACCAGGTGGCGCTACGGGTGCTCACCCGCCCCGGCGACGACGTCGTCGTCAGCCGCGAAAGCCACGTCGTCTGGCACGAGGCCGGCGCGGGCGCGGCCAACGCCGGCGTGCAGTTCACCGAGATCGGCACGGGCGGGTACTTCACGCCCGACGAGTGCCGTGCCGCGTGCAAGCCTCGCGGGCACATGCTCTATCCACCCACGACGCTGCTCGTGGTGGAGAACACGCATAACCGTGCCGGCGGCGTCATCGTGCCGCACGACGTCACGGTCGCGATCTGCGATGTCGCGAGGGCGGCCGGCGTAGCGACGCTGCTCGACGGCGCGAGGTTGTGGAATGCCGCCGTCGCGACCGGGCGGGCACCTGCGGCGCTGGCGGCGCCATTCGACGTGGTGTGGGCCGCGATGTCCAAGGGCCTGGGCGCACCGGCCGGGTCGGTGCTGGCCGGCCCGCGCGACGCGATCGCAGCGGCCCTGCGCTACCGGCGCATGGCCGGCGGGGCGATGCGGCAGGTGGGTCTCCTGGCCGCGGCCGGCTCGTACGCGCTCGCGCACAATTACGAGCGGTTGGCCGAGGACCACGCCCATGCCCGTCTCATCGCCGCGCGGCTGGCTCAGTCGGCCGGCGTGCGGCTCGATGTCGCCAGCGTCCAGACGAACATCGTGATCTTCCACCTCGCCGAAGACGCTCCAGACGCCGCGACCGTCGTGTCGCGCGCCCGCGACCGCGGCGTGCTGGTCGTGCCGTTCGGACCGCGCACGGTACGCGCCGTGACGCATCTCGACGTCACGCGCGCGCAGTGTGCGGAGGCGGGAGAGATCCTCGCCGAGTCGTGCGTCGCGGCATGAACCTCATTGCCTACAATGGCGTGGCAGGCAATCACGTGGCGTGGTCGTCCACGTCCGTCAAAGGAGTGACCCGTGCGCTGGAACCCAGGTGCTGGACGAAGCCGCAACATCGAGGACCGACGGGCTGCCGGAATGGGCGGCCGGGTCATCCCGATGGGCATCGGCGGGCTCGTGTTGCTGTTCATCCTCAGCCTCGTCACGGGGCGCGACCTGGTGTCGCCTTTCATGCAGCAGCAGCCCGACGCACCTGCCGGCGCATCGCAGGACGCACCGCTGCAGACCACGCCCGAAGAGGAGGCGCTCGTGGACGTCATGGGGCAGGTGCTCGATGACCTGCAGGCGACGTGGAGCCGCCTGTTGCCGGGCCGCTACCAGCAGGCGACGCTCGTGCTCTTCCGCGGCGCCACCCAATCGGCATGCGGGGTCGGGCAGAGCGCCATGGGTCCCTTCTACTGCCCAGCGGACCAGAAGGTCTACCTGGACCTCGAGTTCTTCGCGCAGCTCGACCGCCGTTTCGGCGCCCCCGGCGATTTCGCGCAGCAGTACGTCATCGCGCACGAGGTCGGCCACCACGTGCAGAACGTGCTCGGCATCGAGCAGCAGGTGCGGGCGCTTCAGCAGCGCAACCCCTCGCATGCCAATGCGCTGTCGGTCGCGATGGAGTTGCAGGCCGACTGCTTCGCAGGCATCTGGGGCCACTCCACCGCCTCGCGCAACATCATGGAGCCGGGCGACGCGGACGAAGGATTGCGCGCCGCGGCGGCAATCGGCGACGACACGCTGCAGCAGCAGAGCGCCGGTCGCGTGCGCCCGGAAAGCTTCACGCATGGGTCGGCAGCGCAGCGCGTCCAGTGGCTCCGCAGGGGGCTCGAGACGGGTGACGTGAAGGCCTGCGACACCTTCGCGTCCGCTGGCAGTTGATCTGCATCCTCCTATGGCGTCGGGCGCGTCGGTGTGCGCCCGCGTGCCATTCGGAGGAGTGACCGACATGACCAGCCTGCTGAACCGAAGCCGACGACCCGTCCTGGCCGCCTGCGCGCTCGTGTTCGCCGTTGCCGCCCTTTCCGCCGCGCCGGTCGAGCGCTTCACGGCCACCGCCATGAACATGTCCAACGTCGGGCCAAGTGGCAACCTCGGCCAGCTGGACGTGATCATCGAGCGCTACTCGACCGAGGACGAGCGCAACCGCTTCCTGGCGGTGCTGACCGAGCGCGGTCCCGAGGCGCTGCTCGAGGCTTTCCAGAAGGCCCCGAGCGTGGGACGACTCGCCGCGCCGGGATCGATCGGCTACGACATCCGCTTCGCGCATCAGATGGCGACCGAAGACGGCGGACGCCGCATCGTCGTCGCAACGGACCGGCTGATGTCCTTCCTGGAAGCCCGCAACCAGCCGCGTACGGTGAACTACCCGTTCACCGTCGTGGAACTGCGCGTGGACGCCGAGGGAAAGGGCGAGGGGCGCGCGTCCTTCTACGCGAAGATCGACGTGGACAAGCGCAACAACACGCTCATCCTCGAGAACTTCGCCAGTCAGCCGATCGACCTGATGAACGTACGGGCGACCGGCCCAGCCCAGTAGGTCTGGCCTTACGCATTCTGCAGCGCTGCGGCGCGTGGCGCGGTGACGGCGGGCCTGTTGCGGAGAACGACGGCCCCGAGCAGGACCAGCGCGATCCAGAGCAGATCCGCCAGCAACAGGTGGAGGAGTTGCATCCACACTGGCGCAAGCAGCAGCACGTTCACGACGCCCGCCACGATCTGTGTCACGGCAAGCGCGGCGACGACCGCCGCGAGTCGTGGCGCCCGTCGGTCGGCTGCCACACGGCCGAGCCACGGCGCCGTCACGACCAGCACGACGGTCGTGACGATGGCGAGCATCGGGTGCAGCACGCGGAGGCGGATGAGCATGTGGGACGTGGACGAGACGTCGGCGGCCAGCGCCTGCGCAAGCGTCTGTGATGGGAACAGCGTGTCGCCGAGCGCGGCAACCGCGCCACTGACGCCGACAACGAGCACGGCGGCCAGCAGAGCGCCGACGACAGCCGTGCGGCCGCGTGCCGCGCCAGGCGCGACCGCCTCGCCGCCCGAGGCCCACCAGGCCGTGAGCGTGAGCCAGGCCACCAGCACGAAGGTGTTGGCCAGGTGCACGGCCATGAAGAGCGCGCGGGCCATGCTGGCGTTGTCGGCGACGAGTTCGAACAACACCAGGCCGGCACCGACAGCGGCCTCGATGAGCATGAACACGAGGCTCATCATGGCGCCCAGACGCGCCGGATGACCCGGCGGGCAGGCCCGCCGCACCCACACGAGCAGCAGCACCACCGCCAGCAGTGCCAGACCGCTCGTCACCCGGTGCGAGTACTCGATCAGCGTGGCCACGCCGAGACTGCGGGGAATGATGCGGCCGTCGCAGAGAGGCCAGTGTGCGCCGCAGCCAGCGCCCGACCCCGTGGCCCTGACGTAGGCGCCCCACAGGATGACGCCGAGGTTGTAGGCGAGGACGAGCCACGCGGTGCGAGCCAGGGTCAGCACCCGGCGATCGTATCAAGGGCACGCGCATGTAGTTGTCCAGGCCGCGGCCGGCGTCTTACACTTCCACTGTTTCCTCGTGTTGGGCGCGGCGGCGTGGGCAGTCATGTGCCTGGTGGGGCTTGGTGCTGTCGGGCCGCCTCCATCCACACTCGAAAGGCATCAATCGATGGGTTGGATTGCAGTGATCGCGGCCGCGGCCGCCCTGGGGGCCGGACGCGTGGCGCGACGAAGAGGCACGGCACGGACGGTGGCCGCCTACGTGGCCCTGGGGTTTGCGACCGGAGCGGTGGTCGGCGCCACGGGGCACCTCGGTGGGGAACTGGTGTACGGGTCGGACTACGTCTCGGGCGTGCTTCCGTGGAATCAGGCGGCGTCGCTGACGCCTGCCGGGCGGGCCGCATCCGGCGGGTCCGCGAACCCGAACGCCGCGCAAGCCGCCGAGGTGGATTTCGCGCGCGACGTGAAGCCGATCTTCGACGCGACGTGCGTGGAATGTCACGGTTCGGACAAGGTGCGGGCCCGGCTGCGCATGGATTCGGTGGAGGCGCTGCAGAAGGGCGGCAAGAACGGCGCATTGCTGAAGCCAGGAGATCCCGAGAACAGCCTTGTGATGCGCCGCGTGCTCGGCCTCGACGGCGAGGACCAGATGCCGCTCGACAAGGACCCGTTGAGCGACGCCCAGATCGACACGCTGCGGCGCTGGATCGCGGCCGGTGCGCCGTACGGCGTCCCCTCGTCGAGGAACTAGGTCGAGGGCTCAGGGAGGCGTGCGCCTCCCGCAACGTTCACCGGCGTTCGAACGTGATGGCCAGATCGGGCGCCGCATCAGGGAGCGGGATGTTCTCGGGATGCGCCGTGCCTGGCTCCAGGGGATAGGTGGCGACCTCGAGCGCGCGGTTGAGGTCGATGACGCGCGCGAGCACCCGCTGCCGCACGCGCACGCCGATGCGTGCGTCCGGCCGCGTGTTGCGCACGTAGTAGACCGACCGGTCGTTGCCGCTCCACTGTTGAATCCACGCCGCATTCCATACGCCGCGCAGCGACACCATGGCAGTCTCGGGCTCGCCGATCCGGAGGCCGCGCATGAGTTGTCGCATCGTGGCCACCGCCGGCGTCTCGCGCGACCACGTGCGTTCCGCCTGCACGAAGGGAAACGCGGGGCGCGTCGGCACGACGAGGAACAGGTAGCCCGCACCCGTGGCGGTGCGATTGGCGTAACAGAAGCGCTTCGTGTCGAAGCAGTCGTCGGGCGGGTCGTCCTGGGGCAGGCAGTGCACCGGCCACAACCCCTCGAACAGGAGCACCTTTTGGCAATCGGGCGTGCCGGTGGGGACCACTGCCGGCTCGCGGTGCGACACGCGCTCGGCAAACACCTCCGGCCGCGGGTCGTTCCACATCGGGTGCTCGGTCCACAGCCATTCGGCGAGGGCGGTCGGTTGCAGATGCGCCTCCGCGCGCGACGGAGGGAAGGCGGCCAACGTCCAGGCCGCCGACAGCGCAGCCAGCCCGAGGCCTGCCCGGGCCATGGCGCGGCTCGCGCTCGTGCCCGCTTGCTGCAGCAGGGGCAGTGCCAGCGGCATCAGCCAGAGGGCGTAACGACTGAGGTCAGGGCTGCCGCCATGGTTCTGGCTGGTGGGCTGTCCGACTGCCCACAGCAATCCGAGCGCCGCAAGCGCGCTCGTCGCAATCAACGGGTCACGCAGCCGCACCAGTTCGCGTCTGGCCATCCACCCGACGGCGACCACAACGGCGAGCACGTACGGCGGGTAACGGACGATCAGGCCCATGCTCACGTCGGTGAGCGGGAACAGCGCGTCCAGCAGGCCCGGCCACCGCGCGGCAGTCGAGGCCGTGAGCGGCGACGGTATGGCGATGCGCCACAGGTAGTACGCCGGCGACACGGCGATGAGCAGCGCGGCGATGAGCAGCCCGGCCCGCCATCGGCGGCACATCAGGCGCGCAGGCCGTTCGATCGACCCCCACGCGGCAAACAGCGCGGCAACCAGCACGAACCCGGGGTTCTGACTCGCCGCCACGCCGAGCAGCACGAGCGCCCCCGCGGCCCGTGTGGTCCACAGCAGCATCGCGCCGCCGAGACAGACGACCAGCAGCAGGTCGGCCGATGGCTTGTCGAGCCACCAGACGAGCGGGCTGATGACGAGCAATGACGTCCACACGGGCGCCGGGCGGCGAACGATCAGCGTGACGAGGCCGGCCAGCAGGGCCACGTGTATCGCCACGAACCCCCACAGGGGCGACACGTCGAGCAGGAGGGCCACTTTCACCGCCGGCGCGGCCAGGAGTGGATAGAGCCAGAAATGCGGCACGTCCTGCCGTCCATCCCGGCCGACGAGGTCGGGATAGCTCAGCGAGGCTGTGGAGAAGGAAGGCCCCAGGGCCCGGAGTTCGGCTTCGAGGGAAGGGATCTGGTCAGGCGTGAACGACGGCGCATGACCTCGCGCCAGGTTGAGCGCCACGGCGACGTGCTCGTGGCCGTCGCCCACACGGACCGGATTGGCTTGCCAGAGTGCCACTCCGAGCCAGGCCACGAGGCAGAGCGCCCACACGTGCCGGCTCACGCCCGCCATCATACTCGGCTGTCAGTTCGCGCCCGGAGACGACACTCGGCAATCCGTCTCCGTTCAAGGCCAAGGCCACGGCCCAAGGCCCAACGTCGAACCC
>JAEZCY010000362.1 GCA_023429845.1 Acidobacteriota bacterium
CGACGATCTTCTCGCCGCGGTTCACGACGGCGCTGAAGTCGCGCACGACCTGCAGATCGCCGTAGGCCTTCGCCACGTCCTTGCACTCGAGCGCCAGGCGCCCCGAGGGACGTTCCATCGCGAAGCGGATGTAGGGGCGCTGGATGTTCGACCGGGCGAGGTCGCCCGTCTGCAGGCGCTCGACCTCCTTCTTGCGTGACGTCACCTGGCTCGATCGCGTGCCGGCCGAGAAGCGCGCGATGAACTCGTTCAACTGCGCGATCTTCTTGTCGCGCTGGGCGTTGTCGGCCTCGATCTTCGCGCGGATCTGCGTCTTGGCGACGACCATGTCGTCGTAGCCGCCGGTGTAGGTGATGATCGTCTCGTAGTCGATGTCGGCGATGTGCGTGCAGACCGCGTTCAGGAAGTGGCGGTCGTGCGAGATCACGATGAGCGTGCCCTCGTAGCGGACGAGGAAGTCCTTCAGCCAGTGGATCGAGTCGAGGTCCAGGTGGTTGGTGGGCTCGTCCAGCAGCAGTGCCTGCGGGTTGCCGAAGAGCGCCTGCGCCAGCAGCACGCGCACTTTCTGGCCGCCCTGCAGCTCCTTCATCTTCCGATCGTGGAGCGCGTCGGGAATGTCGAGGCCCGCCAGCAGGATCGCCGCGTCGCTCTCGGCGCTGTAACCGTCCTCCTCGCCGACGATGCCCTCGAGTTCACCGAGGCGCATGCCGTCTTCGTCGGTCATGTCCACGGCCTCGTACAGGCGTTCGCGTTCCTCGAGCGCCGCCCACAGGCGCGCATTGCCCATGACGACCGTGTCCACGACGCGGAACTCGTCGAAGGCGAACTGGTCCTGCCGAAGGATGCCCAGCTTCTCCGGTCGCGTGACGCTGCCCTTCTGCGGCGTCTCGTCGCCGGTGAGCAGCTTCATGAACGTGGACTTTCCGGCGCCGTTGGGCCCGGTGAGGCCGTACCGCCGGCCGACTGAGAAGGTCGTGGTCACGTCGTCGAAGAGCACCTTCGACCCGTACCGCATGGAGACACCGTGGACTGCAATCATGGGAATGGCTGCGGCCGCGTGGAAGTGACACGCCCCCCGTGGGACATCATCGGGCCGACAGAACTCCCGATTATACCGCGAGTTGGGAGAGCCCGGAGGGCCGGTCTACCTCGGCCGCACGAAGACGAGACCGCTACCGACAGGGCGGCCGGCAGCGCGCGGCGTGCCCCGTGCAGCCATGTCCGAGGATGACGATCCTGCGGCGAGCGGGATTGCGCGGGCGGGCAGGTCGCAACGCCGCCCGGCAGGCGGTCCGTCCGTGCCTGACGACGGTGATATCGTGTGTGCCGCGCTGGCGCGGCTGCCGGCCACATGCCTCATGGACACGCTCAACAGTCTGCCTCTCGTCGCTCCCAGGGTCACGCCGGTCCTCGATCCGGCGTTCCGTCCCGCCGTTCTCGCCGCTCGCGCCTTTCGCGAGCAGGTGGCTGCCGCCGGTGGCGGCGTGCCCGTCCGCCTGGCGTTGGAGCAGGCCGACGGCTCGGTGTTCCGTTTCGACATCGCCGTGCTGCCGGACACCCATCCCGGTGCGGCCGGCAACGCCGCCTACGTCGAACGTTTCGTGAAATTCCTGTTGTGGTCGCGCGGCGGGTGGAAGATCCACGTGGACGGACCTGCCGGCGTCGTGTCGGACCTCAGGGCGCACTACACGGGCACGGCAACCGGCCGCTTCGACGCCGAGCTGGTGGCCTCGAAGATGTTCGACCATCCGATCGAAGTGGTGCCGACGAGCGACCTGCCGTCGGAGCACTCGGTGACGCGGCCGCTGGGGCGTCATCTGGACGGCTACCGCATCGGCTTCGATCTGGGCGGCAGCGATCGCAAGGTGGCGGCCGTGGTCAACGGCGATGTCGTGTTCAGCGACGAGACCGTGTGGGACCCGTACCACAAGCCGGACCCCCAGTATCACTTCGACGGCATCATGGACTCGCTCCGCAAGGCTGCCGAGCATCTGCCCCGGGTGGACGCGATCGGCGGCAGCGCCGCCGGCGTGTACGTGAACAACCGCGTGAAGGCCGGGTCGCTCTTCCGCGGCGTGCCGCCCGACCTCTTCGAGTCGCGCGTGAAGGGCATCTTCGCCGAGGTGAAGGCGGCCTGGGACGACGTGCCCTTCGAGGTGGTGAACGACGGCGAAGTGACCGCCCTGGCCGGGTCGATGTCGCTCGGCAGGAACGCCATCCTCGGCATCGCGCTCGGCACGAGCACGGCCGCCGGTTACGTGACGCGCGAGGGCAACATCACGTCGTGGCTCAACGAGCTGGCGTTCGTGCCGGTCGCCTGGAACCCCGATGCGCCGGTGGACGAATGGTCCGGTGACTTCGGCGTGGGTTCACAGTACTTCTCGCAGCAGGCGGTCGGCCGTCTGGCGCCGCTGGCCGGCATCGAAACGCCCGCGGAGATGGGCCTGCCCGACAAGCTGAAGGTCGTGCAGAAGCTGCGTGCCGAGGGTCACGAGGGCGCCAGGAAGGTGTACGACACCATCGGCACCTATCTCGGTTACGGTCTGGCGCACTTCGCCGACTTCTACGACATCGAGCACGTCCTGGTGCTGGGCCGTGTCACGTCCGGCCCCGGCGGCGACGACATCGTCAACGGTGCGCGGCACGTGCTGGACGTCGAGTTCCCCGAGCTCGCATCACGCATCACGCTGCACGTGCCCGACGAGAAGGACAAGCGTCACGGTCAGGCGATTGCTGCTGCGAGCCTGCCGCAGGTCGGCCGATGAGCGGCGCCAACCCGTACCACACCTACGTCGCGTCGATCGCGGATCTGGTCCGTGATGGCAAGCGGCTGCCGCTCGGCGGCATCGCGCCACCGGAGCGGCCGCCCGTGGCCACCGATGCGCCCCGGGCACTGATCTTCTCGCCACATCCCGACGACGAATGCATCATCGGCGGCCTCGCGCTGCGCCTGCTGCACGAATCCGGGTACCGGGTGGTCAACGTCGCGGTGACGCAAGGCAGCAACAAGGCGCGCCAGCAGGGACGCTGGGACGAACTCGCCGCCGCCTGCGCGTACCTGGGCTTCGACCTGGTGGCGACCGTCCCCGGCGGACTCGAGAAGGTGAACGCACGAACGCGGGACGCGGACCACGCGCACTGGACGGCTTCGGTGGACGTGATCGCCCGCATCCTTGCCGAACACCGCCCGTCGGTGATCTTCTTCCCGCACGAGACCGACTGGAACAGCTCGCACATCGGCACGCACCACCTGTTGATGGACGCGCTGGCGACCCTCGGACCCGCGTTCAGCTGCCATGTCGTCGAGACGGAGTTCTGGGGTGCGATGGCGACGCCGAACCTGATGGTCGAATCCACCGTGCACGATCTCGCCGAGATGATGACGGCGTTGTCGTTCCACGTCGGAGAGGTGCAACGCAACCCGTATCACCTGCTCGTTCCGGCGTGGATGCAGGACAACGTCCGCCGCGGCGGCGAGGTGGTGGGGGGGCAGGGCGAGGCCGCGCCCGACTACCTGTTTGCGACGATCTACCGGCTGCGCCACTGGCGCAACGGGGCGCTGCAGTACACCTACGAAGGTGGGCGTCTCCTCGACGCCGAGACCGATCCCCGAACGCTGTTCGCCGCGACCTAGCGCGACGGGTCGGGCAAGGCGCGACGCCTGCGTACGCAGGGACGTCTACGCGTCGCGAACCGCCCGATCCCTACGTACGACAATCCGTAAGGTGCAGCCGTCGGGTCCTGCCCGGCCACCCCGCGCCGCGCCCGATGGCCAGCGTCAGCGCGACGGCACGGCGGGCTGGCTGTGCTCGGCGACGTAGGAGCTGACGATGCCGGCGAGCTCCTTGACCTGGATGGGCTTGGCGATGTGGCCGTCCATGCCGGCGGCGAGGCAGCGTTGGGCGTCACTGGCCATGGCATGCGCGGTCATCGCCAGCACCGGCAGCCGCACGAGCCCGAGTTGGGCTTCGCGCTCCCGAATGGCGGCGGTGGCCTCGAAGCCCGACATGTGCGGCATCTGCAGGTCCATCAGCACGACGTCGAACGACTCGCGGTTGACGGCCGCAAGGGCGCCGTAGCCGTCGTTGACGACCGTGACTTCGTGCCCGGCGCGCGTCAGCGCGGCGTGCGCGATGCGCTGGTTCACGGGGTTGTCCTCGGCGAGCAGCACGCGGAGGCTGCGTGTGTCGGACGGGGCGCGATCGCGGCTGGACGCGGCGCAGGAGCCCGGCGCATCATCGGCCGCCAGCCCGACCGGGATCGTGAACCGGAATGTCGTGACGATGCCGGGTGTGCTCTCGACGGTGATCAGTCCGCCCATCATCCGCACGAGACGGCTGGAGATGGACAGCCCGAGGCCGGTGCCGCCGTAGAGGCGGGTGGTCGAGCCGTCGGCCTGAGTGAATGCTTCGAATATCGCCGCCTGTTTCGCCGGCGCGATGCCGATGCCCGTGTCGGTGACCACGAACGACACGAGTACGGGGGACTCGCCGGGCTCGCGTTGCACGTCGAGTCGCACGGACCCCTCGCTCGTGAACTTGAGCGCGTTGTCGAGCAGGTTCAGGAGCACCTGACGCAGGCGGTCGCCGTCTGCCACGACGGCATTCGGCACGCCCGCGGCCACCGTGCACTCGAAGCACAAACCCTTGTGCTCGGCCTTGAACGAGAGCGTGCGCATCACGCCCTCGACACACTCGCGCAGGTTGATGGCCGTGGGGCAGATCTCGAGCTTGCCCGCCTCGATCTTCGAGAAGTCGAGGATGTCGTTGATGACGCGCAGCAAGGCCTGGGACGAGTCGCGCACCACTTCCAGGTGCTGGCGGGCGTCGCTCGAGAGGTCGGTGTCGAGCGCCAGGTCGGTCATGCCGATGATGCCGTTCATCGGCGTGCGGATCTCGTGGCTCATGTTGGCGAGGAACTGCCCCTTGGCCTGGCTGGCTTCTTCCGCCCGCTGCTTGGCCTGGCTGAGGTCACGCGTGCGGAGCGCCACGAGGCGCTCCAGATCGCGTTGCCGCGCCCGCAGTGCCGCTGTCCGGGAACGCACGCCGATCCCGGTCAGTCCCGCGATCGCGAGCAGCACCAGCCCGCGGAACGGCCAGGTCTCGTAGAAGAAGGGCTGCACTTCGAGCACGATCGCTTGCGGCGCCAGGATGGCCCGGCCCTGCCGGTTGAGCGCGCGCACTTCGAAGCGGAGATCGCCGGTGGGGAGCCACGTGTAGTACGCAACCCGGCGCACGCCGGCCGACACCCAGGCACTGTCGACGCCCACCATGCGGTACTCGAATGTCGCGCGCTGCGCTTCGGAGAGCGTGAGGGTCGTGTAGTCGATGGAGATGGCGCGCGACCCTGTTGGTACGCGCACACGTCCGGCCGCAAACGGCGCGGGGATTCCCGTCCCCTGCCCGTCGAGCGACACGCGCTCGATGTGGACGTTCAGCGCCGCATCCTGGTGCCGCACCAGGGCAGGGGCCACCGTGGCGACGCCCTTCAGGGTCGAGAACCACAGGCGGCCATCGCGATCGCGCATCGCGGTGCCTTGCGCGCCTGCGGTGCCTTCGTCGCTCCGCACGCCATCCGGTTGGTGGTAGAACACGGGCGCCAGGCGCGGTCGTGCGCCCTGCGCGACTTCGAGCAGTTCGCCGACAGGCACGTGGAAGATGCCTCGCTCACTCGACGCCCACAGCCGCTGCTGGTCGTCGGTGAGTGCGGCGATGATCGCATCCTCCGGAAGTCCCTCGGCCGCCGTGAAGGCGACAAGGCTGTCGCCGCGCACCAGCACGAGGCCGCCGCGCGTGCCCACCCACAGTGCCCCGGCCGCGTCCTCATGCACCGACAGAACTTCCTCGCTCGGCAGTCCGTCCGCACGGCCGAACACCCGCAGGCGACCGTCGCTCGAGCGGCGGGCGAGACCACCCCGATTCAGCGCGATCCAGACATCGCCACGCCGGTCCTCGTGGATCCAGCGCACCCCGCTCTCGAACGCGTCACTGCCCGGGACATACGGCTCGAACCGGCCGTTCACGCGATGGTCGAGGCCCGAGAACGTCCCGACGAGCATGGTCCCGTCGCGCAGGAACGTGACCGCCCACACGCGAGGCTCCGACAGACCGTCACGCGCGGTGTACGTCCGCCAACCGCCTCCGACCGGCGTCGACAGCCCGGCTTCCGTGCCCACCCAGAGCCTGCCGTCCGGCGCGGTGGCGAGCGCCCAGATGCTGTTTGTCGGGAGACCCTCGTCGCGCGTGAACGTCCGCACGGTTCCATCGGCGGCGAGGCGCGTCAGCCCTCCGCCGTCGCTGCCGATCCAGACGGCGCCATCCGGCGACTGGTGCACGCCGAAGACCCGGTCGGAGGCAAGGCCCTCCGGGGTGCCGAACGAGGTGAAAACGCCGTCGGTGAGGCGCATCAGGCCCGTGCCGAATCCTCCCACCCACAGGGCGCCATCGCGGTCCTCGTGAAAGCTTCGCACCGCCATCTGCCATTCGCTGTCGTGGCGGGACGGCACGGCGAAGCGGCCATGGGCGAGCCGTGACAGGCCCGCGCTCGTGCCGATCCACAGGTTGCCGTCGCGGTCTTCGTGCAACGCCCACACGTTGTCGGACGGCAAGCCGTCGCGCGAGTCGTAATGGGAGAGGCGGCCGTCGAGCCAGCGGTACAACCCGTCGGCGTACGTGCCGAACCACATCGCGCCTTGCCGATCCTGCGCGATCGTCCAGATGACTTTCGACGAGAGTCCGGGGATCGGGTGACCCTGTTCCACCCGGCCCTCGACCACGCGCGTGAGCCCGCCGCCGTCCGTGCCGACCCACAGCACGCCGTCTCGATCCTCGAACACGGACCGCACGTGCTCGCGCGGCAGGCCGTCACGCGTGCCGATTGTCGCGAAGCGCTCTCCCGTCCAGTACGCCAGGCCCGCGCCGAAGGTCCCGACCCACAGCCGGCCACGGCGGTCCACGTGCAGCGTGTACACGGGGTTGTCCGGCAGGCCGTTATCGCGGCCGAACGGCGTGAACACGCCGTCGCGATACCGCACGAGTCCACCGGGATGCGTGCCGATCCAGAGGGTGCCGTCGGGGGTCTCGGCGAGTGCCCGGACCATGTGGTGACGCAGCACCGGCGTGTTGTGCCGATCGAAGGTCGTGAAGCGGACGCCGTCGAAGCGGACGAGTCCGGATTCGGTGCCGATCCAGATGTAGCCGTCGCGGGTCTGGAGGACGACCTGCAGTGTGTTCTGGAGGAGTCCCTCGCCGGCATCCCACGTCTTCCGGACGTACTGAGACAGCTTCCGCTCCGGGTCGAGGGCTTGCGCCTCCGGGACCGCGGCGATCAGGAGCGTGAGTACGGCAGCGGCCGCCAGCGCGTACCGGCAGGGCCGGCCACGCCACGCGGCCAGGTTCGGGGGCCAGGACATCGCGACATCTGGACAATCGGCATCCGCATACGCGTCCTGCACCCGAATCAGCCGAACGGGTCACCGGGCAGCGGCGCGGGTGAGCCGATCGTGTACAGCGAGCCACTCCGGCGCGTGCGGGGGGCGAGCCACCACGATCGCCCCAGCACCGACATCGTCGAGCGCGCGCAGGTTGGCGTACAGGGCGTGCGCGTATGCGACCGGGTCGGCCGACGCCGCGATCCATGTCACGCCCGCCTGCGTGGCCGCAGTCTCCGGCGCGAGCACCGCAACGGGCAGCCCTTGCCGCTGGACGTCCAGGACCGTCGCCTCGACCTCGGACGGTGACACGAGTCGAACGGGCGTGCGGGGGGCGTAATGCGAGGCGATGCTGCCCGGCACGCGCGGCGTGGCTGCCGCGGCACCGGTGAGGGGACCGGCAACGGCTTCGATCTCGGCAGCGGTGATGCGTCCGGGCCGCAGGATGCTGACGGTGCCTTCGAGGCACGCGACGATCGTCGATTCGAGGCCGATGTCGGACGGGCCGCCGTCGAGCACCACGGACACGGCATCACCCAGATCGTGGCGGACGTGCGCGGCGGTCGTGGGGCTGACGTGCCCGTAGCGGTTCGCGGACGGCGCGGCAAGTCCCCCTCCGAACTCACGCAGGACAGCAAGGGCGACGGGATGTGCCGGCACGCGGAGTGCCACGGTGTCCTGGCCGCCTGTCACCTGGAGAGACACGGAGGGGGCGCGGGGCAGCACGAGCGTCAGCGGACCCGGCCAGAAGCGATCGGCGAGCGATCGTGCGACGGGCGGGAACTCCCGCGCCCACTGCGGCACGTGAGCCACACCGGCGATGTGCACGATGACGGGATGTGTGTCGGGGCGTCCCTTGATCGCGAAGACCCGAGCGACCGCCTGCGCATTGCTCGCGTCCGCGGCGAGCCCGTAGACGGTTTCGGTGGGCAGCCCGATCACCTGCCCTGCGCGCAGCGCGGCGACGGCGGCGGTGATGTCGCCTGGCTCGATCACGACGCGATCATACGGGACATGGCGGCACGTCGGCCGACGCGGCACAGCGTCGCCACTCGGCACCTGCCCATGTAAGATGCCGCGCATGGTGCGCACAGCAGGGAGTGTGGCGGCCGCGTGTCTCGCGCTTGCGGCACCGGCCTTTGCGGAGGTGACCGTGGATCGCGTCGCGTGTCCGGATCAGGGCGGCCAGTGCGTCCGCCTCGCCAACGGCGATGTCGAGGTGCTGGTGGCCACGGCGATTGGGCCCCGCATCGTGCGGTACGGGTTCATCGGTGGCGACAATCTCCTCGGCTGGGTACCGAAGGACGCCGTCGAGACCGACCTCGGCACCTGGAAGCCCTGGGGCGGACACCGGCTCTGGACGGCGCCCGAGCACATGCCGCGCAGCTACTCGCCCGACAACGATCCCGTTGACGTGCAGGTGTCGGGACGCACGGTCACGTTGACGCAACCGGTCGAACCGCGAACAGGCATCGAGAAGATCCTCACCGTGACGCTCGCCGAGACGGGCACCGGCGTGACGGTCGGGCACCGGCTCGTGAATCGCAGCCTGTGGGACATCGAGGTGTCGCCGTGGGCCTTGACCATCATGACCACCGGCGGCACGGTGATCGTCCCGCAGGAGCCGTACGCCTCACACGACGACGCGCTGCTGCCGGTGCGGGCGATGACGTTGTGGGCCTACACGGACCTGTCCGATCCGCGATGGCAGATCGGGCCGAAGTTCGTGCGGCTGCGCACGGACGCCGCCCGCGCGGGCTCGCAGAAGGTCGGCATCGCGAACCGGCAGGGCTGGGCCGCGTACCACCTGAAGGGCCAGCTGTTCGTCAAGCGGTACGACTGGCAGGAGGGAGCACGCTACCCGGACTTCGGCGTCAACACCGAGGTCTACACCGCCGGCGCCTTCATCGAACTCGAGACGCTCGGCCCGCTCCTCACCGTCGCGCCAGGCGCCTCGGCCGAACACGAGGAGCGCTGGTCGCTGTTCCGCGACGTCGCCCAGCCGGCAAGCGACGACGATCTGGCAGCGACCCTGAAACCACACCTCGGCGCAACGCGCTGAACTCTGTGCGGGTATCGCCCGTCCTTCCGGATGCGCGATACCCGCTCCCCGACACCCGCTCCCCGCCTCAGACGTTCCCCGGCACCACGTAGGGTGCGCGGTACTCGCGCGTGAGCAGCGCGTCGGCATCGCGTGCGTCGTGGAAGCGCTCGGTCGCACCGTCGAACTTCAGCGAGCGTCCGACGCGGTACGAGATGTTGGCCAGGTGGCAGAGCGACGTCGAGAGGTGTCCCTCGACGATGTCACTGTGCAGGTCCGCGTCCTTGCCCGAGCGGAGCGCCTCCACGAAGTTGGCCCAGTGGCTGCCGTCCGGCGTGCCCGCCTTCGAACCGGCAAACGGCTCGCGCTCCCGGCGCCTGAAGGCCTTCCACGTGTCGCCGCTGATCTCGAGCCAGCCTTCGCTGCCGAAGAACAGATTGCCCACTTCCTGCCCCTGGCTGCCTTCGTGGTTGGTGTAGCGTCCCCGCGTCTCCATCTCCAGCAGCGTCCCGTCACCGTAGGTGTACGTCGCGGTCTGTGTGTTGGGCGTCTCCTGCGCGGTCATGTCGTGCCCGTACGCTTCGACGTCTCCGTACACGCGTCGTCCCGGCGTGGGCGTGCCCGGCTCCTTGCGGAATCCGTAGATGCCGCCCGCCGAGTAGACGGAGACCGGGTGCTCCTGCTTGCCGAGACCCCAGCGCGCGACGTCGAGCTGATGCGGCCCCGTGTTGCCGGTGTCGCCGTTGCCGGTGTCCCAGTACCAGTGCCAGTTGTAGTGCCCGCGTTTCTCGTTGTACGGACGCCACGGTGCCGGGCCGAGCCACTGGTCGTAGTGCAGTTCGGCGGGCGGCTCCGCGTCCGGCCCCATGCCATACGAATCGCGTGCCTTGAAGCACAGGGCGCGCGCCATGTACAGCTCGCCGATGCCGCCGTCGCGCAGGAACGCGATGGCCTCGCGGATGGTAGGGGCCGAGCGGTTGTTCAGGCCGACCTGCATGCGCACCTGGGCGCGGTCTCGCGCGGCGATCATCTGCCGGCCTTCCCAGATGTTGTGCGAGGCAGGCTTCTCGACGTACACGTGCTTGCCCGCCTGGCACGCCCACACCGTGGCGAGGGCGTGCCAGTGGTTCGGCGTGACGATCGACACGGCGTCGATCGCCTTGTCGTCGAACACGCGACGCAGGTCCCACTGCGTGGTCGGCGCGCCGCCGCCCTTCTGTTCGACGAGGGCCACGGCCTTGGCAAACAGCCGTTCGTCCACATCGCACACCGTGCGCACCTGGACGTTGTGGCTGTCGAGCAGCCGGCACCAGTTCTCGAGGTGCACCGTGCCCTGGTTGCGGATGCCGATTACGGCAACGCCGATGCGGTCGTTGGCGCCGCGGACCTGCGCATAGGAGCGCGCACTGAGACCGAGCGTGCCGACAGCGGCGCCGGCCGTGCCGGCGAGCCCCTGCTTGATGAAATGACGTCTGGTACGTGTTGGTGTGTGCATGGTTGGTGCGGTGCCTTCCGGAATGCCGGGAGTATAGACCGTGAGCCAATGGGCGGGGGACCCGCATCCCGGTTGTGGCGTGGAGGTTCGACGGGACGGCAACGCACGGCGCTGGTCCTGTCGCTGATCCTTCGGGCAGGTACGGCGCCCGCGTCTGCGCACACGCCGTCGCTGCGGCCATTGTCGCCGTGACTGGCGGCGGGGCCGGGTTCGCGGACGACGGGCTCATGCGTCACGGCGTGAACGGGGCAGGGGGCGAGTGGGCGCGGCGGTCCGCCATCTCGCAGTTGCGGCGGAGCGGTTGCGCTGGAAGGGAACCGCGCGCCGCAGCCTACTTCGGCCGCGGCGGGCTGATCATGATGTGGGCGCCGGGCGTCCCGGGAAACATCAGCCACGGCGCTCCTGGCCCGGGCGTCGTCGGCAACCCGGTGGACTCGGCCGTCGCATTCGGCGTGTAGACCACCCAGCGCGTGTAGGCGTCAGACACGGTGCCGCTGGAGGCGTCGAAGGCGCTGCCCTGGACGACGGTCAGCAGCGCCGGCTGCGTCGGCATGGTCAACGTGCCTGCCGCGATCTCCTTGTAGCGGATGTCTTCGGCCGGCCCGACACCCTTGGTCCCGGCAGCGGCGAGCTCCCGGCCACGCGCCATGAAGGGCTCGAGGTCCTTGTGGTAGCAGGCCACGCTGAAGCCGTCCTTGGCCGGATCGTCGGCCAGGCACACCAGGTGTCCCGTGCCCCTGCGCAGGGTGGTGGTGCGGCCCTGGGCGTCGTAGCCGATCACGGTCGCCGTCGCGCGCTGGTCAGCCGGTGCGGCCATCACGGCGCCCGCGATCTGCGCCTCGGGTGCGGGTTGCCCGCTGGCGGCGACTGCGCCGGCGGCAATCACGCCGAGCGTCAGCAAGAGCGTACGGGTCATTCGAGTTCCTCCGGAGTTGCCAGGGCCGTGGCGTCTCAGCGACTCGACCCCGCGGTTGCTGCCGCGAACGTGAAGAGCGCCTGCGACGTCGGGTCGTCAGGATCGCCCAGTCTGTCGTTGATGGCGTTGTGGGTGGATTCCGGCGCGCCGCGCACCGTCGCAGTGATGCCCGCCGCATCGAGCACGACTTTCAGGCGGCGTGCCTGCGCCGATGTGTCGGGGTGGCCTGCCACGTGCAGGATCAGGAACGGCGGGATGCCCTTGCCGGCCGCGACGTGGGTGACCGTGGAGAAGTCCTCGTGCTTCACCGGGTCGTTGCCGAACTTCTGCCGATGCCCGTTGGTCGGCAACGGAAAGCCGTGGGCACGAGCGCGAACTTCGGCCACCTCGATGATGGCCGGGATGTCGAACGTGTCGGCGTCCACCGGCACGCAGCCCTTGATGAGCGCCAGTGACAGGCCTTCGGCCCTCAGGTACCTGTCGTCGGTGCAGGTCAGCGCGGCGAGTTGTCCGCCCGACGAATGGCCCATGACGAGGACCCGTTCCGGGTCGCCGCCGTACTCGGCGACGTGGTCATGGACCCAGCGCATCGCCCTGGCGACGTCTCGGATGATCACGTCCATCGTCACCTGCGGCAGCAGGCGATGGTTGATCGACACGAACACGAAGCCGGCGTCCGTGAACGCCTGCGGCTTGCGGCCGACCTGGCCCTTGTGACCGGTCTGCCAGCCGCCGCCATGAATCCAGAACACGACGGGCCGGCCCTTCGCGCCGGGCGGGGCGTACACGTCGAGCACCTGGCGCTCGTGCTCCGGCGAGGCATAGGGGACGTCCCGCGCGACCTGGTCGGCGTGTGCGGGTGCAACGAACAGGGCGAGCAGCAGCACGCAGAGAAGCGGACGCACGATGCGCGGAGAATATCACCGCGCGCCACGGGCAGCGCCAGAAGGGCACCCGGCCCGCTCAGCGTGCACGACGCGTGTTCAGGCCGCGCACGGCCTTGCGCACCGCACGCCGTGGCAGCAGCCGGACCATCAGTTGCCGCAGCTTGTTGCGGGCGCCGGTGACGACGAGCGGCCGTGAGTCCTTCCACGCGTCGTATCCGAGCCGCGCCACCTCGTCGGCCGACATCGTGTCGCCGCTGAAGAGGGCCGTGTCGGTGGCGCCAGCCGTGGCGGCGAACTCGGTCACCGTGGGCCCGGGTGCAAGACAGGTGACACGTAAGCCGCTGCCGTCGAGTTCCTCGGCCAGCGCTTCGGTGAACGAGTCGACGTAGGCCTTGGTCGCGTAGTAGACGGCCATGAACGGGCCCGGTTGGAAGCCCGCGGTGGATCCGACGTTCAGGATGCCGCCGCGCCTGCGGGCCAGCATGTCGGGCAGGAGCAGCCCGGTGAGCGTCGTCAGGGCGGTGACGTTGAGGGCGATCATCGCGAGCTGCCGATCGAGGGGGAGCGCCGTGAACGCGCCCTGCAGGCCCACGCCAGCGTTGTTCACGAGGGCATCGATCGCGAGACCGCGGGCGCGCAGCACCTCTGCCAGGCGCTCGGCGGCGCCCGGTTCCGACAGGTCGGCGGTCTGCACATGGGTGCGCACGCCGTACGTGTCGGTCAGCTGGCGCGACAGCTCGTCGAGCGCCGAGGCGCGACGCGCCACGAGGACGACGTCGTAGCCGTCGGCGGCGAAGAGGTGGGCCAGCGAACGGCCGATGCCTGCCGACGCACCGGTCACGAGCACGGTCTGGCCGCTGTGCGAATGGCTGTGGCGGTCGTCGGTGGAGGTCATAGGCGTTGCACTACTGTAGGCGCAGCTTCACCGGCGATGAAGCCACTTCTCCTCTCCTCCTCGTCCTCGCGGCCGGACCTGGCGTCGCCGCGATGCTCCGGCTGCGCGCGTTCGGGCGCGGCGCCGTGCGCGATGCGCTTGCGGGGCAGGTCGAGCGCGCGATCCGGCAGCCTGCGTCGATAGACGGGATCGACGCGTCCGTGCTGCCGCGTCACCATCGCCCTCGAAGGCGTTGCGCGCGCTGGAGGCGGCGACTGACGCGAGCGACAGGATGGCGTCCAGGTGCTCCAGGGACACCGACAGGTGCGGGTTCTTCTGCCAACGCCTCGTGTCATGACTCTTCAGATCGGACCGCGTCATGACCTTCACGGGGAACCCCAGCCGGGCCCGCGACTGCGCCATGTCGTTGCCGTGAGCGCGTACCGTGCCATCCGCCCAGGCCCCGCGGTTCATTGCTCCAGTGAGGCGTGTCGTCCTTCTTCTGTTCGGCCATTTCGCGGATCACCTCGAGGAGGCCATTCACAAGGACGTGCGCACCGGAGCCCACGCCGAATGTCCAGTACCGGCGAAACCATCGTCGTGCCGACGACTCAATCATGCGCAAGCGGACGCGCCGACCTTCTCGTGTGCTGCGAGCGCGTCCTCGGCGGGCTGGCGCAGCGCCGTGTACTCGCGACCAACCGAGAATCCTTCGCGCGGTCAGAGTCCTCCTAGCTAGGCGGTCACGACACCGTGTGCCGTACCCTGCGGCTCCTCACCGCGAGCCGTCGGGGACAAGGCCACTTTCATCACACCGGCGCGCTGGCTGCTGAAGGTCTCGAAGGCTTCCTCGACGTCGTCGAACGCGAACCGATGCGTCACGAGTGGGGTCAAGTCGATGCGGCCATGCGCCACCATTTCGATCAGGCGTCGCATCCGTTCCTTTCCGCCCGGACACAGCGTGGTGACAATGCGCTGGTCGCCGAGGCCCGCATGGATCGCTTCGTACGGCGCCACCAGCTTGCCCGAGTACACACCCAGACTGGACAGCGTGCCGCCTGGCCGCGTGCAGCGCAACGCATTCTCGAAGGTCTCCTGGCGCCCGAGGGCTTCGATGGCGACGTCGACGCCGCGGCCGCTGGTGAGCCGTTTGATCTCTGCGACGGGATCCTGTCCGGAGGCATCGATGACGTGCGTCGCGCCGAACTGCCGGGACGCCTGGAGCCGCTCCGGAACGGTATCGACGCCCACGATCAGCGCCGCGCCGCGAAGTGTCGCGCCGAGGGTCGCGCACAACCCGATTGGCCCTTGCGCGAACACGGCAACGGCGTCGCCCACCCGCACGTCTCCGCTCTCGGCTCCGCTGAGGCCGGTAGAGAAGATGTCGGGTAGCAGCAAGACCTGCTCGTCCGTAAGGTTGTCGGGAACGACGGCCAGATTGGCCCGGGCATCAGGCACCAGCAGATACTCCGCCCATGCACCGTCGATCGTGTTGCCGAATCGCCACCCGCCGAGCGGCCCGCCGCACTGCGAATGGTGCCCGCTGAGACACTCGCAGCACTGACCGCAGGGCGTGATGGCGCCCGTGATGACGCGCTGACCGATCCGGTAGTACGGCGCCAGCCCGTCACCGAGCGCCGCGATCGTGCCCACCGGCTCGTGCCCCAGGATGAGTCCAGGCTGGACCGGGTATTCGCCGCGCACGATGTGGACGTCCGTGCCGCAGATGGTCGTCGTGGTGATGCGAATGACCGCCTCTCCCGCCCGCGGAACCGGTACGGGACGCTCCTCGAGGCGGAGCTGATTCTTGCCGCGAAAGACAATTGCCTTCATTGTGCTCACGACATCCTCCTGAGCGGAGAACGACACGCGACCCGCAGGCGGTGAACGCGACGCCTGCGGCACGCGCGCTTCTGTCGTCGCCATGTGCACGGTTCGGACCAGAGGAACTACGACGGTATTCCACGGACCGCTGCGGGTGGGCGCACGCCGGACACAGCGGCTCGAGAATTCTCCCCAGTCACACAGGAAGAGTTCGCGGGCGGGCCTGCCGTGGCACCTGCGGGCGCCGGAACAGCGTGTAGTCGAAGCGCCCATGTAGCCACCCCTGGCCGGTGGCGTGATCGTGACGGGGTTCGATTGCCTCGTCGTACACGTGCGCGAAGTCTCCGCCCAGGCGCGACACCTCTTGCTTCAGTCGGTCTTCCGCCGCGCTCATCAACTCGCTGTAGCAGCGATTCCACAGTCCGTCGCGACGGACGATCGTGCCCGCCACGCGGTTGCTGGTGGCCTCGACGGTGTGTGTGGACACGACTTCTGCTTCGAGCGGTGGCAGGTCTCGGTGCCAATACACGGTTCGTTGCGGGTACTTGTCAACCAAGGCGTTCAACTGACACCTGCCAGTGCGTTCGTGGCGGCACGAGCCTTCGGATGTGCGCTGCTCGCGGTGCCACCTTCGGTCGAGAGCGCCTGACGTCAACCGCGAGCCACGGCTGGCAGGAGGAGGGCGTCGCATCCTGATTGGTGCATACCTCGCGCCACCCGAGTTCGAGCGGATTCCTGGCCGCGCGACCGGACTCACTGGGGATTTCTCCCCGACTCTCGGGCAATCCCAACCTGTCCACGCAGGCGTCCATCGAAAGCGTGGTTTCGCCAGCGGCACGTTCACTGCCGACGTACAGATACTGGCACCGGGGCGTTCCAAGGAACGAGCGCCTGATGCGGTACCAATGCTCTCGATGCGGTACGCCGACCGGCTCGCGGCCGCGGGCATCGCCCCGTCGGTGGCGGGCAGGGTGATGCCTGACGCGCTCGCCGAGTTGGTGCCGGTGACTTGACCGCATCTCGCGCCTGCATGCCTGCGAGTGGCAAGTACTTTGCTGCAATCTGCGACATCACCTCTCGGGAGCCACGCCCTCCCGCCCCTGAAGGCAAGAGAGAACCGCGGGAGCTGATCACCATGCGACGCCTGGTCCGCGCGTGTGCACTCCTGTTCCTGCTGCCCGCGACCGCCTGGGCGCAGACCGGGAATACAGGTACACCGTCGCCGGAGTCATCTGCATCGCCCTGCCGGCAGGAGCGCCTGGCGTGGGACACGCCTGCTATCGCGATGGTCCCGGCGGGGGATCCTGCGGCAGCACCCGCGGCAGCTCCGGAGCATGACATCCAGCGTCGGGGAGCCTTCACGAGCTTTGTCTTCGACGTGGGACGTGACTTCCGAGCTTGGTTCACGAGCGACACGGCGCGAACGCTCACCTATGGCACAGCGGCTGCCCTCGCCGCTCGGCCCGCGGATGAACCGTTGTCGGACCGGGGCCTCAGCGAACTCGACGCGGTGTTGGATGCTGGCGACGACTACGGCAACCTGTTGCTGCAGGTCCCGCTCGGCGCCGCCTGGTGGGCGATCGGGCATGCCGCGGGCAGTGGGCGAGCAGCGGCAGCCGGCCGAGACCTGCTGCGAGCCCAGATCAGCGCGGTGAGTTGGACGTATGCGATCAAGTACAGCGTCCAGCGGACGCGTCCGAACGGCGAGGCCCGCTCGTTCCCGTCCGGGCATGTGTCGTCCGCGTTTGCCACCGCGTCCGTGGTGCAGGGGCACTACGGTTGGAAGATCGGCCTGCCCTTCTATGCGCTCGGTGTCTACACTGCGGCATCACGCATACACGATCGGAAGCACTGGTTGAGTGACACGCTCATGGGCGCAACCGTTGGTATGGCAGCAGGCCGTGCGGTGACGGTTCGGCTGCGGCAGCGAACCGTACAAGTCACGCCGGCCGTCGTCCGCGGTGGCGCTATGCTGCAGTTCGTCGTGGTCCCCACCGCCTCGGGTGGTCCATAGGCACCGAGCCGCGACGATGCGGATTTCCACATGGGCGGCGCAAGAGACGCCAGTCCTGCCGCACATGCGCGTTGTCGGCCGCTTCGAGAACCACGTTGCGATCGCCCCTGACTGCAGTGGGCATGCGCGGCGACCCGCTTCGCCCGGCTCCAAGCCGTGAGTCAACGTAGCAATCTCGGCTGCGTACCGCCGAGGTCAACGCACCGATCCGCGGCCCGCGACAGCAGACCACGCTGTCGGCCCGGGTCAGGGCCAGCCGAGGCCAGCCCACGGTATTTCGTATGACCCCCGATCCATCGGACGGCGTACGTACCCTGGTGGCTACGGTCAGGAGGTGCTCGGGAACTTCTTCAGCAGCGCGGCGATCGCGGCCCGGAGCCGGGTGTCGCGCTCGGTGGGCGAGCGGTCCAGCGCGATCTCGCCGCTCACCATGCCGCGCCAGATGATCTTTCCCGTCCTCACCGCCGTGACGTCAATCAGCACGGACCCTTCCGGAAAGACACGGAAGTCTTGCGTCGCCCCGGAGAAGGGCGGGAGGCCCCACTCGGTCACCGACGGGAGGAACTGGCCCATCGACTGCCGCGCGACGTTGCTGCTGACGAGCAGGTAGTAGTGCAGGTAGATGTGTGGATCCTGGCCGGTCGCGACTGGCGAGATCTCGCGTTTGGCCAGTTCCTGCTGCACCGAGTCCTTGATCACGGGCTCGAAACGGGCGCCGACGGCCTTCGGGTCATCGTTGGCCGTCAGTGCCATCCGGACGTCACCGGCACCCGTCGGATGCCACGCCCAACTGCGCAGGCCCTTGAAGTCGAATGTCTTGTCGCGCTCGGCTCGCACCTTGGGCCCGGCCGCCGACCCGATCACTCCTGCCGATAGCACGAGCGCAAGGGCGATGGTGGCGCGTCGCACTGATTCAACCGTCACGGCGTTCCCCTCCTCAGCGAGACTGATCCCCGCGCCCCCGCCTTACGCAAGAGTGCGGCCGCGACCGCCGAACGCAGCTGGTACACGGCGCACTCCTTGCTCATACACCCGGTCGGGCGCGGCGAACACGCGCTCGACGACTGCGCTGCTCTCACCGCAACCGTCGCCACGAGGCGGTGTGCGTTCATGCCACCTGCGGCTGCGGGGGGCGCTGGTGCACCTACGCTGCGGCGCGGAGTGGGAGCCGGAACAGCGCAGGGCAGGTTCACACGGCTGGACGCCAGACGATGACTTTCTCGAGCAGAGTGCTCCTGGGCCTGACTTCCGGCGTGGCCATCGGCTTGTTTCTCGGCGAACTGGTGGCGCCTCTGCAGATCGTCGCCGACGGCTTCGTCAAGCTGCTGCAGATGACGGTGCTGCCGTACGTCACGGTGTCCATCGTCACCGCCGTCGGCGCACTCAGTGGGGAAGAGGCGCGCCGGCTCGGCGTGCGCGCCGGCGCCGCACTCATCGGGCTCTGGATCGTGGCGCTGACGTTCGCGTTCCTGTTTCCACTGGCGTTCCCGCCAGCCGAGAACGCCGCCTTCTTCAGCACCTCGCTGATTCAACGCCCCGTCCCATTCGATTTCGTCGATCTCTACATCCCCTCGAATCCATTCCACTCCCTGGCCAACAACGTCGTGCCCGCGGTGGTGCTGTTCTCCCTTGTGGTGGGCATCGCCCTGATCGGGGTCGAGCGCAAACAGCCGTTGCTCGACGTGCTGGCCGTCGCACGGAATGCCGTGGCCCGCGCCACCAGACTCGTCGCGAGCCTGACGCCGTACGGCATCTTCGCCATCGCGGGGTCGGCCGCGGGCACGCTCAATCTCGAAGACCTTGAACGAATCCAGGTCTATCTGATCACCTACGTGGCGATGGCGCTGCTGCTCGCGCTGTGGGTGCTGCCGGGCCTGGTCTCGGTGCTGACGCCGCTGCGCTTCCGTGACGTCGTGTCGACGACGCGCGACCCGCTGCTGACCGCCTTCGTCGCCGGCGATCTGTTCATCGTCCTGCCGGCGCTGACCGAGTCGTGCAAGGAGATGCTGGCCCGGTGTGGCATCACCGACGAGCGGACACGCGCGCTGCCCGACGTGATTGTGCCGGCGTCGTTCAACTTTCCGCATGTCGGCAAGCTGCTCTCACTCAGCTTCGTGCTGTTTGCGGGCTGGTTCTCGGACGCCGCCGTTCCGGTGTCCGAGTATCCGCGGCTGGCGCTCACTGGCGTGTTCTCGTTCTTCGGCAGCCTGAATGCCGCCGTGCCGTTCCTGCTGGACGTCTTCAGAATACCGGCCGATACCTTCCAGCTGTTCGTCGCGACCAGCGTCATCAACGCCCGCTTCGGCACGCTCGTGGCCGCGGTCCACACGGTGGCGATCGCCCTGATCGGCGGCACGGCGGTGGTCGGGGCCATCCGGCTGCAACCGCGGCGTCTGGTGAGATTCGTGACGCTCACGGTGCTGCTGACGGCGGCGACGCTCGGGGGGCTGCGAGCCATGTTCGCGTCGGTGCTGCACCGTCCCTACGCCGGTGCGGCTGTCGTCTCCAACATGCGCGCGCTCTACCCGCCCGCGCCGGCGGCCGCTGTCGTTTCCGCGGAGACGCCGCCGGGGTTGTCCGAGTCGTCAATCCTCGACACGATCCAGCGGCGTCATGCGGTGCGGGTCTGCGTCGCCTTCGACCGCATGCCCTACGGCTTCGAGAACTCTCGAGGGGATCTCGTCGGCCTGGACGTCGAGATGGCGCACCGCCTCGCCCGCGACCTCGACGTCAGGCTTGAACTCGTGCACCTCGACGTCAGTGCTCTGGCCGAGGTACTGGGCCTCGGCTCCTGTGACATCGCCATGGCTGGCATTCCGGTTACGCCGCAGCGCGCGTCTCAGATGCTGTTCTCCGCGCCCTACCTCGATGAGACGCTGGCGTTTGTCGTCAAGGACCACCTGCGCGAGCGCTATGCGACCTGGTCCAGCATTCGTGAACTCGGGCCGGTTTCCGTCGACATCCCGAACCTCCCTTACTACATCAACGTGCTGCGCGAGCGGGCGCCGCAGCTGCAGCTGCGGCTACTGGAACTGGACGGCAGGCCGCTCCATCTGCGCGAGCATCACGATGCGGTCGTGCTGTCGGCAGAACGTGGCTCCGTGCAAACGCTGCTGCAGCCGCAGTACACGGTGGTCATCCCCGAACCCGATCTGGTGCGCATCCCTCTCGCGTACGCGCTGGCTCGCCATGATCAGGCGTGGGCGTCGTTCGTCAACACGTGGATCGAACTGAAGCGCCGCGACGGCACGATCGACGCGCTCTACCGGCACTGGATTCTGGGCGTCGAAGCGGGCGTGCGCCAGCCGCGCTGGGCAATCATCCGGGACGTGCTGCACTGGGTGCCTTGACCTTAGGCGCTCCCCGTGGTCCCGGGCTGCGGCCCACACACCGGTCGGGGCTCGACCAAGGCGCCCGAGGTCAGGGCATTCGTCTCCAGCGGCTGACCGACAGCGGTTGAGCCGCGGCGTCCCTGGTAGTCAGTATCAGGACATCGCCCTCGACCACCCAATGCCGGGGGTGCCGCATGTTCAGCGGTCCCTCGACCGCGTCGTCCTGGCGCTCCAGCACGTAGGTCAGGGTCTGGTGCTGTTGATCAATCACCGTGCGCCCCTTGGTGGAGATCACTCCGTCGGGAATGTCGATGCCGGCGCTCCGCAGGAGCACGGTCGACTCCGGGTCGGCCCGAACCTCCATCTCGAGGTTGCCGAAGTCGTCGTACAACAGGGTTCCGGTTCCCTTGAGCGCCAGCTTCGCCTTGCCGGGCGGGTGCATCTCGAACGACTCGAGCGTCCAGCGGCCTTCGAGAAACTTCCGTGCGCTCGTGACGGTGCCGGCGCCGGTCTCTGCCCTGGTCGTCCGAAGCGGCTTGTCGCGTGGTGCGCTGGCGCAGCCCGTTGCGAGTCCGACCGGCACCGCGAGCGAGATCAGCACGGCTGCCGCGGCGCCGCGCCGCCCCGAGATGATGTGCGTGTTCATGATCAGCCTCCTCGACGGTGTGTGCTAGTACGTCCAGCCGATCGACGCGACGACGCCGACGTCGTTCCGCTCGGCGGACGGGTTCGGGGGCCGACTGTCGTAGCTGTTGTAGACCGTCAGCGCCACGAACAGGTCCTTCAGCAGTTCACGCTTCACGCCCGCGTCCAGCGCCAGCCGGTGGCGTCCGGCATTGCTCAGGCTCGGGTAGTACTGGACGTTCACGTCCAGGGTCGTCTTCGGGCGGTCGTAGGTGAAGAACGACGCGTCGAACATGAGGACACCCTCCACGTTCTGCGCCCTCTCGACGTCCACGCCGATCTCGTCGTTGAGCACGAGCCCTGCGCCGATCGAAAGGTGTCCGCGGTTGCTGTTGATCAGCCGCGGCCCGGTCATGACGCCGATCTGTGACCGCAACTGCAAGCCAAGACTCTCATTGCTCTCGACACGGCCGGCGCCGGCGATGAACCACTCGCGCCACGGATACCGCCGGTACGAGAGCTCCAGGAGTCCCCGGTCGTCGCGGCCCCCGTCGTCGTCCTTGGCGGTCGCCGTCAGCGACGCGGTCAGGCGGAACTGCGAACCGAACTTGCTGTACACCGTGTCGGAGTTGACGTTGAGCTGGGCGACGCCGCTGGATCGGGTGTAGTTGAAGCCGGCATCGAAGGAGCCATCGAGCTTGGCCCAGAAGCTCGTGCCTATCTGCCGGATGATGGTGACCTCGGTCATCGGCAACACGGTCGTGCCGTCGGGGCCGGCGACCGCGATCGAGCGGGGCGTCGCGGCCACCAGCGTGCCGAGGTAGCGGCGTCCATCGTCGGTGACCACCTCGACCACTCGCACGGTGGCCACGACGCTCGTCAACTTGTCCCATTCGAGATACAACGTTCCGGCATCGTCGGTGCTGAACTCGAGCCGCCCGCGGTCGAGGCCCTTGACCTCGCCGGTGATGCGGTCACCATTGGCCAGCGTCGCGATGTCGGTCTTCGGCTGGCCCGCGGCCGGTACCGGCAGGCACAGCGTGAGGACTCCGGCGATCAGCGCCTGTGCGCGACGCATGGCTGGCTCATGGCAGCACCGCATGCGCCACTCTGGACGTCTCTGGACCGGCGGTCACGCGTCGCTCGCGCACAGGGAATCGGGCCAGGGCCTAGCTGCCCTGCCTCCTCGGCGCGTACGGGTTGCCTCCGAGTGCGTTCGAGATGTCGGTGATGGCACGCTGCGCCCGCACGCTGTTGCCGGCGTCGTCGAGCGGCGGCGACACCACCGCAATGCCGAACTTACCCGGCGACACCGCGATGATCCCGCCGCCCACGCCGCTCTTGGCCGGGAGACCGGTCGCGTAGAGCCACTTGCCGGAATCGTCGTAAAGGCCGGCGGTGGCCATGACCGCGAGCACGCCGGGCACCTTCTCGGCATCGATCACCTTCGCCTTCGTCAGCGGGTTGGTACCGCCCGTCGCCAACGTCGCCGCCATGGTCGCGAGATCCTGGGCGTTCACGCCGATGGAGCACTGCCGGGTGTACAGGTCGACCGCCTGCTGCCAGTTGTCCTTGATGTAGCCGTAGGCGAGCATCAGGGCGCCGATGGCCTGGTTGCGCTGATTGGTGTCCGACTCGGACTTGTAGACATCCTGCAGCACCGTCAGCTCGCGTCCGGCGGCGGCGTTGTGGAAGCCGATGATCTTCTTCCAGACCTCGTCGGAGCTGCCGCCCTTCACCATGCTGGTGGCCGAGATGGCCCCTGGATTGACCAGCGGGTTCATCTCGGGTGCGCCCGAGCCGATCACCGACCGGACTCCCTCGATGGCGATGATCGAATTGAACCGTGCCCCCGTGGCGTCCACACCGATGCGCTTGGCGATCGCGTCGAGGCCTTGTTCCTGGATGACTTGGGCCATCGTGAAGACCTTGGAGATCGACTGGATCGAGACTTCGGTCTTCACGTCGCCGGCGGTGTACACCTTGCCGTCGGCGGTCACCACGGCGATGCCGAACAGGGCAGGGTCGACCTTCGCGAGCGCCGGGATGTAGTCGGCGTTCTTGCCTTCCTTGAGAGTGCGGAACTTGGCGTAGGCCTCATCCACGGCCTTCTGCACGTCTCCGGCGGCTTGCGCGTGGAGGACCGGCGACCCGACCAGCACCGCGAGCCCGAGCGCGCATGCGCCGAGCGGGACGAACGTCATCATGCGCGTCATCACTGCCCTCCGATCGTGTGGGAGAAGTTGTACTTGAACGAGAACTGGATCTTGACGCCGTCGCTCTTGAAACCGTCCAGGAAGTTCTCGCGTCGCCCGTACTGCAGTTCGGCGCCGACCATCACGTTCTTCACCGGGTAGAACAGGACGTTGGCCAGCGCGTACTGCCCGTCGCGGAACGCCGACGGCGACTGCGCTTCGGTGTTGTCGTTGTCCTGGCGCGAGTAGCCGACGGTGCTGCTGAAACGCTCGTTCCAGGTGTGATCGAGGAAGAGCACGAGGCCGGTGATCGGGATCGGCTTGCCGAGGACCGGGCGCGCTGGGTTGCTGAAGTTGTTGACGATGCCGATGTCGACCGGCGTGTCGTTCATGTAGTTCTGGATGCCCTCGCCGAAGACGTACTGGAAGCGCAGGACGTCGGCGGCGGTGGGCTTGAAGTTGGCGCTCAGGTTGATGCCCCAGCCGGTCGCCTCGCCGGACAGGTCCACGCCATCGTCGAGCGTGTCGTCCCAGTGGAGGCGGCGCAGCATGCCGGCGGCCCGCACATAGCCCCAGTCGCGCGTGTACTTGTAGGCGCCGGAGAAGTCGGGCAGGGGGAAGCGTGGCTTGATGCCATCGAGCTCGACGCGATCCGCGTACACACCCTGGTCGCCGCTTGCGCCGGGCCGTTCGAGGCCGAGGATCGCGCTGTGTCCTTCGGGCAGGTTCGGCATCCACCGGACGTGGACATTGCGGAAGAACACCATGCCGGTGGGTCCCCAGTACTCGAGCGAATTCGGGAACACGTCGATGTCCATGAACGGGCTCCAGTACTGACCGGCGCCGAACTGACCCAGCTCGCCGTAGGCATGACGCAGGCGGAAGGTGGTCTGTCCCTCGTCGACACCCACGCCGAACAGTTCGAACTCGAACTGCGTCTTGATATCGCCGACGTCGGTCGGCAGCGTGGTGCGGACGCCCAGGCGGCTCTGACGGACCCCGGCAAAAGCGTTGTTGTCCTTCCCGAACTCGCCGCCGAACGACGGCAGCCTGGTGACGCGCATGGTGTCGGACCAGTTCGGGTTGATGGTGTTGAAGTTGTGCCCGATGTCGAGCATGGCGAAGCCGTAGATCTCCATGCTTGGTTTCGAGGCCGGCTGCGCCTGCGTCGCCGTGCTGGTGTCGCCGCCGGCGGCCGCTTCACCTCCCGGTGCCTGATCCTGCGCCCGGGCGACGTCGGCCCACCCCACCGCCAGTGCGGCGCCGAGCAGCCAGATTGCCGCCGCCTTGTTGTTGCGTGTGAATGCCATGATGCCTTGCTCCTTGTCGATGAGGGGGTTCACTTGGCGGCGGCCCGTTCCCACGCCCTGACCCGCCGGCGGCCTTCGTCGAAGATCCGCTCGTAGTTCGCCTGGCGGATTTTCTGGCTGGCGTCCGGCGTGAGCCCCTTCCACACCGGCGCCCAGAGATCGAAGACCGCGTAGTACGGCTGCGGACCGGCGGGCGCCACCGTATCGGTGCCGAACAGGAAACGTTCCGGATACCGGTTGAAGAGGTCGACGACCCGGGCGACGACCTCCGGGGAGCTGATCGCGTACTTGGCCACCTCGTCCCACGAGATGTCGAACGACACGTGCGACAGCGCCGGATCGGCGAGCAGGCCTTCGAGAATCTGGAGATGGGTCGGGTGACGCTCGGCGGCCCCGGCGGTAACCTGCGCGGGACGGACGATGCGGCCGAGCCCGGTGTGCGCCCAGATGATCGACGCCTTCGGATGGCGCTTCAGCAGCGCGGTCGCCTGGGTGAGGTACACGGGTTCCGTATCGACCTTGCCGAACGGCATGTCGATGTCGTTGTGCAGGATGACGACGAGCCCGGACTCTGCCGCGAACGCCAGGATGCGGTCGAGCGCGGGATTGGTCAGGCTGGCGGTCTCGCCGGCGATCTTGGGCGAGACGAACTCCTTGTGGATGCTGAACTCGCCGATGCCGGTGAACACACCGGGAAACGTCCGCAACACGCGCTTGATGTGGTCTACCCCGTACATGTCGGCCGGGTTGAAGCCGGTGATCATCGGGTCGAAGCGAGCGCGGTCCGCCTCGGACAGCGCGCGGTAGACACTGGCGATGTAGGCGTCGGTGAACGAGTAGTAATAGAGCGGAGCGTCGGTCTGCAGGTAGTACGTCGGCGCGAAGTCGCCCGAGTTGGGGTACGACCACTGCTGCTGCAGGGGAATGCCGAACAGGGTCGAACGACCGACGCGGTCGCCCATGATCTCGAGGAACTGCCGTACCTCGATGCCCTGCTGCACGTAGTTGGTGAGGTGGAAATGGGCGTCGTGGAAGCGATCGGCGTCTTGCGCCAGGGCTGTGGCCGTACCCACCAGCGGCGCACCCGCCACCAGACCGAGGCCGACGAGCGTCAGCGAGGCGAGGGAGATCAGACGGCGAGTCATGGTGGCCTGCGTCAGAAGTTCACTTCGAAGTTCACGTGGAAGACAGTGCCCCTGGCGCCGACGGCGTAGGGATAGGCGGTGTAGCCGACGGGCGCACCCTTGACGTACATCCACTCGCCATTGAGGCGGATGCCGCGCTCCCGCATCACGAACCAGTTGGCGCCGCCGCGAATCTCCCAGGGGTCGCCGTGCTGGCCGAAGATCTGCGAGCCGCTGAAGTACACCTGCACGGTCTTGGGCACGACCATTGCCGAGGACTGGAGCTGGTAGCCGTGGTCGCTGATGTCCGGGATGCGGTCGGTGTTGCTGCCCTTGTAGTTACTCAGCCAGCGCCAGTAGTACTCACCCTCGAGCGACAGCCCCCGGTACTTGAGGCCGGCGTCCACACTGGTCATGCGGTAGTCCACCTCCTCGACGGTGATACCCGGTCCGAACAGGTCGGGCGTGAAGATCACGCTGCCGTCGCTGAGGCGAATCTGGGTGTTCTCGATGGCCTCGGCCCCGGGCTGACTCTGCCTGTCCTCGAGACTGTGCGTGTAGTGCAAGCCCACACGCGTGGCCAGCTTCTCGTGGCTCTCGTAGTCGCCAAAGCCGGCCCACGGACCGAACTCACCCGTGGTGGGTAGCCACGTGAGCGAGTACGACTGCGTGTCGAGACGGTTGTCCAGTTGCGCGGCGCTGACCCCCAGCGTGCTGAGGTTGTTGGCAAACATCACCATGTACTTGACCTTGGAGTGCAGCTCGCCCTTGGCCCACACCCCCGACGTGTACGAGCCCCTGAAGAACTCGTCGGCGATGAGCCGATCGTCGACGCCGATCCAGTAGGGAAACTGACCTTCGGTGCTGCGGACCGACGGCAACGAGGTGATGCCGACGCCCACGTTGACGAAGCGGTTGAAGTTCCAGGAGATGTTGCCGGCACCCACCACCTGGGCGGGGTCGCCCTGCGAGGTGTTGGCCGACCAGACGTACAGGTAGTACCGGAACTTCGGCGTGAGAAACCATCCGGAGAACGGCAGAAAGAACTTCTGCAGCTGGATGTCCTGCCGTCGTTCGATTGTCTTCGTGTTGCCGAACGCGTCGACGTAGGTCTCCTCGAGATTGCGTTGATTCAGATACCGGCCGTAACTGAACAGCCGCATGTAGATCTGCGCCTTGTCGCCCTCGAACAACAGGAAGCCGACGTTGGGGACGTGACGTGGCGATGTCGGCCGCGCCGATCCGCCCTGCGGTTCGGCGGGGCCGGTGAGGAACTCGCCCCCGCACCCGTCCGAGACCCAGACGCCCGCCTGGTCGTAGCCCCAGGTCTTGCCGAGCAGGCAGGGCGCTTCACCACTGGACCGCAGGAGCACGACGCCCCCGGACGTGTCTGCAGCACACGTCGCGCGCTCGCCGGGCCTCGAACTGCAGGAGATCGCAGACTGCGGCGCCGGGGTCTGTGCGTCCGAACGGGCCGTGCCGCCTGCAGTCACGGGCGCCTGCGCGCGGGCAAGGCCCGCCATCAGCAACGTGGCGATGACGAATGCGGCGATGCCGAACGAGTGCGGGTGTTCACGCAGGGTCGCATCACATCCCGTCCTTGTGCGTCGCGCACGGTGCATGCTCGCCGCAGAGCAGGACCGATGCCACGTGCGCACGAGGTGCGCGCGACGCGGGTACTCCTGACGTCTACTGCGGGGGCGCGCCCGGCGATCGCCTTCCACTTACACGAGGCGACTCCGCTATTACGGAGCACCTCCGGTCACGCGTCGACAAACCGGAGCCTCGGGCACGGCAGCGCGCAGGGCGCCGCAATCGCCGCGAGTCGCGACGACCTGCCGCGGTCTGGCACGCCTCATGCTGACTTCCTGGAGGCGACGAGCTTCATGTCGCGATCAGAAAGGACGCAACCTCCATGGGACGCAGATCGATTTGTGCGTTGCTCGCGCTGCTGCTCGGTGTTGCTGCGAGTGCGCATGCTCAGGACAAGCCGGTGCTCATCACGCTCGGCGGCGGGCTGACGACACCGAATGGCGAGGTCAGGGACCGGCTCGGCAACGGCTTCAACTTCAACGCCGGCGTGCAGGTGAACACCACGCCGGTATTCGCCATCGAGTTCCTCTACAGCTTCAACGGGCTTGGTGACAAGGAGATCTCGATTCCTGTCTATCCGACTCCAACCGAGGATGGCGGCGTGCCGACCAACTTCAGCGCCGGGATGAACATGCAGTACGGTACCGTGAGCCTCGTCGCGCGGAAGCCGGAGGGGAGCGTACGCCCGTACGGCCTGGTGGGCGGTGGCGTGTACTACCGACCGATCGAGGTCACGACGCCGGCTGTCGGATGGGTGCCCGGTTATTGCGATCCGTGGTGGTATGTCTGCTACCCGGGCGGTTGGGTGGAGACCGAGAACGTCGTCGGCAGCCGCAGTTCCACGGACTTCGGCATGGACATCGGCGGCGGCGTGAACTTCGGCGCGTTCTTCGCCGAACTGCGCTACCACTACATCTGGGGGCCGACGGTGGAGGTGAAGCAGGCGTCGCAGCCGATCGCGGGCGTGGACGCGGACAGCCGCAAGGCCAACGGGCAGTTCCTGCAGACGACGTTCGGCTTCCGCTTCTGATGTGTGTCTGGCACCGCGCACGTTGCGTGCGCGGTGCTGCAGAGGTCAGGCGGTGCCGGCGCACCTCACCCCACGTTGGGGCGTGTCAGTCCCAGCTTCGCCATGCGCGTCTCCAGCGTCGTCGGACGCAGACCGAGTTGGTCGGCAGCACCGGCGACGCCACGAATGCGCCAGCGCACGCTGTCCAGCACGTGGCGGATGTGCTCTCGTTCGACTTCCTCGAGCCTCACGCGACCGCCGCCCGTCGACGGCGCGATTGCCGGCAGCGTGATCGTCAGGCACGGTCCCTCGGCCACGATCATCGCCCGTTCGACGACGTTCCTGAGTTCTCGGATGTTGCCGGGCCACCGATAGCACTTGAGGGTGGTCATGCTCTCACGCGCGATGGTGTCGATGCGCTTGCCGAACGTGCGGGAGAACTCGATGACGAAGCGCCACACCAGCAGCGGGATGTCCTCGGTTCGCTCGCACAAGGCCGGAATACGAATCGGGAAGACGTTGAGACGGTAGAACAGGTCCTCGCGAAAGGCGTCCTCCGCGATGCGCTTCTCGAGATCCCGGTGCGTCGCCGCGATGATCCGCACGTCCACGGGCACCGAGCGCGGACTGCCGAGACGCTCGATGCACCGTTCTTCCACGACGCGCAACAACTTGACTTGCACTTCGGTGGGCAGGTCGCCGATCTCGTCCAGGAAGATGCTCGAGCGATCGGCAGTCTCGAATCGACCGATCTGCCGGGTGATCGCGCCAGTGAACGCACCCTTCTCTCGCCCGAACAACTCGCTCTCGACGAGGGTGCTCGGGATCGCGGCGCAGTTGACCCGCACCATCGGCCGGCTGCGTCGCGCACTCGACTCGTGAATCTGGGTGGCAAGCAGCTCCTTGCCCGTGCCGGTCTCGCCGAGCAGCAGGACCGTGGACTCGGTGGGCGCAACCTGCTGCAGCTGCTCGAGCACGCGCTGGATGGCGCGGCTCCGCCCCAGGATAGGCGTTCCGCCGACCTGCTCCTGCATGCACTCGCGGCGGCACTCGTCGTCCAGCTCGTCGCGACGGATCACCGCGGGCGCCCTGGCCGGGGCTGCCGCGACCCCAACGTCTGCGTCGCGGTTGGCCAACTGGCGCCGTGCATCGGCCAGTTCTCGCTCGAGCGCCCGGTGGCGGTGGTGCGCCGCAAGTGCCTGACCGAGCACCGCGGCCGCAATCTGCAGTTGCACGGTCATCATCGGCGACACGGGGGTGTCACGTCGCGCCGCCACGGCAAGCACACCGCACGAAGCCGAGCCCTCGCCATCACGCCACACCGGGAGCACTGCGGCGAAGTGGATCTGCTGGACCGCGTGTTGCGCGCCTGCAGTGACCATGTGGCCCGCATCGGGGACCCCACCTGGCGTCCGCGGCAGCAGCGCTCTGAGCGCGGCGTCGTCCACGACCGGGATGTTGGGATCGCGTCGCCACTCGTGCGCGCGCATGCCCGTCAGCGCGCCGGCCGCCGGGGCGCGCAGGGTCACCAAGTCCATCTGCATCGCCACCCCGAGTTTCCCCAGAGCGGCGACGATGAAGTCACGGAGATTCTCCGGTGGCACCACCGACACGCGTTCGGCGAGGTCGGCGACGATGGGCGCGAGTGCCCAGGCTCCGAGACAGACCATCTCCGCGCGCTGGAACGGGTACGCTCGCTGTCCCTGCACGGAACGGTTGGAGCACTGACCGCTGTCACTGGACATGTGCTGCGCCCTCATGTGGCCTCCTTCGCTGGCCCTGCGTTGCGGAAGCGGCGCGGCGCGCCGGCCGCTGCGGCGCCACCGAGGCAGCGCTTCCTGCGCTGACGCCACGCAGCCGCTTGGAACGCACCCGGCGCCCTGATGCCGGGTGACCGCCACCACTCACGGCGCGCGTCATGCTTCGTCACAGACGTTTGACGACGGACGCCTTCGCGGGCTTCACGGTAGCCGGTCAGCGCACATTTGGGAATTGCACATCTACCAGATCCAATGCTAAAAACTTGCAGTCCCGCCACATTCCGTTACTAGAGCTCGGTTGAGCTTCGAAGGTGCGTCTCGTGTTCCGAACCTGTCTCGCAGAGGCCGGAGCGGCGGCGTGATCGTGGCCCGCCTGGCCGGCTCCGGCGTGCTTGCCGGTTGCGCGCTGTTGTCGGCCTCTGCTTCGGCGCAGGTCCTCGCCGGCACGGTGACCGACCCGGCCGGGGACCCCGCGCCAGGCGTCCTGGTGGAAGCGAGCAGTCCGGCGCTGATCGAGCGAAGTCGCAGTGCGCGCACCGACGCCGCGGGGCGATACCGCATCGAGCACTTGCAGCTTGGGGTCTACTCCGTTCGCTTCACGTTCGGCGGCTGGCAGCCCTATCAGGTGGATCGCGTGGAACTGCACGGTCCGAACGCGGCGACCGTCAACGCGAGCATGTCGGTCGAACCCGTGGCGGTCGACGTCATCGTGGCCGGCACGGTGCCAGCCGTCGACGCCGGGAGCGTGTCCCGCGACGTGTCGATCACGGGCGAATCGATTCGACGGCTGCCAACGGCACGCAGCTACAACGCGCTCCTGCCGCTGATCCCGGGAGTGACGACCAGCGACAACGGCATCATCATCAACACGTCCACGGTCAGCTTTCCGATGCATGGCGGCCGCACGAACGAAGGCCGTCTGACGCTCGACGGCCTCACGGTGGGCAGTCCGCCCTCGGGGAATTCGGCGGCAAGCTACGTGGTGGACGTCGGCCGGGTCAGCGGCGTCAGCTTCACGGTCGGCGGCGCGCTCGGCGAGAGCGAGACGTCGGGGCTGGTCATGAACGTGGCTGCCGACAGCGGCGGCAATACGACCCGGGGCGGGATCTTCGTCAGCGCGAGCGGCGCCGCTCTGCAGTCGAACAACGTGTCGCCGGCATTGCGGGCGCAGGGCGTGACGACCGCGCGGCCCTTCACCGAGCTCTATGACGTTTCGAGCACGCTCGGCGGCCCCCTCGTTCGCGATCGGCTCTGGTACTTCGCGAGCGGGCGTGTCGGCGGCAGCACACTTCAGAGCCCCAACGTGTACTACAACCGGCACGCGGGAGACGCCTCGCAGTGGCTCTACGCGCCGGACCGGGAGAGGCCGGCATACTCGGACCGTACGTTCGAGAACGCGAGCGTCCGCCTCACGTCGCAACTGACCCGCCGACACAAGCTCAGCGTGTTCTGGGATGCCCAGGCGCTGTGCCGCACCTGTACGGGCGCCACGCCTGGCCTCTCGGAGCCGCAGCGCATCACGCCCGAGGCGGTGGGCGTGCTCGGCAGGCGCCTCGACGTGACGCAGGTCACCTGGTCCTCACCGCTGACCTCGCGTCTGCTGCTCGAGGCCGGCTACGGTGGCACGCACTTCGGCGTGGGCAATTTCGAACGACACCCGAACCCGACGCGTGAGCTGATCCGGGTCGTCGAGCAGTGCGCGGGCGGGTGCCCGGCCAACGGCGGCATCCCCAACCTCGTGTACCGGTCCCAGGACTTCAGCGACGCATCCGCAGGGTCGTACGTGTGGAAGGGGGCTCTTACCTACGCGACGGGCAGCCACACGCTCAAGATCGGCTACCAGCACGCGCTGATGACCGACGACCGCACCTGGTTCACGAACGATCAGGGCCTGACGTACCGGTTCGACAACGGCGTGCCGAACCAGCTCACGCAGTCGATCTCGCCCTGGGTGAACGATGCGCGAGTCGGCGTGAGCGCCGCCTACGTGCAACACCAGTCCCGGTTCGCCCGACTGACCCTGCACGGCGCGGTGAGGTTCGATCGCGCGCGCAGCTGGTTCCCGCGGCAGCAGTTGGGGCCGTCGCGGTTCCTGCCGTCCCCCATCGTGGTGCCGGAAACGCGAGGCGTGGACAGCTACAAGGACGTGACCGTCAGAACTGGCGCGGCATACGGCGTCACCGGTTCCGGTCGTACCGTCCTGCGCGTGAGCCTCGGCAAGTATCTCGAGGGCGCCGGTGTGTCGGGCACCTACGCGAGCACCAATCCGACCCTGCGCATGCCGCAGACCACCGGCGTGTTCGGCGCCGCGGGCGTCACCCGCGCGTGGACCGACGCCAACGCGAACTACGTGGCCGATTGCGACCTGGGCAATCCGGGGGCGCAGGATCTGCGCGCCGCGGGAGGCGACGTGTGCGGAGCGCTGTCGAACGCCCGGTTCGGGCAGGACGTCCTGACGAACAGCTACGGGCGCGAGGTCGTGGATGGGTGGGGCGTGCGCCCCTCGGACTGGCACCTGTCGGCCGCATGGCAGCACCAGCTCGGCCGCGGCTCGTGGCTGTCGGTGATCTACACCCGCCGCTGGTTCCAGAACTTCTTCGTCGTCGACAATCGTGCGCTCACTCCGACTGATGTGACCCCGTTCAGCATCAGGGCGCCGGTCGACCCGCGCCTTCCCGCGGGCGGCGGCTACGTCGTGTCCGGGCTGCATGACGTGGTGCCCGAGAAGGTGGGGCAGGTGGAGAGCCGAATCACGGCTGCCGCCTCCGGAGCATGGCGGCAGTCCTTCAACGGCGTCGACGTATTGCTGCACCTACGCACCGGGCGCGGCTTCGAGTTGGTCGGCGGCACGAGCACAGGCCAGAGCGTCGCTGACAACTGCGCCGTTCGTGCCGCGGTGCCGGAACTTGCCACGACCATGACCGGCACCAGCGCGTTCGGCCCGGGGCTGCAAGGTTCTGCGGTGACACCGACAAGTCCTTACTGCCGCGTCGCGTACGGAGTGATCACGCAATTGCGAGGACTGGCCTCGTACGTCATCCCGCGGCTCGAGGTGCAGCTCTCGGCCACGATGCAGAGCAAGCCAGGCCCGATGCTCGCCGCGCAGTACACGGCCTCGAATGCGGAGGTCGCGCCCACGTTGGGCAGGGACCTCTCGGGCGGCGCCGCCAACGTCACGGTCAATCTGATCCGGCCTGGCACGATGTACGGCGACCGGATCAATCAGCTCGACGTGCGCGTCGGTAAGCTGCTGCGGTTCGGGGGCGTTCGCACTGCGCTCGGCATCGAGGTGTACAACGTCGTGAACTCCAGCGCGGTCCTGGCGTACAACCCCGCCTTCGTGCCGGGCGGCACCTGGTTGCAGCCGCAGACGATCCTGCCGCCGCGCTTCGTCCGGCTGTCTGCCGAGATCGACTTCTAGCCGTATGCCTTCTCCCGCTCGCAGGCGCTTCCGGCGCTGCATGATCGTGGCGCTCGTGCTCGTCGGGGCCGCCGCGGCGCTGCCCGTGCGCGCTGCAGGCGAGACGCAGGTGCTGGTGCTCTATGCGACCAGACGGGATGCCCACATCGCGGTGCTCGGCGACACCCAACTTCCCCGCATCCTCGAGCAGGGCATCGGTCAACCACTGGATTACTACGGGGAGTATCTGGACGTGAGCCGGTTCGCCGAACCAGGCTACCAGGCCGCCGTCAGCACCTTCCTGCGGCGGAAGTATCAGGGCCACCGCTTCGATCTCGTCATCACCATGCACGACGTCGCGTTGCAGTTCGTCGGCAGCCATCGCGACGAGTTGTTCCCCGGCGTGCCAGTCGTCTTTGCGTCGACCGATCGCCACGTCGAGCGACTTCCCGATTCGACGGGCATCGTCGCGCCGAATGCACTCGGGGACACGCTGACGCTGGCGGCGGCTCTCCAGCCTGAGCGCCGGCATGTCTTCGTGATCAGCGGCGTCGATCACCGCGACGTGATCTTCGAGCGAGAGGCGCGCGACCAGTTCGCGCAGTTCATCGGCCACTTCCGGTTCACGTACGTGAACGGCCTGCCGCCAGACGAACTGCGGTCCCGGGTCTCCACGCTGCCAAGCGACGCGCTGATCTACTACCTGCTGGTGAACCGCGACAGGACCGGTGCCAGCCACCACCCGCTCAACTATCTCGATGATCTCGCGCAGGCTGCCAACGCACCGGTGTACGCCTGGGTGGAGTCGGCGATCGGCCACGGCATCGTCGGCGGCAATCTCCGGAGCCAGTCGAAGCAGATCGAGATGCTGGGGAGCCTCGCGTTGCGCGTCCTTCGCGGCGAACGGGCCGACAGCATCGCGCTCGTGTCGGCCGACCTCGGCATCCTCCAGGTTGATTGGCGGCAGCTCAGGCGATGGCGGATCAGCGAGGATCGCCTGCCAGTCGGCACCCTCGTGCGCTTCGAGACGCCGACCGTCTGGGACCGGTACAAGCCGTACGTCGTCGGCTCGATCGTGCTGATGCTCCTGCAGACCGCGCTGATCAGCACGCTGCTCGTGCAGCGGCATCGCCGCCAGCGCGCCGAGCGACATGCGAAGGAGAGTCAGACTGCGCTGCAGCAGAGCTACGACCGCATTCGCGATCTGGGCGCGCGCCTGCTGAGGGCGCACGAGGACGAACGGGCGCGGATTGCCCGGGAGTTGCACGACGACATCAGCCAACAGCTCGCCCTCCTGTGGAATGACCTCGAGCCCGCTGGTGGTGCGACGAGCGCGAAGGTCGGTGGGGCAGTGGATCATGCGCGCTCGCGGTTGCAGGGGATCACCAGGAGCGTGCGCGACCTGTCGCACCGCCTCCATCCGGCGAAGCTGCGCCTGGTTGGCCTGGTCCCTTCCTTGCACGCGCTCGCACGGGAGATGTCGTTGTCAGGCCTCCGAGTCACGGTTCACGCCGAGGACGTGCCGCTGCGACTCGCACCGGAGCTCGCCCTGTGCTTCTACCGGATTGTGCAGGAGGCGTTGCAGAACGCCCTGAAGCATGGCCGGGCGCGCGAGGTGCGGATTCGCCTCGCGGCGAGCCACAACGAGCTCACCCTGGAGGTGCAGGATGACGGTGTCGGCTTCGACCCGCACGACGTGACGAGCAGCGGCGTCGGGCTGATCAGCATGCGCGAGCGCGTCGATGCGGTCGGCGGGCGCATGGAGCTGCACTCACGACGCGGCCTCGGCACGCACCTCCTCGTCCTCGCGCCGCTCGGATCGACCGAGCCCGAAGCTGCCGCCGTGTGAGGCAAGCGGCCGGGTCGCCCGTTCCCTGACGTCGGTACGTGTCTTCGCTCGATGCCGCAACTTGGCCGGCCGCCGCCAAGGACGCTACCTGGCCACTCGCTGGAGTACGACGATGCCGCGACCGAGAGTCCTCCTCGCAGACGACCACGTGATGGTCCTTGATGCCCTGGCGCAGATGCTTGCACAGGAGTGCGAGGTCGTCGGCAAGGTGTCGGACGGGCGGGCGCTCGTCGCCGCGGTCGGTCAGCTGCGACCCGACGTGGTGGTGCTCGACGTGACGATGCCGCTCCTCAATGGCCTCGACGCAGCACGGCAGATCCGCCACCAGGTGCCCGATGCGAAGATCGTGTTCGTCACGATGAACGAGGACGTCGACATTGCCGCCGAAGCGTTCCGTGCCGGCGCGTCAGCGTACCTGTCCAAGCGGTCGGCGGGCGCTGAATTGCTGACTGCCCTCCAGGCGGTGCTCAACGGACGTTCCTATGTCACGCCGCTGATCACCGAAGACCTCCTCGGCACACTGTTGCACTCGGGCGGCCAGCAAGCCACTCCGCCGCTGACCGATCGCCAGCGAGAGATCCTGCAGTTGCTGGCCGAGGGGCGTCCCATGAAGGAGATCGCCGGCCTGCTCGACCTGACGCCGAGCACGATTGCGTTTCACAAGTACCGGATGATGGAGCAGCTCGGCGTCAAGTCGACCGCGGCATTGATTCAGTACGCCGTCAGGCAGCACATCGTGTGATCGGCGGCGCGTCCGGGGCACCGTGGTGCGCGTCGGGTACGCACGCGCCGCGCCCGCAGCTGTTGCCACGGGTCATACGGCATTCCGTGCGACCTCCGCCCGGCCGTCGCGTGACCGAAGCGCATCCGACCTCCGTCTCTCGCGAGCCTTCGTCGATCCTGCGCTCGGAGCCTCGGAGGCCAGTCCGGCAGGCCGGTACGGCCGATGCTTGAAGTCAGGCAGCACGTCATGACCAGGAGGCTGACCATGAGGATGGTGATCTACGCGGGAGCGGCGCTGGTTGCTCTCGTGAGCTGGGTACACGCGCCTGCACATCTGCACGCGCAAGCGAGGGAGACATTCACCGCGACGGCAACGGTGAAGACGGCGGGCGGCGCGACGGCGTCTGCGCCGGTGACGATCGTCGTCGATCGCACGATGCCGGAATCGGAGGTGTCAACGCTGACGTCGGCCTTCAGCAAAGGTGGTGCAGCAGCGCTCCGGAAAGCGCTGACCGGTGTTTCACCGACGGGCTCCATTCGCGTGGGCAACGGCGAGCCCACGCCCGCCCGCGTCAGCCTGGAGCGCGTGACCGACAAGGGGCGCCTGCTGACCATCGTGACCGACCGTCCCATCCTCCACCTCGGCGCGGGGCTGCCGGGCGCCAAGGCCAGGCAGGGGTATGACTTCGCCGTGGTGGACCTCGAAGTCGATGCCACCGGGCAGGGCACTGGCACGCTGTCACCGGCCGCGAAGCTGCGGCTGGCGGACGGGTCGTTGGTGGTCGAGGACTACGGCGCCGAGGCCCTGACGCTCAGTGGTGTCAAGAAGGCGCGATAGCCTTGGCTCTGTCGCTGGAGCGGCTGGAGCAGCTACGGGCGGCGGTTGAGAGTGCGTCCGCTCCGCAGCTGGTGGCGTGTGTCGACGGCACGATTCTCAGTGCGAACGCGGCGTTCGAGCAACTGTTCGGCTACCCGGGCGAGGAACTGGTGAGTCGGCCGATCGACGTCCTGTTTCCACCAGGGGTTGGATCCGCCGTTCGCGAGATCCTCACCCGAACGGACAGTGAGGCGGCAGCCGTCGCGAAACGCGAGCTGCTGGGGCGACACAGTGACGGCGGCCTTCTCGCGGTGGAGGTGCACGTCGAGTCGGCGAGTGAGGGTCTCGCGCTGATCGCCGTCGCAGACCTCACTGACCGCCTGCGGTTCGAAGCGCCCGGGCACACGATGCTGAAGGAACACCTGGCGTTCCTGCAGCTGCTGTCGGACTTCTCGTACAAGTGCATCAACCTGCCGGCAAGCGAGGTGCCGGCGGCGATCCGCACGGTGCTTGGCGTGCTTGGGGAGCGGCTGGACCTGGACCGCTGCTCGTTCTTCAAGATTGCGCCCGACCAGACGCTGGTAGACCCCGTGATCTGGACGGCGCCAGGCGTGGCCGGCGTTCAGGCGCCGGTCGCCGCCGCATCGCGCTTTCCGGAGACGCTCCGCCAAGTGCTCGCCTCGCGGACGGTCGTCTTCAGCGATCGTGATGAACTCGACGAACCCGAACGGGGCAGTTTCGCGGCCATCGGCACTCGTGCCGCCGTGTACATCCCGCTCACGGTGGACGGCCGGGTGTCGGGGTCGCTCGGGTTCGTGAGCGTCACGGCTCCGCGGCAGTGGCCGCCGGTGCTCGTCCAGCGGCTCGAAGCCACGGCCAACGTCTTCGGCCAGGCCCTCGCCCGCATCCAGCGTGATGAGGCGCTGGCGCGAGCCCTCGCCGAAGTGCAACGACTCAAAGAGCAACTCGAGGCCGAGAACGTCTACCTGCGCCGCGCGGGTCGTCAGCTCTCCGGCGCCGCGCGCGTCATCGGTCAGAGCCCGGCGGTCCAGCGGGTGATCGACCAAGTGCGACAAGTGGCCGCAACCGATTCGACGGTGCTGCTCCTCGGCGAAACCGGTACCGGCAAGGAGCTGTTCGCCAGCGAGATCCACGAGTTGAGCGCGCGCCGCGGCGGAACGATGGTCCGAGTGAACTGCGGCGCCATTCCGGCGACGTTGATCGAAAGCGAACTCTTCGGCCGCGAGAAAGGGGCCTTCACCGGTGCCCTCGCGCGGCAGGTGGGCCGCTTCGAGCTGGCCGACCGGTCCACGATCTTCCTCGACGAGATCGGCGACCTGCCGCACGAGGTGCAGGTCAAGCTGCTGCGTGTGCTGGAGGAGCGGACCATCGAGAGGCTGGGCAGTTCGCGCTCCATCGCGGTGGACACCCGCATCATCGCTGCCACCCACCGCAATCTCGAGCAACGCGTCCAGGAGGGCTTCTTCCGGGAGGACCTGTACTACCGCCTCAATGTCTTTCCCATCCACGTCCCCCCGCTGCGCCAGCGTACCGATGACGTGCCCGCGCTCGTGTGGCACATGGTCGAGGAGTTCTCGAGGACATTCGGCAAGTGCATCGACGCCATCGACCAGGACAGCCTCGCCGCGCTGCAGCAGTACGACTGGCCCGGCAACGTGCGAGAACTGCGCAACCTCGTGGAGCGCGCGATGATCGTCGCCACGAGTCGGCGATTGACGATTCCGCTGCCGCAAGCCTCGCCGGCGGCGCCCCGTCGCAGTACCAAGCTCGTGGAGGTGGAGCGCGCACACATCCGCAGCGTGCTCGAAAGCACGCGTTGGCGTATCCGGGGCGCCGGCGGCGCCGCAGAGCGGTTGGCCCTGAAGCCGACCACACTCGAGACGCGGATGACCAAGCTCGGAATCCGCCGCCCGAAGGACGGGTGAGGCCGAGGCTCCGCTATACCGGAGGCGCTCTGCGTGATCGGTGTACGGCAGCGCCGTCGCGGCCAGGAGGCCGGCGCGTCAGTGCTGTAACGGCTTCCGCCGTAACCGGTTAGAGCGATCAGTCGCGTCCCGGCGAAGACTGGAACGGCCGGTGCTTGCTGCATCTGCTGTGACGCGCCTGACCATGCACGTGACCGTCGCGTCTGCACCGGAGCGGCCGTGTGACAGGGGCGCGGGACCATGCTGACCCTCAGAGGAAGGACGGACGCCAGCAGGCCGGCACTCCTGTGCAAGGCCTGCGTCCTCGGTGTCGCGTTGGTGACGGTGAACTGTTCGGCAGAGCCGCCGGCCGGCGGCCCGGCCGTCAGCCGCGCCGCTTCGCGTACGCCCGGCGGATCACTGCCGCCGGGGCCGTCGCCCTACGACTCCCTGCCGGCAGCGGCGCGGGCCATCCTCGATCGCCCTTTCACCGGCGACCTGCCGCGGATGGTCGAGCGGCGGCTCATCCGCGCCGGCGTGGTCTTCAATCGCACCCAGTACTTCATCGATCGCGGGCAGCAGCGCGGCATGGTGTACGACTCGCTGGTGCTGTTCGAGGAACAGTTGAACAAGCGCCTCGATACCGGGCCGCTGAAGGTGCACGTGGCCTTCGTGCCGCTGCAGCGAGATCAGCTGTTCACCGCCCTGAACGACGGCCTTGTGGACCTGGTTGCCGCGGTGCTGACCGTGACGCCGGCGCGGCAACGGCTCGCCGACTTCACTCAGCCCACACGGACCGGCGTCTCCGAGATCGTCGTCGGCAGCCGGACGGCCGCGCCCGTCGCCACGGCCGATGATCTGTCCGGCAGGCAGGTGTTCATCCGCCGAAGCAGCAGCTACCACGAGAGCGTGCTCGCGCTGAACGAGCGGCTCGCGGCCGCCGGTCGGCCGCTCGTCGTGATCAAGGAAGCGCCCGAAGCCCTCGAGGACGACGACCTGCTCGAAATGGTGAACGCGGGTCTCGTCGATCTGACGATCGTCGACGATTTCGTCGCGCGGTTCTGGCATGCGGTGTTCCCCGATCTCCAGCTGTTCGACGCAGCGGCGGTCCGGTCCGGCGGGACCATCGCTGTGGCCGTACGCAAGACGAGCCCCGTATTGCGGCAGGCGATCAACACGTGGATCGGTGAGTACGGGCCCCGCACGGCATTCGGCAACACGGTGAACCGCCGCTACCTGCAGCGGACCGACTACGTCCGGCGAGCGGCCGACGACGCCGAGCGCAAGAAGTTCGAGGCGATCGCCCACTTGATTCAGGCCCACTCGGCGACCTACGGGCTCGATCACCTGGCGGTGGCCGCGCAGGCGTATCAGGAATCGGGACTCGATCAAGGCGCGCGCAGCCAGGTCGGCGCGATCGGGGTGATGCAGGTGATGCCGGCAACCGGCAAGCAGATGAATGTCGGCGACATCCGCATGCTCGACGCGAACATTCACGCGGGCACGAAGTACATCCGCTTCATGATGGACCAGTACTTCAGGGACGACCCGATGGACGAGTTGAACAAGATTCTGATGACGTTTGCGTCCTACAACGCGGGACCGGCACGCGTACGCCAGCTCCGTCGCGAGGCCGCCGGACGAGGCCTCGACCCGAACGTGTGGTTCGGCAACGTGGAGCGTGTCGCCTCCGAACGGATCGGCCGCGAGACGGTGCAGTACGTGAGCAACATCTACAAGTACTACGTCGCTTATCGTCTCGCTCGCGAGCGGGCCGATGTGCGGGCGCAGCAGACACGCAGCACGCGCCTGCGGTGAAGCGCCCGGGCCCTCACCAGCACGGCCCGGCACAATGACGCGTGGGCATGGGTCGGGCATGCGACGTGCTGTCTCCGTGCCGGCCGCACGAGCCCGGCACGGCGGCGCACCGGTCACACGTGGAAGGGAGAATGAGGATCATGCGCGTACGCACCGTCATGGGAGTCATCGTCGTGGCGTCGGCCTTCTGCGCCTCGCCAGTCGCGGGGCAGCAGATGGGCGCCCCTGAATCGTTCGACGCCACCCTGCAGGTCACCGGCGCGCAGGGAGGCGCCGGCGCCGCGAGCATCACGATCGAGGTGACCAGCTACACGCCCGACGCCGAACGCGTGGCCGTCGAAACGGCCCTGAAGACAGGCGGCTACCAGGCGTTCCTGTCTTCATTGAAGGACGCACCCGCCGTGGGCGCCGTCAGGTTCCGCGACAGGTCGTGGACCATCCGCTGGGCACGTCAGGTGAAGACCGGGCCGTGGCGCCGGACGTTGACGCTCGTGACCGATTCACCGATCTACTTCGTCGGCGGCGGCCTGGCCGACGCCAAGCCGCGCACGGGCTACGACGTCGCACTGCTGCGCCTCGAGATCGACGACGTGGGGATCGGCTGGGGCACGATGGCCGGCGCCGCGCGGGTGCGGGCGGGCCAGGACGCCGGCGTCGACGTCGATGACTACAACGACACCCCGATCAAGCTCACGAACGTGAGGCGGAGAGCGAAGTAGCAGGCGAGTGCTCACGGTGGTGCTCGAAGGATGGTGCTCGAAGGCCTGCCGTCGCGGCTTCTCCGACGCCCCGTGCGCACTCCGGAATACCGGAGGAGCCCCGGTGTTCGAGCAGGCACGCCACGAGGCACGGTGGCGAGTGGCACTGGGCGTCTGCACCGGCGAAAGCCCCCATTAACGGAGAACCTTCGGAAATCTGGCAACTCGCGGTGTTTTCCCCTCCAGGGCTCCGGCGCTGCGGAGGCCACGGCTCCCCGGGCGCCTCCGGAGCCATTCAGGCACGTCCATTGCTCACCGACGAGCCATACCAGCACGTCTCGGCTCCGCGTGCGACAGCGGCGGCCGAGACCAGGGGGGCACCCATGAGTACGATGATTGACCGCGCCGACGGCGCGGGAGTAGCGCCGCCGATTGCCGCGCATCGACCCGTCGGGTATGCGACGCCGGCCGTGCGGACGTCCACGTTCGCGCGGACGATCGTCGGTGCGAGCGAGGCGTTCGAGACGGTGCGCGCGCTCATCGCCCAGGTGGCACAGACCGACTCGACGGTCTTGCTGCTGGGGGAGACCGGCACCGGCAAGGAACGCTTCGCGGAACTGATTCATCAGTCGAGCGCCAGGCGCCATCGCCCGATGGTGCGCGTGAACTGCGCTGCCATTCCGGCGACGCTGATCGAGAGTGAACTGTTCGGCCACGAGCGCGGCGCGTTCACCGATGCGGTGAACCGGCAGATCGGACGGTTCGAGGCGGCCGAGGGATCGACACTCTTCCTCGACGAGATCGGCGACCTGCCGGCCGAAGTGCAGGTGAAGCTGCTTCGGGTGCTCGAGGAGCGCACGATCGAGCGGCTGGGCAGCTCGCTGCGGATCCCCGTGAACGTGCGGATCGTGGCGGCCACTCACCGCGATCTCCGGGCGCGGGTCACGGCTGGAGCCTTTCGCGAAGATCTGTTCTACCGCCTGAACGTCTTCCCGGTGCTCGTCCCGCCGCTGCGCGAGCGCGCCGACGACATCCCGGCGCTGGTGCGGCACTTCGTCGCCGAGATCTCGCAGGCGCTCGGCAAGCCGCTCCCGGCGATCGCGACGGCCTCGCTCGAGGCCCTCCAGCGGCACTCCTGGCCCGGCAACGTCCGCGAGCTGCGCAACGTTGTCGAACGCGCGATGGTGCTGTGCGACGGTGTGCGTCTCGCCGTGCCGGTGCCGGCGGCGCGGGCCAACGCCGCCGGGCGCAGCGAGCGGCTGGCGGACGTACAGCGGGATCACATCCGCTCGGTGCTGGAGAGCCTCAACTGGCGCATCCGCGGCATTGGTGGCGCGGCCGAGCAGCTGGGGCTGCCGCCGACCACCCTCGAGACGCGGATGGCGAGGCTGGGACTGTTCCGCCCGAAGGCCTGCTGAGACCGCGTGCAGGCGCTGCCGTCACGTGATGGTGACGGCAGCGGTGAGCTGGAACTGCACCCGGGTATCGGCCGGGATCTTCAGGTGTTCCTCTCCCCCCGAGGCGACCGCCGCGCCGGTCACGCCGCCGATGGCCGCGCCGATCGCGGCTCCTTCGCCGCCGCCGGCGATGCCTCCGACAATGGCACCGAGTCCGGCGCCGCCGCCGATCTTGCGGGCCGAGCGCCGGCCCTCACCCTTACCCTTGGTCTCGACGTAGGCGCTCGTCACCTCGTAGACCATCCCGCCGAAGCCGACGGCGTTGAGCTTCAGTGTGATCTTGTCGCTGCCTTTCATGGCGCCCGATTGCGACACCTGCACCGCTTGCAGGAAGGCCGATGCGCCGCGCGGGATCACGACTGCGCCGTTCACCATCACGGGGTCGTCGACGACGCCCTTGAAGTTCTGCCCGGCGCGAGACACGTCCACGTCGATCGCCTGCGAGAGGCGAACGTTGATCGGCGTGCCGGAGGGCACCGTGGCGGCAGGCCTGGGG
>JAEZCY010000013.1 GCA_023429845.1 Acidobacteriota bacterium
GGTCGGCAGCGTCGTCAACATGGCGCTGGTCGCTGTCGGACCGCTCGTCGTCGCCCCTCCCGCTGGCGTGGACGTGACCACAGCCGAGGGACTGCAGGCCGGGATGGCGCTGCTGCAGCCCAGACACTTCCTGTTCCCGTTCCTGGCACACGCGGCAGGAACCCTGGCCGGTGCGTTCGTCGCGGCGCGCGTTGCCGCGAACCACGCAGCGCGGCTCGCGCTGGTCGTCGGCCTCGTTTTCCTGGCGGGAGGCGTGATGGCGGCCAGCATGATTCCGGCGCCGGGCTGGTTCGTCGCGCTCGACCTCATCGCCGCCTACTTGCCCATGGCGTGGCTGGGTGGACGCCGCTCGCAGTGAGCATGCCCGTTTGCAGCGGGAAGCGAGGAACCTGCCGAGCCATGGCTCGGCAAAGCCGAGCGGAGACTGGAGGCGCCGCCCGGATTCGAACCGGGGATGGAGGTTTTGCAGACCTCTGCCTTACCACTTGGCTACGGCGCCAACCTGCTGTGGGAGCGCTCGGTCAGGTCAGGCGAGATTGGAGCGGGAAACGGGATTCGAACCCGCGACTTCGACCTTGGCAAGGTCGCACTCTACCACTGAGTTATTCCCGCTCATGCCGAGCGACGGCGACCACGAAGTGTAGCACACGAAAGTGGCCTCGACGCAACCGTGAACATGGCCGGTCGACACTTCCTGCCTCCCGGCACCGCGAGGCGGTCACCCCGCATCGAAGGCGCTGCGGTAGATCTCCGTGCGCGGCGTCTCGCCATCCGGCCAGTCCACCGCCACGACGTCGAACCGACACGGCAGGTGGTGCAGTCGCCCGCGCGCCAGGAATGCTTGCGCGACGCGAACGATGGTGCGCTGCTTGCGCCAGGTGACGGCGGCGGCCCCACCACCGTACGCGCCATCGCGGCGCGTCTTCACCTCGACGAACACGATGGTGTCTGCCTCGCGCGCCACGATGTCGATCTCGCCTTGCGGCGTGCGGAACCGCCTGGCAAGAATGACGTAACCGCACGCGAGCAGCGCCGCGCACGCCGTGGACTCGCCGTCGTGGCCGAGTGCCTGGCGAGGGTCGCCCGGTACGCTCCGCCCCGCTCGCCGAGTGGACGCGCCGGCGTTGTGCAGCATGCCCGCACACGTTGCAGGATGCTTACCATCTCAGGACGCGTGCGAACGTGCCCGGCCGGGCACGCGGGGAGCGCCCGCGATGACGGAACCGCCACGTCGGGGGCCGGCAGCGTGGCAGGAATTGCACCGCATAGCCGCATCCGCCGGACCGCTCCCCGTCGGGCAAGGCCCGACGGCTACGGGATCCGCCGGGCGCATCGCAGCGATGTCGCCTACGCCACGAGCTTCGGCTGAACGAGCCCTTCCATGTGGCGGAACATGCCGCGGAAGTACTTGAGCACGCGGACGCCGTCGCACGACGTCTCCCCCTGTTCGGCGAAGCAGTAACCCGGGAACTTCATCTCCTGCAGGAGCCCGATCAGCCGCTGCCAGGGGTAGTCCTCGACGTACAGATCGCGCATGTGGACCTGGCCGATGCGGTCCTTCAGCAGGGCGAAGTTCTTCTCCAGGCCGCCGTCCATCAGGTCGGTCGGATTAGAGTTCCAGCAGATCCACACGCCGGGGTGCCGGTCCGCGTACTCCAGCATCTTCACCATGCGCGGGATGCGCTGCGTCTCGGCTCCGTGCACCTCGACCTGGATGCGGACGCCCGCGTCGTGCGCCGCCTGGCCGCACTCCTCGAGCGCCTTGCCGATCTGGGCGAGCGTCTGCTCCTCGGGCACGCCCTTGGGCAGCCCGTTGGGGCGGACCTTCACGCTCGGGCAGCCGAGGTCTTTCGCCAGCTGCACCCATTGCTTGGTCTCTTCGATGTTCTTCCGGACGACCGCGGCGTCAGCGGCGTGGTACTCGCACGTCGTGCCGAGTCCGCCAATCTTCACCGCCGAGCCCTCGAACTGCTGGCGCACCTCGGCGCGTTGCGACGGCGAGAGCGACAGCTCCACGCCATGCGCGTGCGTGGTGCGCAGCTCCACGGCATCGAGTCCGATCGCCGTGAGATTGGTGATGATCGTCGGGACGTCCCAGTCCTTGGCCATGTTGTAGGTGACCACGCCGATCTTCAGCGAGTGCGGCGAACCGCCGCCGGCCTGGACGCGAGCCTCTGCGTCGGACGACATCACGGCCGCCGCGGCGGGTGCCACGAGGCCGGCGGCAAGAAAGGCGCGGCGCGTCGGCGCGCCGTGGGAGAGTGTGTCAGCCATGGCGCGAATCCTACTGGATCGTGCAGTACACTGCGAGCTTCGGCTCATGCTCCGCGGACTCCCTCCCCTTCTCCGCCGCAGCGTCGGCGTGCCGCATCTGGTCATCACGTCGATCGTCGTGGGTGCCTGCGCCCACGTGTGGACGGAGCCGGCCCGCCGCATCGACTGGGCCGCGCATGGGGCCGACGCCGGTCACACGCACTTCTCGCCCGCCGCGCAGATCACGCCGGCCAATGCCGGCCGCCTGGAGGTTGCCTGGACCTATCGCACCGGCGACGCCCGCAGCGACAACCGCTCCCAGATTCAGTGCAATCCCATCGTCGTGGATGGCGTCCTCTACGCCACGTCGGCGCAGATGAAGCTGTTCGCGCTGGACGCGGCAACCGGTGCGCCCAAGTGGACGTTCGACCCGTTCGACGACGGCCAGGGCCCTGGCTCGCTCGGCGTGAACCGAGGCGTGACCTACTGGGCCGACGGTGCAGACAAGAGGATCTTCGTCGCCGCGGGGCCGCACCTGTACGCGGTGAACGCGACGACCGGCCTGCCGATTCCCACGTTCGGCGAGCGCGGGCGCATCGACCTGCGCCTCGGTCTTGACGCCGACACCACCGGCCTGTCGGTGCTCTCGAACACGCCCGGCATCATCCACGGCGACCTCATCATCGTCCCGACGCGATTGTCGGAAGGACCTGGTCCGGCCGCTCCCGGCCATGTACGCGCGTTCGACGTGCGCAGTGGCACGCGACGCTGGATCTTCCACACGATTCCCCGGCCCGGGCAACCCGGCCACGACACCTGGCCGGCAGATGCCTGGCAGCGCATCGGCGGCGCCAACAACTGGGCGGGCATGAGCGTGGACCGCGCGCGCGGCCTGCTCTTCGTGCCCACGGGCTCGGCCACCTTCGACTTCTGGGGCGGCAACAGGCACGGCGCGAATCTGTACGCCAACTCGCTCCTCGCGTTGAAGGTCGCCACCGGCGAGCGCGTGTGGCACTTCCAGTTCGTGCACCACGATCTCTGGGACCGCGACCTGCCGACGGCGCCCGTGCTCGGCACCATCGCCAAGGACGGCCGCACGGTGGACGTGGTGATGCAGGCGACCAAGACCGGAGAACTGTTCGTCTTCGAACGCGAAACGGGCAGGCCGGTGCATCCGATCCGCGAGGTCCCCGTGCCCGGGTCCACGCTGCAAGGCGAGCAAACGTGGCCGACGCAGCCGGAGTCGCCGATCACGTTCTCGCGGCAGCAGTTCTCGGAGGCCATCGTCACGGCACGGACGCCCGAGGCGCGGGCCCACGTGCTGAAGCAGCTCGAAGGCGTGAAGCCGTTCGCCAAGTGGCAGCCCCCGAGCGAAGAAGGGACGGTCATCTTTCCCGGCTTCGACGGCGGCGCCGAATGGGGCGGACAGGCCTTCGACCCGTCCACCGGCCTGTTCTACGTCAACTCGAACGACATGGCGTGGATCGCGCACATGGTGCCCATCGACCGCGCGACGGAAACCACGCAGGTCGCGCGCGGACGCCGGCACTACCAGATCAACTGCGCGGTATGCCACGGCGCCGACCGCACCGGTGAGGTGGGCCGGGTGGTGCCGTCGCTCGTCGGCGTGGACCAGCGAATCAGCCGTCAGCAGGCGCTCGATGTGATCGTCCACGGCCGCGGGCAGATGCCGCCCTTCGCAATGCTGTCTCCGCCGCAGCGCGAGGAGATCGTCTCGTACCTCTTTGGCGACACGCCGGCCGCGGGCGAAGAATCCGGCGACGAGGGCTTGCCCGATATCCCCTACACGTTCGGCGGCTACACTCGCCTGCTCGACGACGAGGGGTACCCGGCCGTGACGCCGCCCTGGGGTACGCTGTCGGCCATCGACGTCGCCGCCGGGCGCATCGCCTGGCAGGTGCCCCTCGGGGATCGGCCGGAGGCCAGGAAGCCTGGCGACCCGCCCACCGGCACCGAGAACTACGGCGGCGCTGCCATCACGGCGGGCGGCGTGCTGTTCATCGGTGCCACCAACGACGAGAAGTTCCGCGCCTTCGACATGCGCAACGGTGCCCGGCTGTTCGAGGCTTCACTGCCGGCAGGCGGCTACGCCACCCCGGCCACGTACGTCGTGGACGGCCGCCAGTACGTGGTCATCGCCGCCGGCGGCGGCAAGATGGGGACCAGGTCCGGCGACACCTACGTCGCCTTCGCATTGCCGGACGCCGCACGGCAGGCACGCACGCGCGCCAACACGGCGCACTGAGGAACCGATGAATGCTCCAGGCCACGTGACGACACCGACGACGACAGGCACCGCGGCGCGGGTCCGGCTGCAATCGCTCGACGTGTTCCGCGGCGTCACCATCGCCGCGATGATGCTCGTCAACAAGCAGGGCGACTCCAGCGCCGGCTATGCGGCCCTGCAGCACGTGCGCTGGCACGGTGCCACGCCGACCGACTGGATCTTCCCGTTCTTCCTCTTCATCATGGGCGTCGCGCTGCCCTTCTCGATCGCGGCGCGCCGACGCCAGGGAGCGACGAACGCCGAGTTGATCCGGCACGCGGCCAACCGCGCCCTGCTGCTCTTCGCGCTGGGCGTCTTCGAGAAGAACTTCCCCTTCCTGACGGCCACGCTGGAGACGTTCCGCATCCCGGGCGTGCTGCAGCGCATCGCGTTCTGCTACTTCTTCGGCACGCTGCTGATGCTGTACACGTCGCGGCGCGTGCAGGCGGCCATCGCCGGCGTGATCCTTGTGGGCTACTGGGTGCTGATGGCGTTCGTCCCGGTGCCCGGGGCGGGCGTCGTGCCGATGACGCGCGAGTTTGCGGCGGCGAACTGGGCGGCATGGCTGGACCAGGTCACGATGGGCCGACATCTCGGCTACGGCAACCACACGTGGGATGCCAACGGCCTGCTGTCGTCGTTGCCGTCGATCGTCACCATGCAGATGGGCATGCTGGCGGGATTCGTGTTGCAGGCAGGCGCCGCGTCGAAGGTTGCGGTGGGACGCCTGGCTCGGCTCGGTCTCGTCGCCGTCGTAGTCGGCTGGCTGTGGGGCGGGCTGCAGCCGCTGATCGGGCTCGGCATCATCGGTGAGCCGAGCATCAGCGGCGCCTTCGTCTTTCCGATCAACAAACTGCTCTGGACGAGCAGCTACGTACTGTTCACCGGCGGGCTCGCGCTGCTGGCGCTCGCCGCGTGCGTGTGGGCGATGGACCTGCGCCCCCGGCGCAGCGGAGGCCATGGCTGGCTCGCGGCGCCGTTCGTCTGGCTCGGCACCAACGCCATCTTCGCCTACCTCGTCTCGGGACTCGTCGTGAGCTTGCTGCACGTCTTCACGGTGACCGGCGCCGACGGCTCGAGCGTGTCGTGGTGGCGGTGGGCACAGCAGCACATCTTCGCGGCGATCGTGCCAGACCCGGCGCTCGCCTCGCTGACCCACTCGATCGCCTACGCGCTGATCTGGATCGCGATCTGCGGTTGGATGTACAGGCGTCGTATCTTCCTGAAGCTCTGAACCGTCCGTGACGGCGCCTCCCTCTTCGCGACTCGAACGAAGAGAGCCGGCGCGGTCGTACGCGCGACCGCCGGGCGGGGCCCGGCGGCTACACGTTCTGAGCGGCGACGAACGTTCGTGAGCGTCGCCCCTCGGGCGACGCTCCTATACCTTGTCCAGCTTCAACGGGTAGCTGCGGTTCGAGTTCCACTGCGCCACATAGAGCGCGCCTGCCTTGTCCACGTACACGTCGTGCGGGTGGTTGAACGTCGTGTTGTAGTTCACGAGCGGCTGCAACTGCCCGTTCTCGTACACCGGTGGCTCGCCGCCCACGGCCGACACGACGCGGTCCTGGCTGTCCAGGATCAGGATCATGCCGTTGAGACTGGCGATCGCGATGTGGCCATCGGCCATGGCCGCGACGTTGCTCGGCTGCGACCCGGGCACCGGCACCGTGCGCAGGAGTTCACCTTTCGGCGAGAACCACTTGAGTAGCGCATTGCCGCGATCGCATACCAGCAGGTCCTCGCGGCCCCGACGCGTATCCAGCCAGATGGCGTGAGGCTGCCGCAGGTGCTCCGGTGCGCTGCCCGCTCCGCCAAAGGTCGCGATGTACTTCCAGTCGGGATCGAAGTGGTGGATGAAGTGCGATCCGTACCCGTCGCTGATGAAGAAATCTCCGTCCTTCATCACCGCGACATTCGTCGCGTGGTACTTCGTCAGGTCCGGGTACCTGGCCGACAGCGCGTCCGCATTCAACCGCTTCAGTTCGCGGCCGTCGGGCGTCAACAGGGAGATCACCGAAATCTGGTGATCGGTGACCCACAACAACTCGTCACCGCGGCGATCGACACCGAACTCGAGCGCGTGCGCCGCCGGGAAGCGATCCTCCCGCCTGGACACGAACGTGCCGTCCTTGCGGTAGACGATCAGGTTGTTCCGCTTGTCGTTGGTCAGTACGACGATGTGTCCATCGCGATCCTCGGTGATGGCATGGCCGCCCTGGCGGGCCACGTGCGGGGGGGCGCGTCGTCCCCAGCCGGGGACGACCCGGTAGCGGTGCACACCCTGGCCCAGGATCCCGTCGTCGGCGGGACCGGCCAGCGCGGCGTCGCGGCCGGCAACGAGGGCCAGGCCGGCGGTGGCGCCGGCAGCGTGCTTCATCATCGTTCGGCGATTCATAGTGGCTCCCGGGTCCGCCGGGCAAGGGCGGCGGCTACGTATGGTATGGCGGGCGACGGTCACGTGTCCCATGCGCCCGACGGCTTCGTATGTATGACCGGCGGGCCCTACCCCACCGCGGCGAGTGACTCGTCGAGAATGGCGAGCGCCGTCGTCGCCTGGCTCCGCGTGAGCACGAGCGGCGGCGAGAGTCGTATCGTGTTGCGCCCGGCGCCGAGAACCAGGAGCCCGCGCGAGAATGCTTCGTTGACGACGCGGTCGCGCTCGGCGGTGGCGCGGGCTTTCGTCGCGCGGTCCTTGACGAGTTCGATGCCGATCATCAGCCCCTTCCCGCGCACGTCGCCGATGAGTGCGTGCTTCTCCTGCAACCCGACCAGGCCGTCCATCAGGAAGGCTCCCACGGCGGCGGCGTTGGACACGAGCCCGCCCTGCAGCAGTTCGATCGTCGCCAGCGCCGCTGCGCACGACACCGGGTTTCCACCGAACGTGCTGGCGTGCGCGCCCGGCGTCCAGTCCATCACCCCAGCACGCGCCGTGGCCACGCCGAGCGGCATGCCCGAGGCGATGCCTTTGGCCATCGCGATGATGTCGGGTTGCACGCCCGCGTGCTCCACCGCGAACATGGCGCCCGTGCGGCCCATTCCCGACTGCACTTCATCGGCGACCAGCAGGATTCCGTGGCGGTCCGAGATCTCGCGCAGCCGCTGGATGAACTCCGGCGGCGGCACGAGATAGCCGCCCTCACCCTGAATCGGCTCGACGACGATGGCCGCGACCTCTTCTGGCGCGACGAGCTGGACGAACGTGCGCTCCTCCAGGTGGTCGAGCGTCGCCTGCACGGCGCCCGGGCCATCGCGGTAGACGTCGGGGTACGGCACGTGGAACACGCCGGGGGCGGTGACCGGGCCAAAGCCCCTGCGCTGCACCGACCGGCTCGCGGTCAGGGACAGGGCGCCCAGCGTGCGCCCATGGAACCCGCCCATGAACGCGATCAGGAAGGGGCGCTGCGCATGGTAGCGGGCCAGCTTGATCGCCGCTTCGACAGCCTCGGCGCCCGAGTTGCCGAAGAACGAACGGCAGGGGCCAGGCATCGGCACGATCGACGAGAGCACCTCGGCCAGCCGCACCTGCGGCTCGTAGAAGAAGTCGGTGCCCGACATGTGCAGGAACCGCTGCGCCTGGTCCGCGATCGCCGAGACGACGGCCGGGTGCGCGTGTCCGGTGGAGTTCACGGCGATGCCGGCCGCGCAATCGAGGAACACGTTGCCGTCAACGTCCTCGACCATCGCCCCTGCACCGCGAGCCATGACGAACGGGTAGCCGCGCGTGTAGGACGGCGAGACGACCACGGCATCGCGATCGATGACCGCCTTGGCGTGCGGCCCGGGCAGGGCCGTGCGAATCTCGGGCGCCTGCGGCAGCGGGTTCATTTCCGTTTCCAGATGGTGCCGCCCGGCCCGTCCTCCAGCACGACCCCGCGCGCGTCGAGTTCGGCGCGCAGGCGATCGGCTTCGGCGAAGTCGCGCATGCGCCGCGCCTCCACGCGCGCCGCGATCAGGGCGTCGAGTTCATCCTGCGGAATGGGCGGCGCCGAGTCCTCGGTGCGACGCAGCGCGAGCACGCCGAGCACCTTGTCGCAATCCTCGAAGAACGTCAGCGTGGCATCGGCCTGCGCGCGCGACAGGGTGCCGGCGTCGATGGCGCCATTGGCCTGCCGCAGCAGGTCGAACACGGCGCCGAGCGCCCCCGGCACGTTGACGTCCGACTGCAGCTTCTCGCGGAAGTCGGCGCGGGCCGCCTCGAGGCGGGCGTCCCAGCCGTCAGCGCCCGTGCCGTCCTTGACGCGCTGGAGCCGGCCCACACAGTCGGCCAGCCGCTTCACGGCCTCTTCGGCCTGCTGCAGCGTGGCCCACGAGAAGCGAAGCTGCTTGCGGTAGTGCACCGAGATCAGCAGGTAGCGCAGGGCCGACGCGCGATAGCCCTCGTCGAGCACATCGCGAATCGTGAACACGTTGCCGAGCGACTTCGACATCTTCTCGCCGTCGTCCATCAGCAGGTGCTCCACGTGGAACCAGAAGCGGGCGAACTGCGTTCCGGTAGCGCCTTCGGCCTGCGCGATCTCGTTCTCGTGGTGCGGGAAGATCAGATCCACGCCGCCGCAGTGGATGTCGATCGGTGCCGGTCCGAGCAGGCGCAGCGCCATCGCGGAACACTCGATGTGCCACCCGGGACGCCCCGGTCCGACGCCGCAGTCCCACGTCGGCTCGTCGGCGCGGGTGGCCTTCCACAGCACGAAGTCCCGCGCATCCTCCTTCTCGTACTTGTCGCTGTCGACACGGGCGCCGCTCTTGATGCCGGCATGGTCGAGGTGCGCCAGCTGGCCATACTGCGGCAGCGTCGAGATCTTGAAGTAGATGGAGCCGTCACTCCGGTAGGTGTGCCCGCGTTGCTCGAGTGCCGCCACCATGTCGGCCATGGCCTGCAGGTTCTCGGGGTCGGTGGCGCGTGGCGTGTCCTCTGGTGATTCGAGCCCGAGCGAGGCAGCGTCCTCCCTGAACGCCTCGATGAAGCGTGTCGTGTAGTCGCGCAACGGCTCACCGGCCTTCTGCGACTCGGCAATCGTCTTGTCGTCGACGTCGGTGAAATTGGTGACGTGATGCACCTGGTGGCCGGCAACGTGGCGCAAGGTGCGCCGCAACAAGTCCACGGCGAGGAACGTCCGGAAATTGCCGATGTGCCCGCGGGCATACACCGTCAGGCCGCAGGCGTACATCCGGACGAGTCCGTCGCGCGACGGCGCGAACTCTTCTTCCTGGCGAGTGAGCGTGTTGTAGAGGCGCATGGTTCAGAAGGACCGGGTATCGGGACCGGGTCCAGGGGGCGGATACCGGGCCGGCCCGGGTGTCGGGGACGTCAGACGCAGCGACAGGACACCCGACAGTGCACCTCGGGGCCGTGTACGTCGCAGGCCACCTCCACGTCGGCCGACGCGACAGTGTCGGTGTCCGGCACGGTACGCGCGCCATCGGCCGCCACCCATCGCAGCTGTCCGAGCAGACGATCGCCGTCACGGTCGAACCGGATCGCGACGTCGCCGACCACGTCCTGGCGACGCGCAATCAACCAGCCCACCACACTGTCGAAGGCGGCCGTGAACGACTCGCCCTCGCCTGGTCGTGCAGCGGCCAGCGCGCCGACCCGGCTCACGAGCGCGTGCAGGGCGTCGGCGAAGCGTTCATCAGGCGAGCACGTCAGCGACAACGGCAGCGCGGCCGTGGCTTCGCGAGGCTCTGTCATACCGCAGGGATTCTATAGCGAAAAGCGCTCGAACATGGACCGCGCCGCGGCCACGTCGTCGCCGATCTGCCGCACCAGGGCGCCGACGTCGGGGAACGCCTGCTCGCCGCGCAGCCGCTGCACGAATGCCAGCCGCACGCGCGTGCCATACAGGTCGGGGTTCACGTCGAGCAGGTGCGTCTCGACGCTGACGCCCGCCTCGCCGCCGAACGTCGGACGGACGCCGATGTTCGTCACGGCCGCATGGATCCGGTCGTCCACCGTGAGTGTGGTCGCGTAGACGCCGTGCGGCGGCAGCAGCTCGTTCTCGGTCGCGATGTTGGCGGTGGGATAGCCGATCTGCCTGCCTCGTGCGGCGCCCGGCACGACGGTGCCGTCGATGTAGTAGTGATGCCCGAGCAACGCCCCGGCTTCGTCCACGCGCCCTTCCGTGATCAGCCGACGGACACGCGTGCTGCTGACGACGAAGTCCTTGTAGCGAACCGGGTCGATCTTCTCGGCGCGGAACCCGTACAGCAGCCCGAGGTCCCGTAACAGCGAGAAGTTGCCGGTACGGTCGCGGCCGAACAGGAAGTTGCCGCCAACCCACACTTCGGCCACGCCGAGCCATTCGACCAGCACACGGCGAACGAACGTGTCGGGGTCGAGCCGCGAGAGCTCGTGGTCGAACCGGACGAGCGCGACGGCCTCCATGCCAGCACGTGCCAGCGCTTCTATGCGCTGCGCCGTGGTCATCAACAGGGGCGGCGCTTTCTCGGGATGCAGGACCCGCGGGGGATGCGGGTCGAAGGTCATGACCAGCGGCGTGCCGTGGCGCTCGCGCGCCTGCCGACACACCCGCTCCAGGATCTTCTGGTGCCCGCGGTGGAGCCCGTCGAAACTGCCGAGCGCGACGACCGGATACGGCCACCGGCCGGGACGCGGCGGGTCCTCCGGGAACCGGATCACCTCCACTCGCAGGCGCGTGCCGGGACGAACGTCGGTCATGAGGACACGGAAAGCGGCAGGCTCACCGACAGGCCATCATACGCGAGCGCCATGCCCTCCGGCAGGCGTGCATTGGTTGCCGAATGGCCGAGATCGTGGCACATGTGCGTGAAGAAGGTCTGGCGTGCGCCGACGCGCCTGGCCGCCTCGACGGCTTCGCCAATCGAGAAGTGCGTCGGGTGCGGCGTCTCGCGCAGCGCGCCCACGACGAGCACGTCCAAACCGTCGAGCAGCGGCCAGGTTTCGTCAGGCACGCCGCTGCAGTCGGTCAGGTACGCGAAGCCGCCGATGCGATAGCCGTGGATGCGTCGTCGGCCGTGGAGGATCGGCACGGGGGTCCAGGCGGTGCCCCGCAGGACGAACGGTCCGTCGACGACTTCGGCCACCAGGCGCGGCACGCCGCCGCCGAGTTCCGCGGGGGAGTCGAAGGCGTACCCGAAAATGCGCCGCAGCTCGGTCATCGTGCCCGCGTCGCCGTAGACGGGCATGGCGCCGCCGCCGTTGAGGGCAATGAAGCGCCGTAGCTCGTCGAGCCCGAAGATGTGATCCGCGTGGGCGTGCGTGTAGACGACGGCGTCGACGCGCGTCAGGCCGAACGACAGCGCCTGACTGCGCAAGTCCGGCGTCGTGTCGACGAGCACGTGGGTGCCATCATCGTGCTCCACGACGATCGAGGCGCGGAAGCGCTTGTCGTGCGGGGCTGGTGACAGGCACACCGCGCAGGCGCAGCCGATGACCGGGATGCCCTGCGACGTCCCGGTTCCGAGGAACGTGATGCGCACGCTATGGGGTGACGATTCGGGACGGGCCCTTGCGGGAGGCTTCCACGTACTTGAGACGCAGCTCGTACAGCGCCTCCTGCAGGAACCGCTCCTCGTCCTCTGTGAGGTTCCCGCGGGTCTTCTCCTGCAGCATCGAGAGCACGTCGATCGCGTGGCCCGCCGACACCAGGTTCACGGACGTCAGACCGGTGACCGGATCCTGCTGGTCACCCAGATACACCGCTGCGGCCATCACGAGCCCCGAGATGTAGCCCAGAAACGTAAGGGACGCGTCGGCCGGCTCGGTCATTCCCGGATGCTAGCATACGGGCCAGTTGCCCATGCCGCATGCCGACGCCGGTGCCGCCTTCGCCAAGCTCGTCGAGATCATGGCTCGCCTGCGCGGCCCCCACGGGTGTGCCTGGGATCGTGAGCAGACGCTGAAGACCCTCGCCCGCTACGTGCTCGAGGAGGCGGCCGAGGTCGTGGACGCCATCGAACGCGACGATCACGACGGGCTCCGTGAGGAAGTGGGAGACCTCATCTTCGAAGGGGTCTTCCTGGCGCAGGTCAGCAAGGACAACGGCGGCTTCGACGTCTCGGCTGCGCTCGAGACGGTGTGCGCCAAGCTCGTGCGTCGGCACCCGCACGTCTTCGAGAACGATACTGCGCTGACACCCGCGGAAGTGAAGGCGCAGTGGGACGCCATCAAGGCGCAGGAGAAGACGGCCGCGAGGCGTGCGCCAGCACACCTGCTCGACGGCATCCCGCTCGCCGAGCCGGCCCTTGCCCGTGCCCGCACGATCTGCAGCCGCGTGGCGACCGTGGGCTTCGACTGGCCAACGCCGGAGGCCGTGCTGGAGAAGCTCGACGAGGAAACGCGCGAAGTGCGAGACGCCATCGCCTCAGGCGACCGCGAGGCAGTCGAGGACGAGATCGGAGACCTGCTGTTCGTGATCGCGAACCTGGCCCGCAAGCTCGATGTCGACGCCGAGACGGCCCTGCGCCGCGCCAACACGAAGTTCACCCGCAGGTTCAGGGCCATGGAAGAACGCCTCGAGGCCGGTGGCCTGCGACTCGGCGAGGCGACCCTCGATGAGATGGAATTGGCGTGGCAGGCCACCAAGCGAGCCGAGGCTGCCGCGTCGTGAGGCTCCCCGCGAGGCCGGTCGCCGTACGCACCAGCACCACGCGACCATTGGTCGCCAACTGAATCGCGCCGACATCGTCGGTGCGCAACAGCGCCGTGCCCGCCTCCCGGAGGCGCTGGACCACTGCCGGCGACGGATGCCCGAACGCATTGCCGCGTCCCATGGATCCGAGTGCGAGCGCGGGCCGCGTCCGTGCGAGCAGCGTCGTCCCGGTGGACGAGGCACTCCCGTGATGGGCCACCTTCAGGACCGTCAGCGGCGCCGCGACGAAGCGCGCGGCAAGCGCCTGCTCCGTGGCGTCGCCGATGTCGCCGGTGAGCAGGATCCCCACGTCGCCGAACCGCACCCACAGCACCAGCGAGTCGTCGTTGCGCACGCGTCGCCGTTCCCAATCGGGCGCCTCGGGGTGCACGACGTCGACCCGGACACGGCGATCGCTCAGCGACTCGCCAGACACGAGTCGACGCTCCCGCGTGCCAGCCGCACGCGCGGCCTCGGAGAGCGCCGCCTCGGTCGCGTTGCCTGGCACGGGAATGCCCGTCAACAGCTCGCGCGCGCGCAGCCGCCGCAGCACCGCCGGCACACCGCCGGCATGATCGGGATGGCCATGCGACACCAGTACGCGCGAAAGCGTGCGATGTCCAAGCGCCCACACCGCACGTGACGTGACGCGCTCGCCGACATCGAAACTGTCGGACATGCTGCCGCCGGCGTCGACCAGCCACGCCTCCCCCGACGGCAACCGCAGCACGGTCGCATCCCCCTGCCCGACGTCCAGCATCGTCACCAGCAGCCATGGTTCGTGCGGCCAGCTGGCTCGCTGCCAGGCGTGGGCTCCCGGCCAGGTCCATGGCGTCGGCCGGCTGTGGTCACTCCCGCCATGGACGGTCCGGGCAACGCTCCCGGCGAGCACCGTGCCGCAGATGATCGCCATCACTGCGTGCCGTCGCGACCAGGCCGCCATCGTGGCCGCAAGGCTGCTGTAGTAGGCGACGAGCAGCACCATCGACGGCGGCGGCACTTCACGGACGAGCCATGGCGCAAGCGCCACGACGTCCGCGCTCCGGAGCAGTGCTGCGACGCCCTGCGCCGACACGTACCCGGCCACATCACCGACTGGCGGCAGTAACCACGCAGTTGCCACGACAATCAGCCCGGCAATCTGCACCACGGCCATCGCGGGAAGGGCGAGGACGTTGGCGAACACACCGGCCGCGGTCGCCACGTTGAACCACGACGCCGTGATTGGCAGCAGCACGATCTCGATGGCGATGGTGGCCAGCGCGCTCACCGCCAGGCCCGCGCCAACCCGTGTCGCGAGCCGCCAGCGACGACTCGCCATCTCGCCGCGCTCCCGCCGTCGTGCGTCGTCCTCCTGCCTTCCTCCTGCGGCGGCATACACGATCGTGGCAGCCGCACCAAACGACAGGAGGCACCCCGCGTCGTACGGTGAGAGCGGGTCCAGCAAGACCTGGAGACCGGCGGCGACCGCGAGCGCCTGGAAGCCGGCGGCCCGGACGTCCCACCACCGGGCCACCAGCGCAACGGCCGCAACCAGCACCGCGCGCAGCACCGAGGGACCGCCGTCCACGACCAGCGCGAAGGCGAAGAGCCCGAGAGCCAGCCACGCCGTCGCAAAGCGGGGCACCACGCCCGAGGCTCGTGGAAGCACGAACAACAGCAGCAGCCAGACGCCGACATTGCCGCCGGAGATGGCCACGACGTGGTAGACGCCCGCGTGCTGGAGTCCACGCGTGACCGCAGGCGGCATGCGGCTGCGATCGCCGATGAGGATGGCGGTGACGACGGCGGCCGCTGTCGGATCGGCAACGTGGCTCGCCACCGAGCGGCGGACGTGCGCGCGCGCCCGGGCGGCCAGTTCCTCCCACCAGGCAGCGGGTGTCGCCGTCACGAGCGACGCGCTCTTGATGCCGCCGAACAGGCGAACGCCCTGTCGCGCGAGGGCGCGCTCGGCGTCCGCCACACCGAAGTTGCGATACGGCAGGGGCCGCCGGAGGGACGAGACCGGTGCCTCGACGCGCCGGCCGCGCGTCCACTC
>JAEZCY010000031.1 GCA_023429845.1 Acidobacteriota bacterium
CCGCCGCGGCGGGGCTGGTGGGGCTGCCTGGCCGCGAGCACCTGGGCGCCAGCGAACTGGTCGCGTCCGTTGCGGCCTGGCGGGCCGATGCCCATCGGGGCGCACGACCCGCTGCAGATGCCGCAACTCACGCAGAGGTCGGGGTCCACACGCGCCACGAGCGCCGAACGGCGGCTGTCGCGCGGCACCATCGTGATGGCGTGGTACGGGCAGTCGAGCGCGCACTGCTCGCAGCCGACACAGATGGCCTCGTCCACGTGCGATGCGGGGCCGGGCCCGACGCGCCGCGACGTGAGGCGGGGCAGCACGAGGAGCCCCGTGCCGATGGCGAGGGCGACAAGGAGGCTCGCTCCGCCCGAGAGGTGCCGGCTGATCGGGATCCAGAACGCGAAGAAGATGTCGGCGGGCACGTGTTCCGGCAACGCGAGGACGTCGGCCCGGGGCGCCATCGACACCGGCAGGGCGATCGCCGCAATCACGAGCGCGCCGGTCATCGACGACATCAGCCGCCGGGGCGGCAGCAGGAGGGGACGGGCGAGCCGCCTGACATGCAGCCAGAACACGACACCCATCGCCAGCGGGATGCCGATGTGCGCGAACAGGTTGAGGAAGAAGAACGCGCTCGGCAGCGGCTGTTCGCCGGTGAAGGCGCGGCTCGTCGGCTCCGAGAGCAGCGGCAGCGCGTCGATCATGCGGGCCCCCTCGGCCGCGAGATGCGCGCCGAACGTGTCCCAGACCATCACGTACCCGGTCCAGCCGCACACGAAGATCAGGAGCAGGAGCACCCAGCCGCTCACCCACGCCAGTGTCCGCGGGCCGACGCGGCGTCCCTGCACGAACATCCGGACGGCGTGCACGAGGGTCGCCACCACGGCGAGATCGCTCGCGTACCGGTGCAGGCCACGCACCCAGCGACCGACCCAGGGGCGATCGGTGATGGCGGCCACTGACTCCCACGGCGCGCCGACCCGGTAGAACAACAGCAGCCACAAGCCGCTGGCGACCAGCAACACGTAGAGCGCGACGACGATCGTGCCGCTCTGGTACAGCGGATTGAACTGCTGGCCGAAGCACCGGTTGGCGAGCGCGTCGGCTCGGGCCAGCAGTCGTGATCCCACCGTCGCGCCCGGGGGCGCCGCGAGGGGGCTGGAACGGGAGGGCGCAGAGAGAGGGCGCACCGGTGCGGGGATTGTCGGACGCGAGCGTGCCAGCGCATATGACGACGGTCATATGGCGCGATGCGGACGGTCGCTAGACTCCGGACGTCCCGGCATTCCGGTCATCACCGTCCCACCGCGCTGCGCAGGAGTCCACATGGACGACCACGACGAGCCGCTCGAGCCCAGGGAGCCGATTCCTCTCGGACAACGGCTGTACGACAAGGAATTCCTCCTCCTCTTCGCCGGCATCCTCGTGATGCTGGTGTTCTACACCGGCTGGGGCTACTGGGAGATCACCACCCTGCCCAGTCGCCCGCTGCCCTGAGGCCCGGCCATGCACATCGATACCCATACGGGCCTGGACGCGCCGCAAGGCGTCTGGTGGAAGCCGGCCCACAAGTCCGAGAAGATGTGGGTCGGCATCGCCTTCGTCTGGTGCATGGTGCTGTTTGCGATGATGCCTCTCTGGCACTGGAAGGGCGGGCAGAACCCGTCGGGCATCCGCAGCCGCACGACACCGCAGGCGTTCGGCGTCCGCGTCGACGAGTTCATCGCGCAGTACCAGACCGGCGACGATCGCGGCGTGCCGGTCGTCACACCTCCGCCCGGTGCCGAGATCTACCTGGCCGCCGTCGCTTATCAGTGGTACCCGATCCTGCGCCTGCAGAAGGATGTGCAGTACACGCTGCATCTCTCCTCGCTCGACGTGAACCACGGCTTCTCGCTGTATCCGCTCAACGTCAACTTCCAGGTGGTGCCCGGGTACGACTACGGGCTCCGGGTCACACCGAACACGTCCGGTGACTTCCGGATCATCTGCAACGAGTTCTGCGGCATCGGGCACCACGTGATGGTCGGCCGCGTGATCGTCGAGGACGCGCCCGCGGTCGCCTCGGCAGGAGGTGTACGGTGACGACGATCGCCGCGCGCGCCTCGCTCCCCGGTCCCCCCGCGACGTTCCGCTACCGGACGTGCCCGGTCACGGCGCGCCGCATCGATCTCGGCGCCGAGCTCCTGATCAAGGTCCACGCGGTGGCCTCCGTGGTGTCGCTCCTCGTGGGCGCCATCGCCGCCGTGCTGCTCGTGCTCACCCGCTGGCAGGCGGTCCACCTGCTGCCCGCCGACTGGTTCTACCGCATCCTCGGCGTACACGGGATGAGCATGCTGATCTTCTTCATCATCTTCTTCGAGATGGCGGTGCTCCTGTTTGCGAGCACCGTGCTGCTCAACGCGCGCAACGTCGCGCCCCGCACGTCGTGGGCGGCGCTCGCGCTGATGGTGGGTGGCGCCCTGCTCGTGGAGGCGATGATGTGGGGCGGCAAGGCCGACGTGCTGTTCACGTCATACGTGCCGCTGCGCGCCGATCCGAACTTCTACCTCGGTGTGATCCTGTTTGCGGTCGGCGCGCTCGTCACCGTCGGCGTGTTCTTTGCCAACCTCGTCGTCGCACGGCGCGAGCGCACCTACACCGGATCGGTGCCGCTCGTCGTCTACGGGGCGCTGACCGCGGCGATCATCGCCGTGATCACCCTCCTGCACGGCGCGGCCATCTACATCCCGACGTACCTCTGGTCGCTCGGCTACATGGACGTGGACCCGCAGGTCTACCGCATGGTGTGGTGGGGCCTCGGCCACTCGTCGCAGCAGATCAACGTCGCAGCCATGGTGGCGATCTGGTACATGCTCGGCGCGCTCACCATCGGCTCGGTCGTGCTGAACGAGAAGATCAGCCGCACGGCCTTCGTGCTGTACGTGCTGTTCATCTCGATGGCCTCGGCGCACCACCTGCTCGTGGACCCAGGGATGGGCCCCGCGTGGAAGGTGGTCAACACGAGCTACTTCATGTACATGGCCGTGCTCGCCTCGATGATTCACGGCTTCACCGTGCCGGCCGGCATGGAACTGGGCATGCGGCTGCGCGGCTACACCGACGGCCTGTTCGGCTGGCTGCGCAACGCGCCGTGGGGCGACCCCGGCTTCAGTTCGCTCGTGTTCTCGCTGGTCGTCTTCGGCTTCGTGGGCGGGATCACCGGCGTGACGATCGGCACCGAGCAGATCAACATCATCGTGCACAACACGCTGCGCGTGCCGGGGCACTTCCACGCGACGGTGGTCAGCGGCACGGCGATGGCCTTCATGGGGGTCACGTACTACCTGATCCCGCTCATCTTCCAGCGCAAGGTGGCGTTCTGGAAGCTGGCGCGCCTGCAGCCGTACCTGTTTGCGGGCGGCATGCTGATCTTCACGATCTCGATGACGTTTGCCGGCACGTTCGGCGTGCCCCGCCGCCACTGGGACATCTCGTTCAGCCAGGCGGCCTACGACGTGCAGTTCAACCCGATCGTCGACCTGGTGCTCGCGGTGATGGCCATCGGCGGACTGATCGCCGCGACCGGGGCGTTCGTGTTCGTCGCCATCGCGGTGAAGTCGGTGTTCTTCGGCGAGCCGCTCGGCACGATCACGCGCGGAGTCGCCATGGTCGGCGTGCCGGCCGGCATCACGCATCCGCCCGTGCACGCCGCCGACGTGGACGCGCGCAATGAGCGCCTGCACAGTGCGCAGTCGGGCCTGATGGGACCGGCGCCAGGCACAATCGTGCTGGTGTTCGTGTTCCTCGCGGCGTTCATCGTCTACTTCTTCGTGAACTGGAAGGTCCTGTCGTTCCTCTGGAGGATTGGATGACGAGCAGGACGCGTGCGTCCCTGGCGGTCGCCGCACTGCTGGCGATCGGCGCGATCACCGCGTCGTGGTGGGCGCTGGCCTTGTGGCCGGTGCCCGGCGACGCGCCCGAGTGGCTGCTGCGCACGCGCGAGGTCTGCTTCGGGTCCACGGCAGACACGCTGCCCTCGCCCACCGGGTGGGCACTGCTCGTCGGTCAGCCGATCGGCATAACGTTGCTGCTCGTCGTCTTGTGGGGGCCGGATCTGCGAGCGGGGCTGCAGGGGGCGCTCTCGCGCGTGTCCGGCCAGGTGACGGTGGGAGTTGCCGCGGCCCTGGTCGTCACCGGCGTCGGTGCGGCGGCCGAGCGGGTGCGCACGGCCGGCTTCGAGCCGTTCGCTGCCGGTTCGGTGGATGTGGCGCGCCAGTTGACGCGGATCGACGACAAGGCCCCCGCCCTGGCGCTCACCGACCAGTCCGGACGGGAAGTCACGCTGGAGGCGTTCAGGGGACGGCCCGTCATCGTCACCTTCGCCTTCGCGCACTGCGAGACGGTATGCCCGCTCATCGTCGGCGACGTGCTTGGCGCCAGGCGGGCACTGGGCGATGTCGATCCTGCGGTGATTGTCGTCACGCTGGACCCGTGGCGCGACACGCCGAGCCGGCTCGCCACGATCGCCGATGCCTGGGGCCTGGGCAACCAGGCGCGCGTCCTGTCGGGAGAGCCCGAGGTCGTGGAGCGCACGCTGAACGCGTGGCGCGTGCCGAGGACGCGCAACCAGAAGACCGGAGACATCCTGCACCCGGCCATCGTGTACGTGATCGGCCGCGATGGCCGCATCGCCTACGTGGTCAGCGGCAGCGCCGGCACGATCGTCGCCGCCGTCCGCGCGCTGTAGCGGTACACCGCGTCCACGACCCAGCCGCGATCAGGCTCGATGCCGTCGGACCGCGACGTCGGCGAGGGCGTGCTTCACGTCCTCGTACCACCGCTCGACCTGTTCGACGTCGGGATCCTGCGTCGGCATGCGATCCACGTCAGGACGAGCGCCCCCCCGCTGATTGAGGCGTAATTCCCTCTCCGTGCGCGTCACGTCGGATGAACGGATCAGAAGCGGGGCTGTCGCCCCCGGTGCTGCAGGCCTTGCCGCTCCGGAGAGTTCGGGCCGTAGATGACTCCGTACCGCCGGAGGTGCCGCCTTCGGCCGGAGGCTGCGTTCACCTGCATTCTCGAGTATCCGGAGGCCGCCACAACCGTTTCGGGCGCATTCGGGCCGATTGGTGCCAGTTATCGCGCATCACCCGAGTCGGCGCCTGCCTGGTCCACGTCTTGCCTCGATCGCGGCCAGTGCTGCGGCGACACTCGGAAGACCTCACCCGGCCGCTCGAACGCGGTCAGGACGACAGCTCGCGAGCGGTCAGTTCCGCGCCGGAGAGGGAGACGCGTAATGTCCACACGAGATGACGTGACAAGCGATGACCGGGACCCGTTCGATCCCTCGGTGCCGTCGGAGATTCCTGACGGCCTCGACCGCCGGAAGTTCATCATGCGCGGCGCCGTGATCTCGGCGGCCGCGGTGATGAACGGCTGTTCCCGGACGGAAGCCGAGCAAAAGGGGCCCCCGCCCGCCGCCGCAGCAGCAGCGGACACGGCCTCTGGTCCGTCCGTGCCGCTGGCGGCCGACCTGCACGTGGTGATGAAGCAGAAGGGCCCGGTGATGACCACGGTGGACGAGTTCTACAAGGTGGGTCCGGGGCCATCCAGTTCGCACACGATCGGGCCGATGCGGATTACCTACGACTTCTACCAGCGGGCCGCCAAGCTTCCGGCCGACACACTCGCCAAGGCCACGAAGCTCCAGGTGAACCTGTTCGGGAGTCTCAGCGCGACTGGCAAGGGGCACGGCACCGAGCGGGCTGCGCTCGCAGGGCTGGTCGGCAAGGAGCCGGCGACGGTCGACCCTCGGTTCCTGGACAGCCTGAAAGACAAGCCCGAGCAGGTATTCCCGGTGACGCTCGGCAACAAGACGATCGATGTCGGTCTGAAGGACGTCATCTACGATGCCACCAAGGGCGACTTCAAGCACCAGAACACGATGACCGTCAAGCTCCTGGCCGGCGACGACGTGTTGCTCGAACAGGAGTACTACTCGGTCGGCGGTGGGTTCATCGAGTGGAAAGGGTATACGCCGCCGAAGAAGAATCCGCCGAAGTACCCGTTCGCGACGATGAAGGAACTGCGGGCCCACGCTGACCAGAACAAGACCACGATCGCCAAGATCATGCGTGCCAACGAGATGGCGATCTCGGGTAAGTCGGAAGCGGAGGTGGATGCCTTCACCGACAAGATCATCGACGCGATGGTGGCGACGGTGAAGTCGGGGCTGTCGATGCCGGAAGACGACGTGCTGCCGGGCCCGATCAAGCTGCACAGCAAGGCGGCGTCCGTGTACAAGCGCGCCATGGACGACAAGTTCGAAGCCGAGCGCGGTATCGGGTCGCTGTCCGCGTTCGCGCTGGCCGCCTCGGAAGAGAACGGGCGTGGACATCTCGTCATCACCGCGCCTACCGGCGGCTCGGCCGGCGTCATGCCGTCGCTGGTCTACGGCTTGCTCGAAGTCCGGAAAGTCGATCGGCAGAAGGTCCGTGACGGCATGCTCGCTGCTGCGGCGGTCGGCTACCTCTGCAAGCACCACGCGACGCTGTCTGCAGCCGAGGGCGGATGCCAGGCCGAGATTGGTGTGGCGTCGGCGATGGCTGCGGCTCTGACGGCGACCGCGTACGACGCCTCATCGCTGGTCGTCGAGAACGCGGCCGAATCGGCTTTGGAGCATCACCTCGGGATGACCTGCGACCCGGTTGCCGGGTATGTGCAGGTTCCGTGCATCGAGCGATGCGCATTCGGTGCGGTCAAGGCCTGGACCGCATACGCGATCGCCAGCAACGAGATCGCGTCCAGGCATCGTCTCAGCTTAGACGAGACCGTGCTGGCGCTGGCGCAGACCGCCAAGGACATGAACAGCAAGTACAAGGAAACCAGCGAGGCGGGTCTCGCCCAGTCAGTCGTGCTGTGTTGAGCACATGGGGCCCCTCGCCGAACTCCGCCTGAGGCGAGTTCCACGAGGAGGCTCTTCTCCCGGAGATGGCCCGCAGGGTCGCGGGCCATGCCGTGACTGCCGAGTGCTGCAATCCCACCGTCACGGTGCGTTCGGGATCGCTCCGGGGAGAGATTCACGTGTCGATATCCCGCACGTCCATCACGGCGGCCATCGCCCTGGCGCTGACGGTCGTTCCCGTGCTCACGACTCGTGCCGGCGCGCAGTCGGCCGGGACGCCGGATCCCGAGCCAGCGGCAACCGAATCAGCGGACACGTCCGCCGCGGCGCAGGCAGTCGCGTCGCCACCGTCTACCGATCGTTACAGGGATGGCATCGTCATCTGGGAAACTCCGGCAGACGCCAGGGTGCCGTTCCTGCTGAAGTTCAACATCAATACGCAGCTCAGATATCTCAACAGCCTTTCCTCCGACGAGACGTACACCGACCACCTCGGCGTCGTCCGCGATGTCCATCGCCGCAACGACATCACGGTCAATCGTGCGATGTTCATCCTCGGGGGTTACGTCTTCGACGAGCGGCTGCGATACAGCTTCACGGTCTGGACGTCAGCCGGCGCCGCTTCGATCGTGGTCGCGTCGAACGTCGGCTGGCAGTTCAACCGAGCCCTGACGATCACCGGGGGGTACACCGGCGTGCCCGGCAGTCGCTCGCTGGTCAACACCTTCCCGTTCTTCCAGGCGATCGACAGGTCCATGGCGGACAACTTCTTCCGCCCCGGCTTCACCCAGGGCGCCTGGGCAAACGGCGAACCACTGAAGAACCTGCATTACCTGGCGTTTGTCGGGAATGGCCTCAATACGTTGAACATCACGGCAGCGAAGATCGACACCCATCTGCTGACGTCGGGCAGTGTCTGGTGGGAACCCCTGGGGCCGTACGGCGAACCAGGCAAGTCACGCAACATGTACGATGACTACTTCGCCTCCAGAAAACCCCGCATTCGCATCGGCGCCGCGTTCACGCGTTCCCGCGAGGACCGCTTCTCGAACCTCGATCAATCGAGCCCGGAAAACACGTCACTGTACAACTCAGACGGCGTGCTGACCTTTTCGACCGGCGCGTTTGCGCCGGGCGTGACGGTCGACGAGGCCTTGTACAGGCT
>JAEZCY010000320.1 GCA_023429845.1 Acidobacteriota bacterium
AGCCGCGCCTGGCGGAGCCCGACGCTCGACCTGTCGATCGAGAACCTGGGGCCGCAGCAACTCGACCGGGACGCCTTCGTGTGGTTCACGCAGCCGCTCGACGTCGGCGCGCGCCGGTCCACGCGCATTGCCGCGGCGCGGGCCTCGCGCGACGCGCTGTCGCTCGAGGTGGACGTGCAGCGGCGCGACATCGACATGCTCGTCGTGCAGACCTACTTCGCCGTCGCGCGCAATCGCCAGGCGATGGACCTGCTTGTCACACACGAGCGCGCCGTGGAGGACGTTGTCCAACTGCTCCGTCGTCGCGTGCAGGAAGGCGTCGCGCCGGAAGGCGACCTGCGCAAGCTCGAAGCGGAGCGCGCGCGCGTCGCCCTCGTCCGCGTCAGAGCGGAGCTCGAACTCCGGCAACAGGCCTTCGCGTTGGGCGTACTGACCGGTGAGAGCGCTGCCGGCATCGCGGAGCGCGTCACACCGCCCGTGGCATCCCCACTCGGAACACCCGACGTCGAGGCCGGCGTGGAACGCCGCGCCGACGTGCGTGCGGCACTCGCGCGCGTCGAGGAGCGCCGCACGAGCGCGGCGGCCGAGCGGGCTCTCGGGGGCACGGCCATTGCGCTCACGGGCGGCTACAAGCGCACGGAGGGCTTCCACACGGGCACGGCGGGCGTGTCCATCGACCTGCCGATCGGCGCCCGCAACGCTCCCGCACGACTGCGAGCCGAGGGCGAGGTCACGGCCGCGGCGCTCGAGCTCGAACAGGCGCGCCGCCAGGCCCGCGCCGAAATCGAGCAGGCGCTGCTCGCCGCGACGTTGCTGGCCGACCAGGCCGGACACATCGAACGCGAGCTCGTGGATCCGGCCACCATCGCGCAGCGTGCGGCGCGCGCCGCGCTTCGTGAAGGCACCGGCGACGCACTCGCGCTCGTCGACGCCGATCGCGTGTACATCGACACCCGGCGCGAGGCGCTGGCCCTGCAACTCGACGCGGCGGCTGCGGGCATCCGCGCGCGCCTCGCCCTTGGAGAGGACCCCCTGCCATGACCGTTCCCCGAATGCCTCGCGCGTCCCTGTGCGTCGGCGCGCTGCTCGTTTCCGTGACGAGCGTGGCGTGCGGCGGCGGCCAGCAGGACGAGGCGCAGGCGCCATCGGCACAGCCCGATGCCGTGACGCTGTCGAAGTCGTCCGAGCAGCTTGCCGGCATCGTCGCGGAGGCGGTGAAGGCCGAGGTCGTAGCGCCTGAACTCGAAGCCGTCGGCACCGTCGCGCTCGACGACACGCGCACGGCGCGCATCGGCGCACTCGTCGAAGGCATGGTTTCGGCCACGCACGCAAACGTCGGCGACCGCGTGCGGCGGGGCGCGCTGCTGGCGGGCATCCACAGTCATCAGGTACACGACGGCTGGGCCGAGTATCGCAAAGCGCTCGCCGAACGTCGGCGCAGCGAGCAGGAGCTCGCGTTCGCGACGGATGCGCTCGCCCGCACCGAGCGTCTGCTGGCAGACGCCGCCGCGTCGCCGCTCGAGCTCGAACGCGCGCGCACCGCGCGGGCGGGGTCGGCCGAGCAGCTGAAGATGGCAGAGGCCGAGGTGCGGCGCACCGTGGAGTCGCTGGAGCATCTCGGGCTGAGCGTGCGCGATGCTCCGGCGGGTGCCGCAGAGGAGCTCATCCCCGTCCGCACGCCACAGGAGGGTGTGGTGCTCGAACGCCTCGTCACCGCGGGCACGGCCGTGACGCCGGGCGCGCCGCTGTTCGTCGTCGCCGACACGTCGGTGCTCTGGGTGCTGGCCGAGATCGACGAGGCGGCGCTCTCCAGCGTGCGCGTCGGGCTGTCGGTCGAGATTGCCGTCTCGGCGTATCCATCGGCGCGCTTCCCGGCGAAGGTGACGTTGATCGGCGACACCATCAATCCCTCGACGCGTCGCGTCGTCGTGCGCGCCGAAGTGCCGAACGCCGACGGCCGCCTCAAGCCGGGCATGTTCGCGCGCGTGCACGTCGAGGGGGTCGCGACCACGCCGCTCGTCCACGTGCCCGTCGACGCGGTGCAGGACATCGGACAGCGTCGCGTCGTGTTCGTGCCGGGCGAGAACGGACAGTACGCCGCACGAGACGTGGAGACCGGCGCGGAACGGGACGGACGGGTCGAGATCCGACGCGGCCTCGATGATGGCGAGAAGGTCGTGACCCGCGGCGCATTCCTGCTGAAGTCACAGCTGCTGGCTTCTCCCGAAGGCGAGGACTAGCCCGTGGGCGTCATCGAGCGGTTCACTGCGGCGGCACTGCGCCACCGCGCCTTCGTGCTCGCCTGCGTTGTCGCCCTGGCGCTGACCGGACTCTACGCATACCGCGACCTGCCGGTCGAAGCCTTCCCGGATCTGACCAACAACCAGGTCGTGGTGGTGACGCAGGCCGACGGCCTGGCGGCGCCCGAGGTCGAGCAACGCATCACCTATCCAATCGAGACGGCCCTGATGGGCACGCCCGGGGCCGAAGAGGTGCGTTCGCTCTCGAAGTTCGGCCTGTCGATGGTGACCGTGGTGTTCGCCGACGCGGTGCCGGTGTACTTCGCACGGCAGCTGGTCACCGAGCGGGTCAACGAGGTGCGCAGCCGCATACCGCCAGGCGCCGAGCCGTCGCTCGGGCCGGTCGCCACCGCCTTCGGCGAGATATACCAGTACCTGATCGAGGGCGACGACACCTCGGTGATGGCGCGCAAGACGCTGCACGACTGGTCGGTCCGCAACCGGCTGCGGGCCGTGCCGGGCGTGAGCGAGATCAACACCTGGGGCGGGCTCACCGAGCAGTTCCATGTCGTTGTGGACCCGCAGCGGCTCGAGCGCTACCGCGTACCCGTCCAGGACGTGGTCGACGCGCTTGCCAACAGCAACCTGTCGTTCAGCGGCGGGTTCATCGAACGTCGCGCGGAGCGGACCACCGTGCGGGGTGTCGGGCTGCTTACCGGGCCGGCCGACATCGAGGCGGTGGTGATCACGGCCGTTGACGGCGTGCCCGTGCTGGTACGCGACGTCGCGGACGTCCGCACCGGTGCCATGCCACGGCAGGGCGCGGTCACTCGCGACGGGCAGGGCGAGTCGGTAGCGGGCATGGTCATCATGCTCCAGGGCGAGAACGGTCGCGAAGTCGGCGAGCGGGCGAAGCTGCAGATCGACGAGATCCAGAAGTCGCTGCCGTCGGGCGTGACGATCGTGCCGTTCTACGACCAGACGGAGGTCATCGATCGCACCGCCTCGACGGTGAGGCGCAACCTCATCGAGGGATCGCTGCTCGTGACCGCGGTGCTGTTCTTCTTCCTCCGTGACGTGCGCGCCTCGTTGATCGTCGCGGCAGTAATCCCGCTCTCCATGCTGTGCGGCTTCATCGGCATGCGCATCTTCGGCGTCTCGGCCAACCTGATGTCGCTCGGCGCCATCGACTTCGGCCTCATCGTCGACGGCGCGGTCGTCATGATGGAGAACTTCGTGCGACGACGAGCGGAGGCCGAAACCGTGTTGTCGGACGACAAGGCGGAACTGGGTCGCATGCGGCTCGCGATCTTCACGCCGGCGGCCATCGAGGTGGCTCGGCCCATCCTCTTCGGCGTGCTGATCATCATCGCGGTGTACCTGCCGATCTTCACGCTCGAAGGGCTCGAGGGGAAGATGTTCCGCCCGATGGCCATCACGGTGTGCTCGGCCATCTTCGGCGCGCTCCTGCTCGCGCTCACGGCGGTGCCGGCCGCCTCGTCGTACTTCCTCAAGATGAGCGGCCATCACGAGGAGCAGCGCTGGTTCGTGCGCCTGCGCGATCGCTATGTCCGCCACCTGACTGGCGCCATGCAGCACCGCGCGCGCACGATCGGCGTGGCGCTCGTCGCGGTGACGGCGGCAGTCGGCTCGCTCGCCTGGATTGGCACCGAGTTCATGCCGCGCCTCGACGAAGGCGCGATCCTGATCGAGACCCGCAAGCTGCCGTCGGTTTCACTCGAGGAGTCGGTGGCGATCGCGACGAAGGTCGAGCAGATCGTCAGGCGGTTCCCCGAGGTGTCGCAGGTCGTGACGAAGATGGGGCGTCCGGACCTCGCCACCGAGGCGATGGGCATCTACCAGGGCGACCTGTACGTGAACCTGCACCCGGAGGACGAGTGGACGAGCGGGCGCGACAAGGACGCACTCATCGAGGGGCTGGCCGAGGCATTGAAGGAGATGCCGGGCATCACGGTGAACTTCACGCAACCGATGGCGATGCGCCTCGACGAGGTCGTCTCGGGTGTGAAGGCGGACGTCGCCGCCAAGATCTTCGGCGAGGACGCTGCCACGCTCGAGCGGCTCGCCGCCGAGATCGAGTCGATCATGGCGAAGGTCCCGGGCGTGGCCGACCTGCAGGTGGAGGTCTTCTCCGGCGCATCGCAGCTCGAGCTGACCATCGACCGTGGCGCGATCGCGCGTTATGGCCTGCACGTCGACGACGTACAGCGGGTCGTGGAGGCTGCGGTAGGTGGCACCGACGCGACGGCCGTGCTCGACGGTCCGCGGCGCATCCCGGTCATCGTCCGGTTCGATGAGTCGACGCGTGTGAACGAGGCAGCGCTCGGCGCGCTGCTGCTCACCGCCCCCGGCGGCGAGAAGGTGCCACTCTCGCGCGTGGTTCGCATCGAGCGGACCAGCACTCCGGAAGCGATCAGCCACGAAGGCGGACAGCGCCGGCTCGTCGTGCAGTGCAACGTCCGCGGCCGCGACATCGGCAGTTTCGTCGCCGAGGCGCAGCAGCGGATGGCCACGGTCGAGATGCCGGTCGGCTACTACGTACGCTGGGGTGGACAGTTCGAGAACCAGGCGCGCGCCACCCAGCGGCTGGCGCTGGTGATTCCGCTCTCGCTCGCCATCATCTTCGCGCTGCTCTACGTGACGTTCCACAACGTGCGCCATGCGGCGCTGATCATCCTGAACGTGCCGTTCGCGCTCGTGGGCGGCATCGCCGCGCTGTGGATCCGGGGACTGAACCTGAACCTCTCGGCCTCGGTCGGGTTCATCGCACTGTTCGGCGTTGCCGTCCTCAACGGCGTCGTGCTCATCACGGCGGTCAACCAGTTGCGCGGCCAGGGACACGTGCTCCGGGACGCGATTCTCCTCGGCTCGGCCTCGCGCCTGAAGGCCGTGCTGATGACGGCGCTCGTCGCGGCCATCGGTTTCGTGCCGATGGCGCTCTCCACCGGCGCCGGCGCCGAGGTGCAGCGGCCGCTCGCCTCGGTGGTGATCGGCGGCGTGATCACCTCGACGTTGCTCACCCTCATCGTGCTGCCCGTCGTGTATGAAATGATCGAGGACAGGCTCCATGCGTCTGCTCGTCGTCGAGGATGACCCCACCATCAGCCACTTCCTCGTGAAGGGGCTGCGTGAGGACCAGCATCTCGTGGATCTGGCCGAAGACGGCGACACGGCCGAGGCGCAGGCGCTCGCGGGCGACTACGATGCGATCCTGCTCGACGTGATGCTGCCGGCCCGCGACGGGTTCGAGGTGTGTCGGCGGCTGCGGGCGCAGGGCGTGGACACGCCGATCCTGATGGTGACCGCGCGGGATGCGGTGGGTGACAGGGTGCGGGGACTCGACACCGGCGCCGACGACTACCTCGTGAAGCCGTTCGCCTACGACGAGGTGGTGGCGCGCCTGCGCGCGCTCACCCGCCGAGGACGGACGGCAGGCCTGTCTGCGGTGCTCACCGCCGGCCCGCTCTCGCTCGACCTCGAGGCACATCAGGCGGAAGCAGGCGGGACGCCCGTGTCGCTGACCGCCACCGAGTACCGGCTGCTCGAGTATCTGATGCGCCGGGCCGGCACCATCGTGTCGCGCGACCAGCTGGCCGAGCACGTCTGGGGCGGCGACTACGACCCGGGCTCGAACCTCGCCGACGTGTACATCGGCTACCTCCGCAGAAAGCTCGCCGGGACGCCCGCCGCCGATCGGATCCGGACGATACGCGGCCTCGGCTACATGCTCGCACGCGGCGACGCATGACCCCCATGACCGCGCTGTCGTTTCGCGCCCGACTGACCCTCCGCTGGACGATCGCGTTCGGCCTGCTGCTCGCGCTCGCCAACACCGCGGTGTACATGGGCGTGCGCACCTACGCGCAGCGCGACGTGGATGCCCACCTGCGCACGGTCGCCGCCACGGAGATCGCGTCGTCCACCGACCAGGGCGGCGTCCTGCACCTGCACGAGTTCTCGGTGGACGACATCGGCGGCGGCGAGTACGCCGGCAAGTTCGTCCAGTACTACGACATGGGCGGCGCCGTCGTGGCGCAGTCGCCGATGCTGCTTGGCGAGCGGCCCGTGCTCGACGACGAGGCGTTCGTCCGGGCGAGCCGCGGCCAGCATGCGATTGCCTCCGTCAACGTCGCGTCGCGGCCGGGTCGGGTGCTGACGGCGACGATCCGCGACAACACCACGCAGTACGTCGCGGCCGTCGGCCTGCTGACCGATGGTCTCGACACCCAGCTCACGCGCCTGGCGTGGGTGCTCGGCGGTGTGTGGGTCGTCGGCCTCGGCGCAACGACGGCCACCGGATTCGTGCTCGCCTCGCGCGCGCTGGAGCCGATCGATCGGATCACCGCGCGTGCCTCCAGCATCGCCAAGGGCGAGATCGACATGCGTCTCGACCCGCCGGCCAGCGATGACGAGATCGGGCGGATGACGCGGCTGCTCAACGAGATGCTCGATCGCCTGCACCGCGTGATCGACGGCAACCGCCGGTTCGCTGCCGATGCCTCGCACGAGCTTCGCAGCCCGCTCACCGCCATGGCCGGCGAGATCGACGTCGCGCTGAAGCGGGAGCGCGGGCCGGACGAGTACCGCGAGACGCTGACGCGGTTGCGCACCCAGATCGACGGGCTGACGGCGTTGTCGGAGCACCTGATGCTGCTGGTCCGCGCCGAGGAGCGCTCCGGGCACGTGGCCGCGGAGGAGGTGCCCGTGCGGGCGTTCGTCGACGCGGCGTGCCGGCGCTTCGACGCCCAGGCAGCCGCGCGCGGGATCACGCTCGCGCACAGCGGACTCGACGGGCTGATCGCGTACGCGCAGCCTGCGCTGCTGGCTCGCGTGCTCGACAACCTGATTGCCAATGCCGTGCAGTACAACCGCGAGGGCGGCGCCATCCACGTCAGCGGCTACGACGAGCCGGCCCCGGGCGACGCCTGGGAAGCCGGACGGGTGCGACTCGAGATCGCCGACACCGGGCCGGGTATTCCACGCGACGAATGGGAGCGCGTGTTCGAACGCTTCTACCGCCGGGAGCCGTCCCGGTCGCGCCGCACGGGCGGCTCGGGACTCGGGCTGGCGCTCAGTCGCGCCATCGCCACGTGGCTCGGGGGGACGGTGCGGGTCCGCGCGTCGGGCCCCGACGGCACGACGTTCGAGCTCACGCTGCCGGGGCAGCGCCAGGCGTAGCTGGAGGAGCCCGGCTTCGACGTCCCGAGCCGAACCGGCAGTTTCTCCGCCGCGCGCCGTTGTGTCAGACTCGCGGCGTTCCCGGAGGTTCAATGGCACCCGACGTCCTGTCATCCCTGTCACGTCGCAGCTTCCTTGCGGCAACGCTGGCCTCACCCCTGCTGGCCACGATCTCGGCCGCGTCGAGGCCCTCCGTGGGTCTCGAGCTGTTCTCCGTTCGCGACGAACTGTCGAAGGACCTGTTCGGCACCGTGCGACGCGTGGCGCAGATCGGCTACGAGTCGGTCGAGTTCTTCTCCCCCTACTACCAGTGGGAGCCGGCGTATGCCCGGCAGGTGCGGCAACTGCTCGACGACGTCGGCCTGAAGGCGCCGTCCACGCACAACAGCGCCGCGGTGTTCACGCCGGAAGGTCTGAAGAAGGCCGTCGAGCTGAACAAGGTCATCGGGTCGGACCTGATCGTCATGGCAAGTGCAGGGCGACGCATCACCACGCTCGACGACTGGAAGCGCGTGGCCGACCAGCTCGCCGCCGCGTCCGAGACGCTGCGTCCGCTCGGCATGCGCGCCGGGTTCCACAACCATCAGCTCGAGTTCACGCCGATCGACGGCACCCGCCCGATGGACGTCATTGCGAAGCACACGCCCGACGACTTCGTGCTCCAACTCGACGTCGGCACCTGCGTGCACGCCGGCCAGGACCCCGTTGCGTGGATCAAGGCCCATCCTGGGCGAATCCGAAGCATCCACTGCAAGGACTGGGCGCCGGGCGACGGCGACGACAAGGGCTATCACGTGCTCACGGGCGAGGGCGCGGCGCCGTGGAAAGCGATTCGCGCGGCGGCCGAGTCGGTCGGCGGCGTCGAGACGTACCTCATCGAGCAGGAAGGCAGCCGCTTCCCGCCGTTCGAAACCGCAGAGAAGTGCCTCGCGGCGTGGAAGAGCCTGCAGTCGTGACGGACGGGCGAGGGATGTCGCGGCTCGCGCTGAGCGCGGCGATGCTGTCGCTGGCACTGGGAGGCGGTATCGCACGCGCGGCGCAGGACGGCAACGCTGTGGTGGCCAGGACCACCGCTGGCGCGATCCAGGGCGTCTCCACGGCCGAGGGCGGTCAGCGGGTGTTCAAGGGTGTGCCGTACGCGGCGCCGCCCGTTGGCCCGCTTCGCTGGACGCCGCCGCAACCCGTGTCGCCGTGGACCGGCGTGCGCAAAGCCGACGCCTTCGGCCCGCAATGCCACCAGCCCCAGATCTTCGGCGACATCGTCTTCGATCGCCCGGCAAGCGAAGACTGCCTGTATCTGAACCTGTGGACGCCTGCTCGCCTGCAGGACGACGCAGCCCCGCCCGCGAAGCTGCCGGTCATGGTGTGGATCCATGGCGGCGGTTACCAGGCCGGCGCGTCCCACGAACCGCGTCACGACGGCACGCGCCTCGCCGGCAAGGGTGTCGTGCTGGTGACGATCAACTACCGGCTGGGCGTGTTCGGCTTCTTCTCGCACCCCGCGCTCGCGGCCGACGACCCGCGAGGCGCGTCCGGCAACTACGGACTCCTCGACATGATCGCGGCGCTGCGGTGGGTGCGCGACAACGCTGCGGCATTCGGCGGCGACCCCGGCAACGTGACCATCTTCGGGGAATCCGCCGGCTCGTTCGCCGTCAGCACGCTGATGGCGGCGCCGCAGGCGCGCGGCCTCTTTCACAAGGTGATCGGCGAGAGCGGCGCGCCCTTCGCTTCATCCTTGTCGCTCGCCACACGCGAGGCTGCGAACGGCAACGGCGAGAAGTTCGGCGTGTCGATCGGCGCCACTACGGCGGATGCGCTGCGCGGCAAGACCGCCGAGGATGTGCTCGCGGCCGCGACGAAGTGGCAACCATGGTTCGCGCCGACCGTTGACGGCGTGGTGATCACCGAACCCGTGCCAGCCACCTTTGCCGCCGGTCGGCAGGCGAACGTGCCGCTCCTGGCCGGGTGGAACGCCGACGAGGCGCGAGCTGGCGTGGTGTTCGGCAAGGAAACACCGACGGCCGCGTCGTTCAAGGCGCAGACCGAGAAGCGGTTCGGGGCAGCCGCAGACAAGCTCCTCGACGTATATCCGGCCCGAACCGACGCCGAGGCGCTCGAATCGGCCGCGGCGCTCGCCGGCGACCTGTTCATCGGCTACGCGACGTGGAAGTGGCTGGAAGCGCACCGGGCCACCGGCGACGCGCCGGTGTACCGCTACGTCTTCACGCGCAAGATCCCCGTGCCCGAGGGCCACACGGTGAATGGCAGACCGGCGACGGCCGACGACATCGGCGCCAGGCATGCCGGCGAGATCGAATATGTCTTCGGCACGCTCGACAGCGTCAAGGGCGTGACGTGGGCCGACGCCGACCGCACCCTCTCGGATGCGATGGGCACCTACTGGACGAACTTCGCGCGCAGCGGCGATCCGAACGGCAACGCGCTGCCGGAGTGGTCCCCCGGCCAGCGCGGCGGCGCCGACGCGGGCCGGGGACACGGGGAGGTCCTCAGGCTCGATTCGGCGATCACGCCGATACCGGAGCCACATCGCGCGCGGTACGAGGTGCTGGACGCGATACTCGCCGCACCCGCCACGGGCTCCCGCTGACCGGCGTGCGGGCGGCGCGCGACCTCGTGTCCGGTCGTGCGCCTACACGAGCGCGTCGATGCGCGCCCTGAGCGAGCCGAGCCGCGACTGCAGGCTGCCGAGCGTGTCCCGTACCGTTTCGAGCGACTGCTGCTCGGCGCGAACGAAACGGCTGTAGGGCGCGATGCCCTCGTTGAGCCTGTCGGTGCTGCGCTCCACTTCCTGCTCGAACTGGGTGCGCAGCGCCCCCGAAAGCGTCTTCCGCAAGTCGCTCACCTTCTGTCGCAGGTCCTCCTTGGCCTTGCGCCGGCGTGCCGGCACGATGAAGAGCCCGAGCGTGGCGATGACGCCTGCCAGGAGGACGCCGGTCACGTCGGCGGCCGCCGTCGACGCCGCGATGGTGACCAGCGTGCCGAGACCGAGCGCGCCGGCGCCGGCAGCCGCTGCGGCTGCGACGGCATTGCGCGCACCCTCGGCGAGGTTGGCGGCCTCGCGCTGGCGATCGAAGCTGTCCACGACGCGCTGGGCCTCGCGACCCACGGAGTCCAGGAGGCGGCCACGCTCGACGTGAAAGGTCGCGAGCTCCGGATCGCCGACGATACGGTCGCGATACTGGCGGCGGCGGTCGGCCAGGTGATTGTTCACCTGCTGCCACTGGCGGAGGTCTGCGCCGACCATCCAGTCGATCAACTCCGACACCTTCCGTTCGATTTCCGTCGGGGCATCAGCGACGACGTCACGCACGAACCCCTCCTGTACGCGTGACTTGTTCAACAGGTCCACCACGCGGCCGATTCTGAGCATTTCGTCGAAGAAATCGTGCCCGCGCTGCTCCATCTGCAGCAGCACGTTGTCGATCTCGCCCATCCGCAGCTCGAACTGCCGCTCCATGTCGGTGCGGTACACGCCGTGCTGGGTCTCGACGTCGGCAAGCAGCCGCAGGTCGTCCTGCAGCAGCGACAGTCGTCCGGTTGTGACGTCCAGGTAACGCGTCACGAGGGCCGTGCCGACACCAACCGGGTTGGCGAGCTTGAGCCGCAGCCGCTCTCGCTGGTCGAGGCGCTCGTGGATGTAGCGTTCGAGCGCCGCGAACCGGCTCGCCTCCCAGGATTCGGGACGTCCCTGCTTCGCCCGCATCGCCAGCCGGGCGCTCACCGGGAACGTATCCGGTGTGCTCCCCAGCGCCGCACGGGCGTGCTCCTGCACGAACGCGAGCACCTGCTGCAGTTCGGCATCATTCTCGAGCAGATCGGCCTTGTTGATCACCAGGACGACCTTCTTGCCCCACTCGCGAATCACGCTCAGGAACTGCCGCTCGCTCTCCGTGAACGGCCTGTCGGACGACGTGACGAAGAGCACGAGATCGGACCGCGGAACGAAGTCGGCGGTGATGGCCTCGTGCTCGCGAATCACGGCGTTGGTGCCGGGCGTGTCGACGATGGCGATCTCGCGCAGAAACGTCACGGGTGCGGTGATCACGTGCAGGTGGGGCGACCGCTCGCTGCGCGTTTCCGCATCGCCATACTGGAGCAGGTTCACCTCCGCCGTCGTGGGCGTGACGCCTTCCTTCAGCACCGGGGCGCCGAGCAGCGCGTTGATGAAGGCGCTCTTGCCCGCGTTGAACTCGCCGACGACGACCACGAGGAACAGCTCGTCCAGTTGCTGCAGGGACCGGCTGAGCGCATCGAGGTTCTCCGGAGTCGCCTCCAGCCTGACGAGCGCATCTCGCAGCCCCTCGAGAACCTGTCGCTCTTCGCTGACCAGTTCCTGGTCGTCCGGTCGCAGCAGCGCAGTCTGCATGCCGCAGCATCGCACATCGGCACCCGCCCGGGCGGGCCCGGACGGGCGGGCCGTTCCCCGCGGCGCGTTCAGTACGGCGTGCGACCGCCGGTCGCGCCGTAGACTTCGCCAGTCACGAAACGTGCCTCGTTGGACGCAAGGAAGACATACAGCGGCGCCAGTTCGACAGGCTGCGCCGGACGCTCGAACTGCGTGTTCGACCCGAACTCCTTCGTCTTCTCCTCGGGCATCGTCGAGGGGATCAGCGGCGTCCAGACCGGCCCGGGCGCAACGGCATTCACGCGCACGCCCTGCTTCATCGCGACGTGCGACAGCCCCTTCGTGAAGTTCACGATGGCCGCCTTGGTCGGGGAGTAGGTCAGCAGGTTGGGGCTCGGGTCGTAGGCCTGGATCGACGCGGTGTTGATGATGCAGCTGCCTGCCTGCAGGCGCGGCAGTGCCGCCTTGCAAATCCAGAACATCGCGTACACGTTCGTGCGGAACGACCGGTCGAGTTCCTCGGTGGTGAACTCTTCGAGGCTGTCGTGCGTGACCTGGAATGCCGCGTTGTTGACGACGATGTCGAGACCGCCGAGTTCGTCGAACGCGCGATCGACGAGGCGGCGGCACTGGTCCTCGTCCTGGATGTCGCCGGGGACGCTCACCGCGCGCCGGCCGGCCTGAGTCACCCAACGGCTGGTCTCCTGCGCGTCGGACTCCTCCTCGGGCAGGTAGCTGATCAGCACGTCGGCGCCCTCACGCGCGAAAGCGATGGCCACCGCGCGCCCGATGCCGCTGTCGCCACCGGTGATGAGCGCCTTTCGCCCGGTGAGCCGGCCGAGTCCCTTGTACGATTCCTCGCCGTGGTCGGCCTCCGGGGTCATCTGCGAATCGAGACCCGGGTAGGGAATGGGGTCCTGCGGGAACTCCGGCTGGGGAGCGGCCGCCTTCGGGTCGGTTGGCGTGGGCTTCTGGATGGGTTGCTGCGACATGCCCGGGCGGTTGCAAGACGGAGGCCCACCCGCGGCACGACCCGTACGTCACCCTCGGGTCCGACCCGTGCGTAACGTCGGGCCCTACCGGTACGTAGCCGTCGGGCCTTGCCGTACGTAGCCGTCGG
>JAEZCY010000060.1 GCA_023429845.1 Acidobacteriota bacterium
GGTCCGTCTCGACGGCGAATCGGGCAGTGAAGACCTGATCGTCGCAACGACTTCCCCGGAGCACACATGGCAGGCGGCACTTACGCAGCGTTGAGCGGATTGCGGACGCGGATGGAGCAGTTGGACCGACTCGCTGCCGATATCGCGAACGCGAAGACCGCCGGCTACAAGGCCGAGCGCGTCACGACCAATGCGGCGCAGCGCCCCGACTTCGGCAAGGCGCTGCAGGCGGCCGTTGACGTGACGCCCGGTCCCGGACACCTCGATTTCCGTCCGGGGTCGCTCGAGCGCACCGGCCGCGATCTCGACTTCGCCATCGAGGGCCGCGGCTTCTTCGTCATCGACACCCCACAGGGTCCGCGCTACACGCGCAACGGCAACTTCTCGCTCGCGGCCGACGGCACCGTGACGACAGCGGACGGTCATCCCGTGCAGTCCACGACCGGGCCGTTGAAGGTGGGGCGTGGCGGGGCCATCACCGTGGCCGACGACGGCACGGTGAGCGTCGGCGCGCAGAGCGCAGGCAAGCTCCGGATCGTGGATTTCGGCGACTACACCGAACTGCAGCGCGAGGACCTCGGTCGCTTCCGCGCGCCGTCGGCAGCGACGGCGGGTGACGCGAGTGGCGCCACGGTGCGAGCGGGCACGCTCGAAGCATCGAACGTGTCGGTTGTCGACAGGATGGTCGCGCTCACCGAAGTCGCCCGGGGCTTCGAGGCCCTGCAGCGCGGCTTGAACATCCTCAGTACCGAACTCGACGGACGCGCCATCACGGAGCTGGGACGCCGCTAGCAGCAGCGTGCAGTTGGAGATTTCGAACTCCACATTTCCAATGGCACGCCAGGGTCCGGCACACCGGTAATCGACAGACAGAGGACGAACATGATTCGAGCGATGTACACCGCCGCGAGCGGCATGAACGCGCAGCAGGCCAACATCGACAACATCGCGCACAACCTGGCCAACGTGAACACGTCGGGCTTCAAGAAGAGCCGCGTCGAGTTCGAGGACCTGGTGTATCAGCAGGTCACGGCGCCAGGCACGCCGACCGATGCGACCGCCGAGTCGCCGGTGGGCATGGAGCTCGGACTCGGGGCCAAGCCGGTGGCCATCTCGCGTGACTTCGCGAGCGGTAACCTTCGCGCGACGAATGCGCCCTACGACGTCGCCATCGAGGGTCGTGGCTTCCTGCAGGTGGCGTTGCCGGACGGGCAGCTCGCGTACACGCGATCGGGCAACCTCCATGTGAACCAGGAGGGCACGCTGGTCACCAACGAGGGCTACGTGCTCGAACCGTCGATCACGATTCCGCCGAACGCCGTGTCGGTCACCATCGCCAAGGACGGCGTGGTGTCGGCGACGGTGGCGGGGGAGAGCGCGCCGCAGCAGGTGGGCAGCATCCAGATCGCCGCGTTCCAGAACCCTGCGGGTCTGCACGCGATGGGCAGCAACCTCTTCACCGTGACCACGGCGTCGGGCGATCCCATCACGGGGCTCCCCGGCACCGATGGACTCGGCACGCTCCAGCAGGGGTTCCTCGAGGAGTCCAACGTCAGCATCGTCGAGGAAATGGTGAACATGATCCTCGGTCAGCGCGCCTACGAAGCCAACTCGAAGGTGATTCGCACGGCCGACGAGATGCTCGCCCAGGTGAACAACCTTGCACGCTGATCGCCTGGCCCGTGGGCTGCTGGCCGTGGTCCTGCTGTGCGCCGGCTCGCCGGTTGGCGCGCAGTCGGCCTCCGACGGCGCCGTCGGTGCGGCGACGGCTGCCGTGCGCGAGGCATTCGGCGGCGACGCCGAGGTGACGCTCACCTCTCCGGTGTTGTCGCTCGTGCCGCGCGCCGATGCCGTCGCGGCCGCGGTGCCCGAGGCGTCGAGCCGTACGGGCGGGCGCGTGCGGTTCGTGCTGTATGGGGCCGAGGTTGACGGGATGCGCAGGCGCGTCGGACGGCTGACCGCGGATGTCCGGGTGGTGGCGCCGCACGTGCGAGCGACGCAGCCGCTCGCGGCCGGCACGGTGCTCGCGTCCGACCTGGTCGAGGAGGTCAGGGCCGATATCGGGCGCCAGCCGCTCGCCGCGCTGCCGACGCTGAGCCAGCTCGGTGATGGGACGACGCGGACCGCCCTGCGAGCCGGCGACATCGTGACGCCGGTCGTGCTCGTGATGCGGGCGCTCGTGTCGTCGGGGCACGAAGTCGTCACCGTGGCGCGCGTCGCCGGGCTCGAAGTGCGCGGGCGCGCGATTGCCGCGCAATCAGGCGGATTGGGCCAGACCGTCATCGTCGTCAACCCCGACAGCAGAAAGCGGCTGCGAGGCCGTGTGGTGGCCGAGGACGTCGTGGAGGTGTTGCATGGTTCGTAGTGGCGTGGTGGTGGCCGTGTTGGGCGTATGGTGCCTGGCACAGGCCGGGCCGGCGCATGCGCAGAAGGCGGGCGACCCGAGGGACGCGTACGACACCGCCGTGGCGCGTCATCTCGAGACGGCGCGCACGCTCGCCCGTGCCTCGGTCGCGCCCACCGATGAACCGTCGCTGGACTGGATCACGGGCCTCACGGCAGACCGTCGGGCGCGCAATGTGAACGACCTGCTTACGGTTCGGGTGATCGAGAACATCGAGGCCGCCGGTACGGCAGACGCTCGGCTCGACAAGAGCAGCAGCGCGAGTGCCGCGGTGCCCACGTTGTTCGGCCTCGAAACCAAGCTGCCCTCGGCCATCAACCCCGGGAACCTCGCCAGCGTGAGCACCGACAGCGAGTTCAAGGGCGGCGGCACGACAACGCGCACCAGCATGCTCACCGCAACGATGACTGCCCGTGTGTCGGAGGTGCTGTCGAACGGAGACCTGGTGCTCGAGGCGGTGCGCGAACTGGACTTGAACGGCGAACGCCAGATCGTCGTGCTCACCGGCATCGTGCGTCCGCAGGACGTGCGCCGCAACAACCAGGTGCTGTCCACACAGGTGGCACAGCTGCGCATCCAGTACTACGGACGCGGTCTGATGAAGGACAACCTGAAGCCGGGCTGGCTCGTGCGGGTGATGAACAAGATCTTCTGAGTCCGTATCGAGACTCGGGACTCGGGGTGCGCGCAGGTCCGACGGGACGCATAGAGCGGACCGACATCGACGAATCGGGTGGGGCCGGCTCTCCGAGCGGGGCGAAAGGGTGAACGATGGTTCGCGTGGTGGCAGCAGTTCTGGTGGCGGTGGCGATCCTCGTGGGAGGCAGCGAGTCTCTCGTGGCTCGTGGCGGTCCACCGATGCGCGTCAAGGACATCGCCTCGCTCGTGGGCGTGCGTCCGACACCGCTGATCGGGTACGGGCTCGTGATCGGCTTGAACCGCACCGGCGACAAACGCCAGACCCTGTTCACGAACCTGTCGCTGGCCAACACCCTCGAGCGCTTCGGCGTGGTCGTCACCCCCGAGATGATGAAGGTGGAGAACATCGCGGCCGTCATGGTCAGCGCGGAGCTCCCGCCGTTTGCCCGCCCCGGCGTGCGCCTCGACATCCTCGTGTCGTCGATTGGCGACGCGCGCAGCCTGCAGGGCGGCACGCTGGTGCCGACACCGCTGCGCGGCATGGACGGTGCGGTGGTGGCGCTCGCCCAGGGGCCGCTGACGCTCGGCGGGTTCGGCGGCGGCAACGCCGCCAACGGCGTGCAGGTGAACCACCTCACGGCGGGGCGGGTGCCTGGCGGTGGCCTGGTGCAGGTGCAGCCGGCCGGCGTCGTTCCCGACGGTGATCACGTCATGCTGGCGCTCAACGCGCCGGACTTCTCGACGGCGTCGCGCCTGGCCGCGGTCGTGGACGGCGCCCTTGGCGGCGGGACGGCGCGTGCGCTCGATCCGGCGACGGTGGCCATTGCCGTCCCGGCGCACTTCCGCGGCAACATCCCGGAACTCATGGCCCGCATCGAGCCGTTGTCGGTCGAATCGGACATGCCGGCTCGGGTCGTCATCAATGAGCGGACCGGTACGGTCGTCGTCGGTGCGCTGGTCACGCTCGGCGCCGCGGCGGTCGCTCACGGCTCGCTGGCCGTGCGGATCTCCACGCGATTCGACGTGTCGCAGCCCAATCCGTCGTTCGGGCCTTCGCGCGCAGAGACCGTCGTGGTGCCGAACCAGCAGGTGGACGTCACCGAGCAGGATGCGCGCCTGATCGCCATGGACGAAGGTGTCACGCTCGACGCCGTGGTGCGCGCGCTCAACTCGCTCGGCGTGACGCCCCGCGACATCATCGCCATCGTGCAGGCGCTGAAGGCCGCGGGGTCGCTGCGGGCCGAGATCGTCATCATCTAGAGCAGGTTCCGGCGGCCGGTGCCGGTACGGAGCGCGCACATCATGTCTTCCGAGTCCAGAACATCGATCGACTTTCCCGCACCGGCGGCGGATCGGCTGACGACGCTCGACCGCGCGCCGGCCACGCCCGCCGCCGAGCGGGAGAAGCTCGGTGAGCTGGCGGCGCAGTTCGAGTCGATGCTGATGCTCGAGATGATCAAGCAGATGCGCAAGTCGCTCCTCGACGAGGAGGCGGAAGGCGAGGGCCTCGGCAACGAGACCTACTCGTCCACCATCGACAGCGAACTCTCGATGCACCTGGCAAAGGCGGGCGGGCTGGGGCTCACGCCGATGCTCGTCGACTCGTGGCAGCGACGGCAGGACTCGGTGGCTCCTGGAAGCGTTGGCGGTCGCACCGACGGGACCGTCGGCATCTCCACGCGGACGGGGACCGCTGCCGTCACGGTGACACCCCAACCGGTTGCAGTGTCGGTGAACCGACCGGGCATGACCCCGACCACACCGCCGCCGGAGCGTGCCGCACCCGCTCTCGCGCTGGAAATGCAGGGGCGCGTCAGCTCCGCGTATGGCTGGCGAGCCGATCCGTTACGCGGCCATTCGAAGTTCCACGCCGGCATCGACCTTGCAGCTCGGTATGGCACGCAGGTCCCGGCCGCCGCCGCGGGAACGGTGGTGGCGGCAGGAGACCAGGGCGGGTACGGCCTTACCGTCGTCATCCGACACCAGAACGGCTACGAGTCGCGGTATGCGCACCTGTCGTCGCTCGACGTGAAGACGGGCGACGACGTGACGCGCGGCCAGCAGGTGGGCCGGGTGGGGAGTACAGGCCGGTCCACGGGACCACACCTCCATTTCGAGGTGACGCAGGCCGGGCGGCGAGTGGACCCGGAGCGGTTCGTCAGGAATTTGACGAGTGACATTAAAGGTCAGTGAGCGGCTGCCGATTCCTGGAATACGCGCCGGCCGTCCCGTCGTGCGCAACAGGAGTAGACGATGAAGATTCATGGCGATCGCCCCTCGGGCGTACACGACACAGCGCAGGCCCAGCAGGTCGACAACGCCGCGCAGCAGCGGGCGCAGCAGGCTCGAGGCGGCGCTGACGGCGGAGACCGTGTCCAGGTGTCGGCCGATGCCCGGCTGCTCGGCCAGGCCGTGGACGCCGCGGCCAGAGCGCCCGAGATTCGCCAGGACGTCGTCGAGCGCGCCAAGGCCCGGCTGGCGGCCGGCGAAATCGGCAACGACCCGCTGCGTCTTGCCGACCGCATGATCGACAGCTTCACGGCGAAATAGGGCCGGGCGCGACCCGGCCGGAAGGCGGAGCGTGGGATGACCGCATCCCGGTTGAGCAGCACGGGCGACGCGTTGGGGGCGACCCTCGACGCGCTGGCCGACGCGCTGGCGCAGGCGCGGCACGAAGAGTTCGCCGCCAGCGAGCCGAATCTCGGGGACAGGGTGCGTGCGTTTCGCGACGCCGCTGCTGCTGCTGCGGCGTCGGGCGAGTCACTCGCGCCGGCGCAGTTGCACGCCATCACCGCGGCGCTACAGCGTTGCCGGCGACTCGGCGCGTCCCTGACGTCCCTGACGGCGACGGGCAGGCCGCCGGTCGATTCACCACACGGGTACTCGCCCGTGGGCCAGCCCGTGTCGCCTGCCGGCGAGGGCGCCTTCCTGACCGCGAGGGGCTGATGTCGCTGTTCGGCATGCTCGGTATGGCGTCGAAGGCGCTCGACGCCCAGCGCTACGGCCTGGACGTGGTCGGCAACAACCTCGCCAACGTCAACACCAAGGGATACAGCAAGCGCGTCGCCGACTTCGGCGCCGTGCCCCCCGTGGATCGTTTCTCGGCGGGGAATGGTGTCGAGGTGCTCGGCGTCCGCTCCATGCGTGACCGCCTGTACGACCAGCGGCTCTTCGACGAACTGCCGCTGGCGCAGCAGCAGGCGGCGATGGGCGACGCCCTCGCCCTGGCCGAAGTCGCGCTTGGAAGGCCGGGACAGTCGATTGACGCGGCACTTTCGGACTTCTTCGATGCCTTCGCCGAGTTGGCCGACGCGCCGCACTCGACCACGGCCCGGCAGCAGGTCGTCGCTCAGGGCGAGGCGCTCGCCGGTGCCTTCAACGGCATGGCCTCGCGCCTCTCGGACGCGGCGCGTGCCACCGATGCGCGTGTCCGTGACGATGTGCGGAAGGTCAACGAGCTGACGTCTCGCATCGCGTCGCTCAACGAGTCCATTGCCGCGTCGGACCCCTCTCAGACACTCCACCTGCGCGACGAGCAGACCGAAGCGGTGAAGGCGCTGTCCGGGTTGATCGGCACGCAGGTGCTGGAACTCGGCAACGGCGAGGTGCAGGTCGCGACCCGCAACGGCCGGCCGCTGGTGATCGGCTCGACGGCCTATGGCCTCATGGCGCAGAGCGGGCCGCCGAGCGGGCACGCCTCCGTCATCGCCGGCGGGGTGGACATCACGGCGGAGATCAAGGACGGGCACCTGGCCGGCCTGATCACGGCGCGCGACTCGCAGGTGCCGGCGTATCTCTCGCAGCTGGACGCACTCGCCCATGAAGTCGCCACACAGGTCAATGCGCTGCACGCGACGGGATACGACCTGTCAGGCGGCGCGGGTGGGCCGTTCTTCCAGGCGCCGGCCGGCGTCGCCGGCGCGGCGACGTCGCTGGCGATGCACGCGGCTGTCGTCGCCGACCCGTCGCTCGTGGCCGCCGCGGGGATTCCGTCGGCCGGCGACAACCAGGTGGCGCGAAAGCTCGCCGACCTGCGCGACGCGGCGATGGTGGGTGGGGCCACGCCCGAAGCCGCGTGGGCAGCGCTCGTCTATCGCGTCGGCGGGGACGTGAGCCGCGCGCATGCGGAACGAACCAGTCGCGACGAGATCGTCGCGCAGATCGAGCAGCTGCGCGACAGCGTGTCGGGCGTGTCGATCGACGAAGAGGCGGCGATGATGCTGCGGTTCCAGCGCGCCTACGAAGCCAACGCGCGGTTCTTCACCGTGATCGACGAAACCCTGCAGACCCTGCTGTCACTCAAGCGCTGACGAGGCCTTACATGTTCCGCGTCACAGAGAACACGCTGTACCGCAACTCGCTGCGCGACATCCAGCGCACGGCCGAGGATTTCGCACGCGCCCAGCAGCAGGTGTCGTCGGGCCGCCGCCTCGAGCGGGCGAGCGACGACCCCTCGTCGGCGGCGACCGGCCTGACCGAACGCGCCGAACTCCGCGCCGTCGATCGGTACCGCGAAGCCAACGACTCCGTGGACGCCCGGCTGCGCGTGGCCGACACGGTGCTGAGCGACATCATCTCCAGCATCACCACTGCGACCACGCGGGCCGTGGCCGGCCGCACCACCGTGTTGACCCCCGAGCAGCGCGAGGCCGTCGCGCTCGAGATCGAGGGCGCCCGCGAAGCCGTGTTCACAGCCATCAACACGAGCTACCGCGGCATCTACGTCTTCTCCGGCGCGCAGACGACGGCGGCGCCGTACACGAAGGCGGGCAGCGCGGTGTCGGCCTACCAGGGCGACGCCACCGTCGTGAAGCTGGACGTCTCCCGCACGTCGGCCGCCGCAGTCACGTTCGACGGCAGCAGCGTGCTGCAGGGCTCGGCGGCGCAGGACGTGTTCCAGACGCTCGACGCGCTCGCCACCGCGGTGCGCAACGGCGACATGTCGGGCATCGACGCCGGCATTGCAGACCTCGATCAGGCGTTCACGCGGGTGACCACGGCGCAGAGCCGCGTCGGCGCGACGCTCAGCGCCCTGCCGACCGAGAAGGCGCGCCTGGACGAGATGCGCCGGGCAAGCGACACGCGCCGGTCGCAGGCCGAAGAGATCGGTACGGCCGAGGCCATCTCCGAGATGGCGCGCGCGCAGCAGGCGCAGCAGATGGCCATCGCGGCAGCCGGCCAGATCCAGAGGCGCACGCTGATGGACTACCTGTGATGAGCACACGCACCTCAGACGACGCCACGCGCGTCGACACCGCGTTCGGGTCGTTCGACGTGGCCTCGAGCGACATCGTCTCCTTCCCGGCGGGCCTCCCGGGCTTCGAGGAGTGTCACCGGTTCGTCGTGCTGTCGTCACGCGAACTCGATCCCTTCAAGTGCCTGCAGTCGGTGGATGGACCGTCGGCGTCGTTTCTCGCCGTCGATCCGCGACTGGCGTTTCCCGAGTACCGCTGCGTGCTGTCGGACGTGGATCGCGCCCGGCTCGGAGACCCGGAGGCGGAACAACTGGTGTGGCTGGCCGTGGTGACCGTCCAGGCCGAGCAGACGCTCGTGAACCTGCGGGCGCCCGTCGTGGTCAACCCCGCGCGGATGCTGGGCTACCAGCTCATGCCCTCGAACAGCCTGTACCCTCTGCGGTTCGAGTTGACGCAGCTCTACTGAGCGAGGAGATCGACGTGCTGGTGTTCACGCGGCGCCGCAACGAGGCGATCATCGTGGCCGATGGCATCGAGATCCGCGTCCTGCGGGTCAGCAAGGACGCCGTGCGCCTCGGTGTGTCGGCGCCTCCGGAAGTGCCCGTGCATCGACAGGAGGTGTATGACCAGATCCGCGAGGAGAACCGGCGCGCGGCCGCGCCCACCCTGTTGCCCGCGGCGCTGGCGCACCGCGCCCGGCAGACGGATGGAGCATCGTGAGACTCGACGACTGGCGTAACCTCCCGGCGGCGGCGATGCAGCCGGTCTACGACGCGGAACGGACGCGCTGGGCGCGGGGCCTGCAGTGGGATCTCGAGCCGTCGCTCCGGATTCTCGAGCACGCGCGTGCCGACGGGTCTCTGCCCGGACTCGTGGTGCGTGGCCCCGGGCACAGCGTGGTCGGCTGGACCTACTTCCTCGTGCAGCACGGCGTGCTGCAGATCGGCGCGCTGCAGGCGCGCACGGCCGACGGCGTCCGGCTGCTGCTCGATGCCATCTTCAAGACGCCCGAAGCATCGCTGGCCCACGAGGTGTTGCTGTTCGTCTACCCGGACAGTCCCGCCTGCGAGAGTGCGCTGCAGCGTCGTCGATTCGCGGTGACCCGCTACTGGTACATGCGCCGCATGCTCGACAGATCGTGCGTGCGAAAAGGCGAGCCCGGCCTCCGTCCCTTGAGCGATGCCGACGGCCCGGACGTCGTGCGGCTCTTTGCCCGCGCCTATGCAGGTGTGGCCGGCGCGCGCTGCTTCGCGCCGCATGGGCGCCTGGACGAGTGGGCGCAGTATGTCGGGCAGCTGACGCGAGGCGCCGCGCTGGGGCGGTTCGAGGGGGACGCGAGCATGGTGGCCCCGGCGGGCAGCGGCGGCACGCTCGCCGGCGCCTCCATCGTCACGACGCTCGCGCCCTCCACGCTGCACCTGGCGCAGATTGTCGTCGATCCCCAGGCGCGTCGGCAGCGGCTTGCCAGTCGCATGCTCGACGCCATGCTCGCGTGGGGCGTGGAGCACGAGCGTTCGGTCGCGACGCTGCTTGTCAGCGAAGAGAACGCCGCCGCGCGTGCCCTGTACGTCGCGCGGGAGTTCGTGCCCACCGGGTACTTCCTCCAGGCCGAGCGCCCGCTCGGGCGTCGAGTGCTGGCGCCCGCGGCTGCCGCCACCGCGTAAGGCGCCGGAATCCACGACCGGCCGACGGCCGGGAGGCGCGCGACAGAGATCGCCTCGTCCTGGTTCACCCGCGCTGGGTGAACAACCCTGCCGACGGCTGTGGCTGCTGGAGGATGCGGCGGTACGCGGCCAGAGTGGCCTCGCCGGCTTCGATGCTCTGGGCCGCGGCGCGGCGCTCCTGGTCGGCGCGTCTCAGCGCCTCCAGACTCTCGGCATCGAGCTGCATGATGTGGGTCACCATGTCGCCGACGCGACGGTGACGGTCGGCAACACCCGCAAACCCAGGCAGACGCCGTGCTTCTTCGACGTGCGCAGTGAGGTGCTGCCGCATCGGCACCAGCTGCGCCTCGAGGGCGAGCAGCGCCGTGAGGTGCCGCTCGCGTTCAGCGCCGAGCGCCGTCAGCTGGTCTGCTTCGGGTGGGTGGGGAAGTGCGCGCTGGCGTGATGCCACCGAATCGAGCGCAGCGAGCTGCTCCAGCTCCGCGTCGAGGCCTGTGCGGTAGTCTGCAAGCACCGTGGCGATGTCGTTGGTCACGCACAGCCCTCCGGCGGCCGTCTCAGGCTGCCGGCGAGGGCTGGGCTGCGATGGCGGCCCACGCGTCCCGCAGCGGCGTCAAGAGCCTGATGCTCTCGTCGAGGCCGGACATCTCTCGCTGCGCATTGGCCTCGTAGCAGCGGCCGAGGATGTAAGTGTAGAGGCCGTCGAGACGCTCGGCAACTTCGCCGCCGGCGTCGAGGTTCAGCATGTGCTGGAGTTCCTGGACGATGGCCACTCCGCGCGAGAGGGCGTGGCGCTTGGCGACCATGTCGCCGACGCCCATGGCGTCGCGCGCCTGGCCGAGGAAGGCGATCGCGCCGTCGTACAGCATCACCACGAGTTCGACCGGAGTTCGCGACTGCACCTGCGTTTGCAGGTAGGCCTGGGCCCCCTTGTTGTACATCGCGGGGTTCGGACTCATCGGAGAGGCGTAGGCGAGAACGGTGGACATGTAGAGACGTACCCTTGCGTCAGAAGCCGCCGACCTGCGAACCGAGGGAACCGAGCTGTCCCATCGATGCATTCAGCTGCGCAATTGCCAAATCGGTCGCGATGAACTCCTTCTGCAACGCTTCCTTGCGAATTGCCAGGCGGCGCTCGAGTTCGGCGATGCGGTCACCGATTTTCGACAGTTGATCGTTGAGCCGCGTCTGCGCGGTGGGGATGAGCCCGCCGCTCGACGTGTAGCTGCCGATGGCGTCCCGGACCTTGTCGAACACGCCGTCGAACCCGGCGCCGCCCTGGAAGAGCGAGACGACGGCCTGGCGGTCCGTGGCGAGCGCCTTCTGCAGATCCGCGGTGCGGAACTCGAGCTGACCGGAGCGGCTGAACGTGAGCCCGACATTGGCCAGAGAGCTGAAGGTGGCGCCGCTCGCCGTTTCGCTGCCGACCACGCGGCTGAGCGTGTTGCGCAGCTGGCGCACGAGCGGGTCGCCGCCGATGTTGTCGCGTTCCTTGTTGCCGTACGCCTTGGTCTGCTGATCGAGGAATGCGACCAGATCGTTGTAGGAACTCGTGAACTTCTTCACCAGTTCGTCCACCGACGTGAGGTCCGCGGTGATCGTCACGGTCACCGGGGTCTGCGATTCCTGCTGCAGCGTGATCGTGGTGCCCGGAATGGCGCCCTCGACGCTGTTCGAGCTGCTGTTCACCGGCACGTTGTTGAGGGTGAACGCGGCGTCCTGCGCTTCCTGCGCGTTGGTGGCCGAGAAGCTCACGCCCGCGCCGCCGCTGAGGCCGTTGCTGACCGCGAACGTGTGCGCGGCGCCGGTCTCCCTGCCGGTGAGCACCAGCTGGTAGGCGCTGCCCGAGCGGACGACGGAGGCGGTCACGCCGATGTCGGGCGTCTCGTTGATGGCTGACGCAAGGCCCTGCAGCGTCACGTCGCCGCCGATGGCCACGTCCACGCCACCGATGGTGAGCGAGCCGCCGGACGCGACGATCGTCGTGTCGCTGTCGGGCGTGGTGCCGTTGGTTGCGGTCACCTGCGCTCGTGCCAGTGCGTTCACCACGAGCGAGTAGCTGCCCGTGGCGGCGCCGCTGCCGGTCGCCTTGGCGACGTTCTCGTTGGACACCGACACGGTGGTGGCGCTGAACGCGGTGGCCGAGGCCAGGTCGCGTGCCGCCGATTCGACGGCGCCCAGCCGCGTGGCGAGCGTGCCGAACGCGGTGCGCTGCTTCTGGAGCTCGGCCTGCTGCGTCTCGAGCTGTCGGACGGGCTGGCGCTCCTGGGCCGACAGGGCCTCCAGAATCTGCGTGAAGTCGATGTTGTTGAAGCCGCTGAACGTGATTGGCGAACCCATGGCACACGCCTCCAGTCTCCCGGACGGGGAGACCTGTCTGCACAATCGGCAGTGTAGCGGGAACCTGTAGTCGGGCCGGCGTCAGGATGACGTCAGCGGGCGGGGCGGCGAGTGACCGATCGCCTCGACATCGCCACGTTTGGCGCGCGGGGCGAAAAAACGCGCCGACCGAGCCCGGAGGTGCTCGACCGGCGCGAAAGGTGCGCGGGGACTAGCCGCGCAGGAGCGAGAGGACCGCGGACGTCTGGCCGTTGGCCTGCGCCAGGGCCGCGATACCCGACTGGTTGAGGATGGAGAACCGGGTCAGGTTCGCCGACTCCTCGGCCACGTTGGCGTCGCGGATGCGCGACTCGGCGGCCTTGTTGTTGACGATCTGGCTCTGCGCGAGGCTGATGGCGTAGCTGAGGCGGTTCTGCAGCGTACCGACCTGGCCCTGGACGCTGCCGAGGGTGGTCACCGCGCTCGCCACGGCCGCCACCGCGGACTCGGCTCCGGCCTGCGTGGTGAGGTTGCTGGCGTTGATGGCCAGCGTCGTCGTGGTCACGCCGCCGATCTGGCCGCCCACCTTGCCGTCGGTGCTGTTGTTGCTGACGAACACCGAGAAGCCCTGGTCCGACGAGAGGCCGGCAACGCTGGACTCACGGTTGATCTCGCTGAGCACGTCCTGGAACTCGGCGTTCAGCGTGTTGCGCGACGTGCTGCTGGTCTGGCCCGACGCGGCCTGCGTGGCCAGCGTCGAGAGGCGGTCGAGCAGCTTCGACACGTTGTCGAGCGCGCCGTCCTTGATCTGCAGGTCCGACAGGCCGTCGTTGGCGTTGCGGACGCCCTGATTGAGCACCGCGACCGTCGAGCGGTAGCCGTTGGCGACCGCGAGACCTGCCGCGTCGTCGCCCGAGTTGTTGATGCGGAAGCCGCTCGAGACGCGCGTCAACGCGTTGCGCAGACCGATGTTGGTCGCGTACAGGTTGGCCTGGGCGTTGTTGGCGGCGACGTTGGTGACGACTGAGAAACTAGCCATGATGATCCTCCTTGACCGTACGGAGCCGGCATCCTTGCGGGCTCGTCAGCCCCAGCGTGGGGCCGTGTCGCGGAGGTAATCGGTCACCACCTGCCGGCCTTTAATGGGGGCCGAGGGGTAGTGCGGGAATGCGGGAATGCGGGAATGCGGGAATGGCGAAGGCGGGAATGGCG
>JAEZCY010000102.1 GCA_023429845.1 Acidobacteriota bacterium
GCTACGTATCACGTCGGGCGACGGCGAGGTGACGGCCTGCCGCATTCGTCACTCCGCGCGCGCCACGACGATCGCGCTGTTCTTCGATCCGAAACCCAGGCAGTTGCACAGCGCCGCCTCGACGTCCACCGCGCGTCCCTCGTTGGCCAGGACGTCGAGGTCACATGCGGGATCCAGGCGCGAGATGTTGATCGTCGGCGGGAGGTAGCCGCGGTCGATCGCGAGCGCCGTGGTGACGATGCCGCAGGCGCCGCTGGCGCCCTGTGGATGGCCCACCATCGACTTGGTGGACGACCCACGCAACCGATCCGCGTGACCGTCGAAGACGTCGCGCACGCATCGGATCTCGATTGCATCGTTCAACTGCGTGGACGTGCCGTGGAAGTTCACGTACCCGATGGACTCCGGCGCTCGCCCCGACTTCTCGATGGCCGTGCGCATCGCTCTGACGATCTGCACGCCCTCCGGATCCATCTGCACGCGATGGTAGGCGTCGCACGTCGAGCCGTACCCTTCCACGACTGCGTACACGTGCGCGCCTCGGGCGCGGGCGCGGTCCTCGCGCTCGAGCACGTACATCCACGCCCCTTCCCCGAGCACGAAGCCGTCGCGCGACTGGTCGAAGGGCCTCGAGGCGCGCTCCGGTGCGTCGTTGAACGCGGTGGACACCACACGCATGCGCGAGAACCCGTAGATCATGCCGGGCGTGACGCAGGCATCGACGCCGCCGCACAGCAGCGCGTCGATCTCTCCGGCGCGCAGCAGGCTCGACGCGTAGCCGGTGGCGTCAGTGGAGCTCGTGCAGCCGGTCGAGAGGACATGGCTGATGCCGTGCAGTTGCAGCGCCATCGAGATCTCGCTCGAGAGCATCCCGCAGATGGACACCGGAATGGCATACGGCGTGACGCGCTTCAGACCGTCGGTGAAGAACTCCCGATATTGACGCTCACCGAGTTCAATCCCGCCACCGCCGGTCCCGATGATGACCCCGGCGTCGGGTTCGCCCATGCGCAACCCGGCGTCGCTCCAGGCTTCTCGGGCAGCAATCACGCCGGCGAGCGACGCGCGCGAGTATCGCCGGGCATCGGCGCGCTCACGCAGCGGATCGTCGCCGCCGTGCCCGTTCAGTGACGGGTGGGCGGCGACCGCTGGTGCCTGCTCGATCGACAGGGGTGGCAGCGGCGCCGCCACCTGGCACGCGTAAGGCGTGGGATCGAACTCGTCGATCCGGCGCGTACCGCTCCGTCCCTCCCGCACGTGCGTCCAGAAGCACTCGCGTCCGACGCCGAATGGCGAGACGACGCCGATGCCGGAGATCACGATGCGGGGCGAAGTCCGCATGGGCGGCACTATACTATGCGGCCTTCTGGCCCTCCTGGTTCGATGTCGCCGACACCGTCGCCAATCGTGCGCGCGTTGCAGTTCACTGGAGCGCTGCTGTTCGTCGCCGCACTCGGCGCCGTCGCCGTTGCGTACGTGGTCCGTTTCGCATCGGTGACGCCAGCGGCACCGACGCCCGGGCGCAGCGTCGTGTGGAACGCGCTGACGTTCACGGTGTTCGCGCTGCACCACAGCGTGCTCGCGCGCAGCCCGCTCAAGCAGTGGCTGCACGTCCGCGTCGGGCCTGAGCTGGAGCGCACGCTGTATGTCGTGATCGCGAGCCTGCTGCTGCTCGGCTGCGTGCTGACGTGGCAGCCGCTGGCAGGCACGTGGTGGACGTGGCCCCGGGGCTGGCACTGGATTGGCCTCGCCGTGCAGCTTGCCGGCGTCGTCGTCACGCTGGTCGCCGCACGTGCCATCGACATCGGCGAGCTTGCCGGCCTGAAGGCGCCGGCGCGGCTGCCGGTTCCGGACGATGGGCCGAGCGACCTCGAGACGCGCGGCGTCTACGGGATCGTGCGCCACCCCATCTACTTCGGGTGGGTGTTGATGATGGCCGGCGCGCCGGTCATGACGTCAAGCCGCCTGCTCTTCGCCACGGTCAGCATCGCGTACCTCGCCGTCGCCATCCCGCTCGAGGAACGCAGCCTCGTGGCGACGTTCGGCCAGCCGTACCGCGACTATCAGCGACGCGTGCGCTGGCGCATGGTGCCGGGCGTGTACTGACGGATGCTCGCAATTCGAAATTGGAAATTCGAAATGTAAGGCGGGACCAGCGACCGCGCCCGACGTCGTCGTTCATTCCACATTGCCAATTTCAGATTCTCAGATCGTCACTCCCTGTCCAGCTCCCGCAGCGCATCGAGGTGATGTTGTGCGTGGCCCGGAATCATCCAGGCGAGCGCGCGCACGGTGACCGCGTTGCCGTTGGCGACGCCCCGGCGGTCTGCAACATCGTCGGGCAGGTGGCGGAGGAGCGCCAGAGTGGCCTGACGAGTGGCAGCGAACTCGTCGAGCACGCCGGTCACGGTGCGCGTGGACGGTGCGGCCGCGATGGCCCATGCGTCCTGGTCGAACCCTGGCAGTTCCGACGCGTCGGCGCGCGCGAACCACAGCAGGCGAAACGCGAACACGCGCTCGGTGTCGCAGAGATGCGTGAGCAGATCGAGCAGCGACCACTTGCCCGGCGCCATCGGCAGGGCTGCACGGGCGTCGTCGTACCCGGCCAGCGCTGCCCGCAGTTCGGCCGGCTGTGCTTCGAGACGCTCGAGCCAGCGTCCATCCGGGACGCGCGCGATGTAACCGGCGTAGAACGTCACGAATTCGGTAGCGGCGGGCCGTGTGCTCAGCATGGCCGGCATCTTACCGCGTGGACTGCGCCCCGACTGATAGACTGGCCGCTGGACGTCGTGACGCATCCCCGGGACCTCGAACGGGGGTGGACGAGGACCAACGTCGGCGCGTTCAACCAGGGGCGCGGCATTCGGGCCGCTGACCCGCATTTCCGGAGAAGACGCTTCGTGGCTGATGCGCCCGTCCAGGATCCTGTACTCCCGTCGCGGCTCCCCGTCCTGCCCTTGCGCAGCACGGTGGTGTTCCCGCTCACCGTGCAGCCACTGGCGGTCAACCGCGCGGTGTCGGTCGATGCCGTCAACCGGGCGCTGGCCGGCGACCGGATGCTGGTACTGGTGATGCAGGTCGGCGACGCGGACGACCCACAGCCGAACCAGCTGCGCAAAGTCGGCACGGTGGCCGTCATCCGTCAGATGGCGAAGGGGGCGATGGGCCTGCAGATCCTCGTCGAGGGTGTGGCCCGGGTGCGCCTCGACGCCGTGACGCGCGACGGCAACGTCATGGACGCCGACATCGCGGCGGCGCCCGAGCCCGACACCACGGGGCTCGAGATCGACGCGTACCTGCGCACGCTGCGCGATCTGGTCGAGAAGGCCTTCTCGCTTGCCACCGGGCTCTCGCCCGACCTTCGTTCGATCGTGTCCGGCATCGACGAGCCGCTCCGCCTGGTGTACCTGCTGGCGACGCTTATCGACATGAAGCCGGAAGACAAGCAGCTGCTGCTCGAGCAGGACGACCTGCGGGTGAAGCTGAGCGCCATCACCGCCGCGCTGCGACGCGAGGTCGAACTGCTCGAGCTCAAAGGCAAGATCGAGTCGCAGGCGCAGCAGGAGATGAGCGACGCGCAGCGCCAGTACTACCTGCGCCAGCAGCTCAAGGCCATCCAATCGGAACTCGGCGAAGAGGAAGGCCAGGAGATCGCCGAGTTGCGCAAGCGCATCGACGAGGCCAAGCTGCCTGAAGCCGTCCTGAAGCAGGCGACTCGCGAGGTGGACCGACTCGATCGCATGTCGCAGGCCTCACCCGAGTACCAGATGCTGCGCACGTACCTCGACTGGCTGCTCGAGGTGCCGTGGAGCGTCGCGACCGAGGATCGGCTCGACCCGCGGGCCGCGCGCATCGTCCTCGACGAAGACCACTACGATCTCGACAAGATCAAGGACCGCATCGTCGAGTACCTCGCCGTCCGCAAACTGAAGAACGACATGAAGGGGCCCATCCTCTGCTTTGCCGGCCCCCCGGGCGTCGGCAAGACGTCGCTCGGCCAGTCGATTGCGAGAGCGATGGACCGCAAGTTCGTGCGCATCTCGCTCGGCGGCGTGCGCGACGAAGCCGAGATCCGCGGACACCGCCGCACGTACATCGGGTCGATGCCGGGCCGGCTCGTGCAGGCGCTGAAGCAGGCGGGTTCGATGAACCCCGTGTTCATGCTCGACGAGATCGACAAGCTGCAGCCCGGTGGATTCTCGGGGGACCCGGCGTCGGCGATGCTCGAAGTGCTCGACCCGGCGCAGAACCACACGTTCCGCGATCACTACCTGGAAGTGCCCGTCGACCTGTCGAAGGTGCTCTTCATCGCGACGGCCAACAACCTCTCCACCGTGCATCCGGCGCTGCTCGATCGCATGGAGATCATCACGCTGAGCGGGTACACCGAGGAGGACAAGGCGCACATCGCGCGCCGGTATCTCATCCCCCGCCAGCTGCGCGACCACGGTCTGCCGGCCGACGGCCTCGAACTGACAGACGCCGCCCTCAGCCGCGTCATCCGGGAATACACACGGGAAGCTGGCGTGCGCAACCTCGAACGGCAGGTCGGCACGATCGCCCGCAAGCTTGCCGCACGGGTGGCGGGCGTGGACACCACGGTGAAGACGCCCAGCACAGGCGCGCCGTCGGCGACGGTCGACGTGCCCGTGCCCGGTCCGCCCGTCGGGCCTCCCCCGATGCCACCGCCGGCCCCGCCGGACGGCGACCCCGACCGGCCCGAACCAACGAGACGCGACCCGGACCCACGCGAAGCGCCGGGCGGACCAGAACCGGACGACCGCCCCGCCGGCGAACCGCCGCCGACGCCGGATCCGGATCGGGACACGCCTGAAGCGCCAGCAGGCGATCCGGTGCAGCCGCACCTGCCGGTGATGACCACCATCGCACTCGAGGCGCCGTTCCACGTGGACGCCCGTGACGTACCCGAGTACCTCGGGCCGCCGAAGATCAAGAACGATGCGCCATTTCGGCTGTCGCGGCCCGGTGTCGTCACGGGGCTCGCGTGGACCGAGACCGGCGGCGATGTCCTGTACGTGGAAGCGACCCTGCTGCCAGGCGGAAAGGGTCAGCTCGTGCTCACCGGACAACTCGGCAGCGTCATGCAGGAATCGGCGCGCGCGGCGCTCAGCCACGTCCGATCACGCGCGGGTGCGCTGGGCATCGCCGACGACATCTTCAGCAAGCACGACCTGCACCTGCACGTCCCGGCCGGAGCCATTCCGAAGGACGGTCCGTCAGCCGGTGTGACCATGGCCACGGCGATCCTCTCGGCGGTGCGGGAAACCCCCGTGAAGCCAGACGTCGCGATGACCGGCGAAATCACGTTGAGCGGCCTCGTCCTCCCCGTCGGCGGCATCAAGGAGAAGGCGCTCGCGGCACGACGGCAGGGCGTGAAGACGATGATCCTGCCGGCGCAGAACGAGGACGACCTGGACGAGCTGACGGCGGAAGCACGCAGCGAGATGACATTCCAGCCGGTCACGTCCTTCGAGCAGGTGGTGGAGATCGCGCTCGGAGCCCATGTGCCGCCGGTGGCCGGCGACACCGGCGCGGAACCGCCGAGCGCACCGACCGAACCCGCCGTCGCCAGCTGACGCGTGGCGATCGCGTTCTGCATCTCCGGCCACGGGTTCGGGCACGCGAGCCGCCAGGTCGAAGTCATCAACGCCTTCGGGGCGCTGCGCCCCGATCAGACGATCCACCTGTTCACGCAGGCCTCACGCTGGCTGCTCGAGCGCACGCTGCGCGTCCCCGTCGCCATCAACGAGTACGCGGTGGACACCGGGGCCGTGCAGGGCGACAGCCTGTCGATGGACATCCCCGCGACGCTCTCCGCCGCAGCGGCGTTCGAGCACACGGCCGACGTCGCCGCGGCTCATCTCGCGCGTGAGTTCCGTCGACTCGACGTCGGCGCGGTCGTCTGCGATGTACCGGCGATGCCGTTCACGGCGGCCCGGGCGTCGGACATCCCTGCCGTGGCCCTGGCCAATTTCACCTGGGACTGGATCTACGAGGACTTCACGCAGGACCACCCGGAGTACGCAGATCTGCCGCGGCGACTTGCAGATCGCTACGCGGACGCCGGCACGGCATGGCGCCTCCCGATGCATGGGGGGTTCGCGACCTTCAGGACCGTCGTCGAGTTTCCGTGGATTGCGCGGCGGTCACGCCGGGATCCCGCGGAAACGCGTCGCCTCCTTGGGTGGGACGACTCGCGTCCGCGCGTCCTGATCTCGTTCGGCGGGTATGGCGTCTCGGACATGCGGCTTGCGCACCATGCCGGTGCGCCCTACCGTCTCGTGCTGTCGGCCGGCGCGGGCCATGCGCCCGCGGACGCGCCCGCCGACGCAGCGCGCGTGGACCGCGATCACCTCGACGAGTTGCAGCTTCGCTACGAGGACCTCGTGGCGGCGTGCGACGTCGTCCTGTCAAAACCCGGATACGGGATTGTCTCGGAGTGCGTGGCAAACGACACCGCGCTGCTGTATACGGAGCGCGGACGCTTCCGTGAGTACGACGTGATGGTGGCGCAGATGCCGCAGGTGCTGCGGTGCGGTCACGTCTCGAACGAGGTGATGGCTGCCGGACGGTGGGATGCGGACGTCGCGGCGGTGCTCGCCCAGCCAACGCCGGTCGAGCGGCCCCTCGTGAACGGCGCCGACGTCGCCGCCGGCATGCTCAGCGCGCTGCTCGACTAGTCCTTGACGCAGGTGACGAGGGACCAGATGCGCGGGATGTTCACCTTCTCGATGGACACCGGCTGCAGGTTCGCCTGCGCCAGGAACGCCGGCAGGTCGAGGTCGGACTTGAACCCGATGTGGACCGTGAGCGGGGAGATCATCCGCTCGGCCTTCGACAGCATCTTGTTCGGGCTGAGGAAGTGGTTGAGGAAGATGATGCGGCCGCCAGGCTTGCAGACGCGTCGCATCTCGCGAGCGACCTTCACCGGGTCGGGCACCACGCTGATGAGGTACGGCGCGTAGACGATGTCGAACGTGTCGTCCTCGAACTTGAGATCCTGCGCGTCCATCTGCAGCAGGCGGACGTTCGTGATGCCTTTGCGGACGACGCGTTCACGGGCCTTTTCGAGCATCCCGGCCGAGAAGTCGATGCCAGTGATCTCGGTGGACGTGGGGTACATCGAGCAGTTGATCCCGGTGCCCACGCCCACTTCCAGGATCTTGTCGCCCGGGTGCACCTCCATCCGCTGGAGCGCCTGGACGCGACCGGGATGCAGGGTAGGGCCGAACGTCAGGTCGTAGACGCTGGCGAGCTTCTCGTAAACACGCTCGACAAAGTCGTTCTCGACCGCCGTCACTGACAGCGCGCGCGTCGCCGCGTCGCCCTGGAGAAGCTCGTCCTCGGTGCGCGACCGGTCCCGCCCGAACAATGCCATCAATCGGCTCCCCTGCTGCTAGTGATGCCGCAGTCTACCATGCCAACCTGTTGCCCTACGGTGACTGGCCGACCTGCAAAGACGTCAGCATCACTTTCGGGCGCGTCGCGGTGCAATGCCCCGAGGACATCGAGTGCCGCCGCCACCTTCCCACCCGCACCTGCGACAATGATGCCAGCGACGAGCGGCCGGATCCGAACCACCAGTTCGCGGGCGATGACCCGGGCTTCGTCTGCCGCCCGTCCCATCCGATCCGCCTCGGCCATCCGATGGACCAATGACTCCGGTACGCTCACGCCGGGCTCTTCGTTCGCGAGCTGCTCGGCCTGCCTCGCGCTTTCGAAGGCGCGCACGATGGCGAGCACCGGCACGCGCTGGTTCGCCGTGTCGGCCAGGAACTCCCGCAGCGCATCCACGTCGTAGACCGGCCCCATCACCACGAACTCGGCGCCGGCCTCCACCTTGTAGCTGTACCGCGACAGCTCACGGTCGGGCATGACTGCCGTCGGATTCGCCGCCACGCCGATGTGAAACGCCGTCGGGAGGCCAATCGGTTGCCCGCCGACGTCTTCGCCCCTGTTGAAACGCGCGGCGACGTTGGTCAGACCGATCGAATCCACATCGAACACGGCCGTCGCGTCGGGATACTCGCTGCTGCGACGCGGACGCCCTGTGACGAGCAGCAGGTTGCGCAGCCCGAGCGCATGCGCGCCGAGCAGATCCGCCTGCATCGCGTGGAGACTGTGGTCACGACAGCAGTACTGGAGGATCGCTTCGACCCCGGCGGTCTGCTCTACGCGAACAGCCGTGGCCAGCGCACTCATGCGGGCACGACTGCCCGCGCCATCGCCCACGAGCACCACGTCCAGGCCGTTGATGCGAGCCTCGCGCGCCTGCTGCGCAATCTGGTCGTCGCCGAAGCCCGGCGGCGGCACGAGTTCGATGCCGGTCACGAACCGGCCGCGCCGCAGCGCGTTGGCAAGGCGGGACTTGGTGTCCACCGGCAGGGGCACCACGGCCTCGCGCTGGTGGATGGCCACGCCTGGCGCCACCGGGGTGCGAGCCGCCGGCGCCGCAAGCGCCCGCACGGCCACGCTGATCTGCTTGACGTGCTCCGGCGTGGTGCCGCAGCAGCCGCCGATGAGGCGCACGCCCGCCCCGACGAAGCGGCGCGCGTACGACGCCATGTAGTCGGGCGAGCAGAGATAGAGGTTCCGTCCGTCCACGTCGCGCGGCTTCCCCGCGTTCGGCATGGCTGCGAGCAACGTACCGGGCACCGCCTTTGCGAGCCGCTCGACGGTGTCGAGCATCGCTGCAGGCCCGACGCTGCAGTTCACGCCGAGCACGTCCGCGCCGAAGGCCACGAGCTGGGGACCGAACTGCTCGACCGGGGTGCCGTCCAGGGTGTTGCCGTCCTCGGCGGTGGTCAGCATGGCCACGACGGGCTTGTGACTGACGCCGCGGATGGCCTTGATCGCCGCGCCAATCTCGTTGACGTCGCGGAACGTCTCGAGGACGAAGAGGTCGACGCCACCTTCAGCGAGCCCTCGCGCCTGCTCGGCGAAGATGTCCGCGGCTTCGTCGAGGCCGGTCTTGCCCCACGGCTCCACGCGAACGCCCAGAGGGCCGATCGACCCGGCGACCCAGGCATCATCCCGCGCGGCGTGCCTGGCGATGCGCGCGCCGGCGAGGTTGATCGCGTGGACCTTCTCGGCGAGACCGAAGCTGGCCAGCTTCACGCGATTGGCGCCGAACGTGTTGGTCTCGACGATCTCGGCGCCGGCGCGGAGGTATGCCTGATGCACGCCGACAACGAGGTCGGCCTGCGTCAGGTTCAGGTCCTCGAACGCACGGTTGAGGAAGACGCCCTTGGCATAGAGTTGCGTGCCCATCGCGCCGTCGCAGATGAGCACGCGCTCACGCAGGGTCTCGAGGAAGGGTTGCGTCACGAGCTGTTACTTGCGCGCGCCCGTGGCCCCGGCCGGCAGGGGGACGAGGAGGTCGTCCTTGTCCCACACGAAGTCGTCCTTGCTGTACACGGCGAGCTCGTAGTCCTTGCCCATGAAGACGGCCGACACCGGACACGCTTCTTCGCAGTAGCCGCAGAAGATGCACCGCGTCTTGTGAATCTGGTAGGTCCGGGCGTACCGCGGGCCGGCCATCACGCTGCCGTCGTTCTCCGCCGGCTCGAGATAGATCGCATCAGCCGGGCACGCCACCGCGCACAGCCCGCACGCCACACACTTCTCGAGTCCGTTCTCGTCGCGCATCAAGACCTGCTTGCCGCGCCACTTCGGAAACATCGGGACCTTCTCGTCCGGGTAGTTCACGCTGATGGGCTTCTTGAACATGTGCCCGAGCGTGGTCTTGAACCCGGCGATCCAGGGTCGAATCATTCTCGTGAGCCTCCGGTGCTCTCCGTCCGCCTCTCGGCACACGGGACCAACCAATAGTGTACCAAGACCACAGGCACCGCGGCGGCTGCCGAGCCGGGTTTACACTGCACTGTGCTCCAGGAGCCGCGCTTCCTGTCGGCCGAGCAGTACCTGCTCGTCACCCTGATCGTCCAGCTCGCGGGGATCGCGGCGCTGTCGACGATGCTGGTGCGGTTCCGCCGCTTCCGGACCTTGCTGCTCTCGGAACGCCGCGACTGGCCGGAACGGCTGGCCTTCATCGCCGCCCTCGGCGTGCCGCTCGTTGCCGGTGTGGCCAGTCGTCTCCTCCTCAACTACGCCGCCGCCGACGTCTCGCTGGGGGGCGCCTACCTGGCGGGGCTCGTCGCCGGCCCCTATGCCGGCGCCATCGTCGGCGCCATGGTCGGCGTCACGGCGCTGGCCGGTGGCGAGTGGATTGCGGTGCCCCTGTACGTCGGGTGCGGTTTCGCGGGCGGCGGGCTTCGCGAGATCTGCCCGAAGAACGCCATCTGGCACTTCTCGCCGTTCGTCCTGATCGGGCTGTTCCGGTACCTCTGGAAACTCGTGCGGCGCTTCGACGTCGACTGGCAGATGCTGCTGATCGCCGCGCCCATCGCCCTCGAAGTGCTCCACCAGGTGCTCGGGCATCGGTACGGCAGTCACCGCCTGTTCTTCTTCCCGGCGCATACGCCTGGCATGCTGGCGCTGACGCTGCTGGCGACTACGCTCACCGTCGCCATCCCGATCAAGATCTGGAACTCGGCACGCATCGAGCACAAGCTGCAGGAACAGGAAGCGCTGCTGCTCGAAGCGCGCATCGAAGCGCTCACCAGCCAGATCAACCCGCATTTCCTCTTCAACACGCTCACGTCGATCTCGTCGCTGATCCGCACCCGCCCCGACACGGCCCGCATGCTGATCAACCGCCTGTCCGGGTTGTTGCGGCGGCGGCTGCGCTCCCACGACCACTTCGTCGCGCTCCGCGACGAACTCACCGCCGTCGACGAGTACCTGGACATCGAGTGTGTCCGTTTCGGCCCCTCGCTGCGCGTGGACAAGGATCTGGACCCCGGGACGCTCGACCAGATCGTGCCGAGCATGATCCTGCAGCCGCTCGTCGAGAATTCCATCAAGCACGGCCTTGCCGACAAGGTCGGCGAGCGCCTGATCACGCTACGCTCGGTACGGGAGGGAATGGTGACGGTGCTCGAAGTGATCGACAACGGCGTCGGCATGGGCCAGGATCGGTCGGCGCAGTCGGTGACCAGCGGCATCGGCCTCAGCAACGTCGCCGAGAGGCTCCGGGTAATCTACGGTGTCCAGGGCCGGCTGGCCATGACGAGCGTCCCCGATCAGGGCACGACGGTACGTCTCGAGATCCCTGACCTCCTGCTGCCCGACCGGCGAACTGCGTAAAATGAAGGTCAGCGCCCTGGTGGTAGACGATGAAGCTCCGGCGCGCGAGGAACTCTGCTACCTCCTCTCGCAGGCTGGCGACATCGACGTAATCGGACAGGCCGACACCGGTGTGGCCGCCCTGGGCCTGCTCGACGACCTCGAGCCCGACATCGTGTTCCTCGATGTGCAGATGCCGGGGTTGACCGGGTTCGAGGTCGCACGCCAGGCCGCCGCGCGTCCCTCGCCGCCGCACATCGTGTTCGTCACGGCCTTCGACCAGTACGCCCTCGACGCGTTCCAGGTGAACGCGGTGGACTACCTGCTCAAGCCCGTGGATCCGGCACGGCTGGAACAGGCGCTCGGGCGCGCCCGGCGTCGTCTGCAGCAGGCGCGGGCCGGGGGGGTCACCCAGGCGGCGCTCGAGCAGATTGTCGAGATGGTGGCCGCACGGCAAAGCCGGCGGTCACAGCTGGTCGTCAAGGTGGACGACCGGATCCTGCTGGTGCAGGCCGACGACCTCGTCTACGCCTCGTTGAACGAGGACGAGGTGACCGTCGTAGCCACACAGGTAACGGGGACGTCCAACTACCGGACGCTCGACGAACTGCAGGCGCAGCTCGACGGGGCCACGTTCTGGCGGGTGCATCGCTCGTACCTTGTCAACATCAACAAGATCAAGGAGATAGTCCCCTGGTTCAGCCGGAATTTCATTCTGAGGATGCGCGACGCGAAGTCGACGGAGATCCCGGTGAGCCGCGCCCAGACCAAGCGACTCCGGGAGTACCTCCAGCTCTGAGCGTCGATTCGTCCCCATCCGGTTTCTCGACCGCGCTCGCCGCGAACCCTCCGTCGGGGTTCACGCCGATCGTGGCGCCGGTCACGGCCCAGGCTGCCGATGAGGCGCTGCGCGTGGCGACGGCCCAGGTGAGCCGCCCGTCCATCTGGGTGCGCGGGGTCGAGGAACTCTTCACCTGGTTCAAGACGCTGGCGTCGGCCGCGGTGTACGCCACGCTCATCGTCACGTTCGGCTTCCAGGTCGCGCGGGTCGAGGGACAGAGCATGGCGCCCACCCTGGCCGACCAGGACCGCCTCATCGTCAACAAGGCGATCTACAAGCTGAGCGAGCCGCATCGGGGCGACATCGTGATGCTCTGGTATCCGGTGGATCCCGACAAGTCGTTCGTCAAGCGCGTGATCGCCGAACCGAACGACCGCGTCCGGATCGTCGACGGCCGTGTGTTCGTCAACGACGTGCAACTCGAGGACGCCTACGTCCCACCCGAATACCGGGGCCACGATGACTGGGGTCCGCAGGAGATCCCCGAGGGTTATTACTTCGTGATGGGCGACCATCGGAACAACAGTTCCGACAGCCGCCACTGGGGCACCGTGCCGAAGAAGTACATCATCGGCAAGGTGCAGCTGCGCTGGTGGCCGCTGCCCCACGCGCAGGTGTTCGAGTAGGACGGCCGATCGTCAGCTCGACCGGCGTCGGCCATGACCACCACCGTGGCCGCCGCCGCCTTCCTCGTCGGCACGGCCACCGAGCTCCCGGTCGATCACCAGCAGCGCGCGCGCGTCGGTGCCCGCCATCTCGAGTTGCGCGATGATGTCGCGCGCCGACTTCTCCTCCTCGACCTGCTCGGTCACGAACCACTGCATCTCGGCCACGGCCGCGAAATCCTTCTCGCGCAGCGCCATGTCGTAGAGGGTGTCGATCTGCTGGCTGACGTGCTCCTCCTGCGCCAGCGCCGCGCGGAACACCTCGAGCAGCGTCGTGGCGTGCGTCGTCTCGGCCTGGATCTTCCGCAGCACGACGCCCTGGTTGCGCGCGTGGATGAAGTCGAAGAGGCGCAATGCGTGAGCCCGCTCCTCCTCGCTCTGCACCCGGAACCAATGGGCGGCGCCCGGGAAGTTCATCTCCTCGCACACGCCCGACATCGCGAGGTAGCTGTGCGACGCCGACAGCTCGTTGTTGACCTGATCGTTGATCGCTTCGTAAACGCGGCTGTTCATCTATCCCTCTCCTCTGACGTCGAGCCGGCCCGAGGGCGCTGACGCCTATTTCACGTCGTCGTACAACCGATCGACTGCCGTCTGCCATCGCTCGAGCACCACACGTCGCCGCAGCTTCAGAGTCGGGGTGAGCTCGCCGCCGGCGATGCTGAACTCGGCCGGCAGCAACCCGACCTTCTTCAGCCGTTCGAACTGCGCGAGGTCGCGATTGAGCGGCTCGACGACCTCACGATACAGCGAGACCACGTCCTCGCGCGCCACCAGTTCCTCACGCGAGCCGGACGGCAGGCCGAGCACCTTCAGGCGATGTTCGAGCGCAGGGAAATTCGGCACGATCAACACGGCCGGGAACTTCCGCCCCTCACCGACGACCATCGCCTCGGCCACCAGCGGGTGCCGCTTGAGCAGCGCCTCGATCGGCGCTGGGGCGATCTTCTTGCCGCCCGACGTGACGAGCAGTTCCTTCTTGCGATCCGTGACGGCCAGGTAGCCGTCATCGCTCAGCGTGCCGATGTCGCCCGTGTGAAACCAGCCGTCGGGGTCGAGCACCGCCGCCGTGTCCTCGTCGCGCCGCCAATATCCCTTCATGACGTGCGGTCCACGCGTCAGGATCTCCCCGTCTTCGGCAATGCGAACCTCCACCCCGTCGATCACGCAGCCGACGGTGCCGAAGCGCGGCTTGTCCTGCGGGTTCACGGAGATCACCGGAGAGGTTTCCGTGAGCCCGTAGCCCTCGATCAGCGGCAGCCCCACCGCGTGGAAGAACCGGGCGATGTGCGCGGGCAGCGGCGCACTGCCCGAGACCGCGAGCCGCAGTCGGCCGCCCACCCGCGCGCGGATCTTGGTAGCTACCAGCCCGTCGGCCGCCGCTTCCTGGATCCGCATCAACGGCGGGATCGCGCCGCCCTCCCGACGGGCAGCCGATGCCTCCGTGCCGATCCGGACGGCCCAATCGAACAACCGTCGCCGGAAGGCAGGCGAGGCAGCCACGGCATCATGAATCCGCCCGTGCAGCTTCTCGTACACGCGCGGCACGCCGGTCATCACGGTGGGTCGCACGAGTTGCAGGTCACGCGCGATCGTCTCCATCGATTCCGCGTGGCAGACGGTGACTCCTTCGTGCAGGTACAGGTACGTCACCATGCGCTCGAAGACATGGCTGAGCGGCAGGTAGCTGAGGGCCACGTCCTGCGGCGTGAGCACGAGCACGGGCACCACGGCGCGGATGTTCGACAGCACGTTCTCATGCGTCAGCATCACGCCCTTCGGCTCGCCGGTGGTCCCGGACGTGTAGATGATCGTGAGCAGGTCGTCCGGCTGGACGGCCGCGATGCCCGCCTCGTACCGGGCAACGGCCTCCCTGTCGGCGGCAAGCACACGACCGCGCTCGACGACGCTTTCGAGCCGGAGCACGGAGTGGCTCTCGCGCACGCTCGCCGGCGACGCCTCGTCGCTGAAGACCACGATGAACTCGAGCTCCGGCACCATGTGCCGCACCGACAGGATCTTGGCCGCCTGCGTCGCGTCGGCGACGAACACGCCGCGCGCACCGGAGTCCTGCAGGATGAACCGCGCCTGCTGCGCCGAAATCGTCGGGTAGATCGGCACCGTCACGGCTCGCGCCGTGATGATGCCGAGGTCGGCCAGCACCCACTCCTGCCGCGTGTCGGACATGATCGCGACGCGGTCGCCCGGCGCGATGCCCATGTCGCCGAGGGCGAGACCGATGGCCCGCACCCGCTCGACGAGGTGCTCGGTCGACAGCGGCCGCAGCCCGTCGACGCTGCATTGCTGCAGCAGGTCGGGGCGTGGGTACTCTCGCAGCAGGTCGGCGGGCAATTGCGCCAGGGTGCTGATGCGGGCAGGAACCGACGGCGGGAAGCGATACGTGCGGCCCGGCTGCGTGGCGACGATGGGCATGATGGTTCTCACGAGGTGATGCAGACCCGTCCGCGGGGGACGCGGTCCTAGCGTTTCTTCACGTCACCGCTCTGGCCGCCGCGCTTCTCGATCAGCGTGATGCCCTCGATGACCATGTCCTTGTCAACGGCCTTGAGCATGTCGTAGACCGTCAGGCCCGCGACCGCGACTGCGGTCAGTGCTTCCATCTCCACGCCGGTCTGACCGGTCGTCTTCGCCGTCGCCTGCAGCGCGACGCCGCCGCGCGCGAGCTCGACCTGCACGTCCACACCGGACACGGGTAGCGGATGGCAGAGCGGAATCAGCGCCGACGTCTGTTTCGCGGCCATGATCCCGGCGATGCGGGCGGCCTGCAACGGGTCGCCCTTCCTGACGCCGCCCGACCGCACGAGCCGCCGCGCTGCTGCCGACACGCGCACGAAGCCGCGCGCCACCGCGACGCGCGCCGTGACCGGCTTGGCGCTCACGTCCAC